>DATJBO010000165.1:0-30819 GCA_035515315.1 Solirubrobacteraceae bacterium
AGTGGGCGCTCACGTATCACCTGCTGCGCTTCTTCGAGCAGCACCGCCTCAGCCAGATCACGATCGCCGAGATCGACCGATACCGCGCCCACAAGCTGCGCGAGGGTCGACTGAATGCCACCTCGATCAATAAGACGCTGACGCGCCTCGGGCAGATCCTCGACGTCGCTGAGGAGCGCGAGCTGATCGCGCGCAACCCCATGCGCATCAACCGCCACCGGCGCAAACTGCGCGCGCCGGGGCCACGTCGTTCCTACATCGACCAGGCCGCGCACATCGACGCCTTGCTGCGAGCAGCGGCAGAGCTCGACAGGGCAGCGCGAAGCGGGCCTTCGATGCCCCGACACGCGATCCTCACCACTTTGACTTTCGCCGGCCTGCGGATCAGCGAGCTGCTTGCGCTGTGCTGGTCAGATGTCGACCTCACCGCTAAGCGCCTGCGCGTCACCAGCTCGAAGACGGGCGCAGGGATCCGAGAGATCACTCTCCTCCCGGTACTTCGCGAGGAGCTCGCGAAACTGAAGGCCTCCACGAAGCCGGAGAGAGATTCGCTGGTCTTTGGAACCAACCGCGGTGGAGTCCAAAGCAGAACCAACGTGCGCCAGCGGGTGCTCCACCAAGCGATCGAGCGCGCCAACGTGGGGCTCGCGGCGTCCAACCGCTCGACGCTCCCGGATGGTTTGACGCTTCACTCGCTCCGCCGCACCTATTCCTCGATCCTGTTCGCGATCGGGCGAACTGCACCCGAGGTCATGGAGCAGCTCGGGCACACCGACGCGCGCCTGACGTTACGCGTCTACGCGCGGGCGATAGCTACCGAGCCCGGCGAGCGCGCACGCCTGATGGCGCTAGTGGAGGCCCGGCCATTGGGCACTATTGGGCACCAGGACGACCGATTTCCAAAAGGACCATCCGCCCACGCTTTCTCGGAGCCGACGAAAAGCGCCCATTTGCAGGGACGAACTTCTAAGCGGCGAACGGGTCTCGAACCCGCGACCTCAAGCTTGGGAAGCTTGCGCTCTACCAACTGAGCTATCGCCGCAGCAGCCCGAGTTTATGGCCTTTCATGGCGGTTCGGGCGGGACCCGGGTCGCGGGCGAGTCATCCGCGGGCCCATGCTTCGAAATGCCCCCGAAGCGGGTAACAATCGCCACGTGGAAGGCGTGTTCGAGATCGACTTCGACGGACCCTCCCGGCACCGCCGGCTCCACGTCCGCGGCGAGCTCGACCTGGCCAGCTCGCAGGATCTGATCCGAGCCCTCCGTCGGGCCTGCGACGAAGGGGCCCGCAGCGTGATGCTCGACCTGCACGAGCTCGGCCACATGGACTCGGCGGGCATCTATGCGCTGCTCAGCGGGCGCAAGATCTGCGAGGAGTGCGGCTGCGGCTACGTGATCGAACGGGGCATGTCCGGGCCCGCCGAAAAGACGCTCGAGGTCACGGGGCTGCTCGACCAGCTGCCGTTCTGCTAGGCGCAGCGCGGGCGACGGGTGCCGCGCGCCGCGCGCCGGGTCCGCCCGAGGGCCCGGGGCACGCAACGCGGTCCGCCGCCAACGCTGGTTACGATCCTGCACCCCGGGTTTAGTTCCCGCACACACCGGGCAATCGCATCGGGACCGACGCAAACCACAAGGGAAGGATGGGGAGATGGCCCGCGTTGTAGTCACCGACGATTCCGGCGACAGGATTCTCATGGACGAGCAGGTGCTGAAGGTCCATCTGGCGGACCGGCACTCCAGCATGCAGATGATCGAGCGGCTCGTGTGGGCCGTGGAGGATGCCGACGGCGGCCGGGAGCCCGGCGCGGCTTCCTCCGGTCCACGCCGGCCGCAGCTCCAGGCCGCTTAGGCGACCACCGGCGTACAGCCCTCGCCCGGCCGCGTCCCGCCAGCGCGCCGGAGCCCGAGGCCCCCGTGTCGCCGCGGCGCCAAGCGCGCCTGCGGCGTGCGGGGGATCCTGCGGCACTACCCTTGTGCGGGAGTGAAACGCCGCGTCCTGCCCGTGATCGCGGCCCTCGCGGGGGCCGGCCTGATTGCGCTCCTCGTCTACGGCGTCTCCCACCAGGCCGCCAGCCGCACGCTCGACGAGCTGGTCGCCTCGGGCCGCTACCCGGTGGCGCCCAACGCGTCGACCGAGCTGCCCGTCCTCGGCGGCGACGGGAAGAGCTCGCTGCGCTCACTTCGGGGGAAGGTCGTGGTCCTCAACTTCTGGGCCTCGTGGTGCCAGCCGTGCGAGCAGGAGGCGCCCCTGCTCGAGCGCACCCAGACCCGGCTGGGCCACCTCGACGGGACGGTCCTGGGGGTCACCTACCTCGATGCCACCCCCGACTCGCGGGGCTTCGTGCGCCGCTACCACCTCAGCTACCCCAACCTGCGCGACAACACCGGCTCGTTCGCCCACTCATACGGCACCGACCAGCTGCCCGAGAGCTTCGTGATCGACCGCCACGGCCGGATCGTGGCCATCTCCCGGGGCGAGATCGACCGGCGCTTCCTCAACCACGCGCTGGCGCTCGCGCAGACCGCGTGATGCGCCGCCGCGCCCTCGCCGCGCTGTGCCTGGCGGTGGCCGCGCCGTCCCTGGCGCTCGCCTGCGCCGGCGACGCGGCGGCGGCCGAGCCCCCGCGGGCGTCGCTGACGAGCATCGAACGCCAGGTGATGTGCGTCACGTGCAAGATCCCGCTCAACGTCGCCGAGTCCCCGCAGGCCGACCGCGAGCGCGCCTTCATCCGGGAACTGATCGACGAAGGCCGCGACGAAGCCCAGATCAAGCGCGCGCTGGTGGGCCAGTACGGGTCCACCGTGCTCGCGCTGCCGCCCGCCAGCGGCTTCGACCTGACCGTGTATCTGATCCCCGCCGCCGTTGTGACGGCGCTGGCTGCCCTGCTCGCGATGCTTCTGCTGCGTTGGCGCCGCCGGGGCGAGGGGCCGGCCGTCGCGGCCGAGGAGGCCTCGCCGCTCAGCGCCGACGACGCCTCCCGCCTGGAGGCCGACCTGTCGCGCTTCGATTAGCGGCATCCGCCGGCCGGCGGCGAGCCCGGCCGGGGGGCGGGGAGCCCCCGCCCGGGGACGGGGCGCGCGGCCTACATCTGCTCCGGGGCGCTCACGCCCAGCAGGCCGAGGCAGCGTGCGATCGTCGTGCGTGTGGCCTCCGAGAGGGCGATCCGCAGCGACTCGAGCTCGTGCGGCTCGGCGCCGAGCACGCGGCAGTCGCGGTAGAAGGCCGTGAAGGTCTGCGCGAGCTCGAGCACGTACGCCGCCAGGCGGTGGGGAGCGCGCCGCTCGCTTGCCTCGGCCAGCTCGCCCGGGAACGCGAGCAGCTGCTCGATCAGGGCCCGCTCGGCCGGGTGCAACGGCATCCGGGTCGGCGTGGCGGCGGCCGCCAGCGCCTCCTGCACCCGTGCCGCCCCCGCCTTGGCGGCGATCGAGGCGATCCGGGCGTGGGCGTACTGGACGTAGTACACGGGGTTCTCGGCCGACTGCTCGCGCGCCAGGTCGAGGTCGAGGTCGACGGTGGTGTCGTGGGAGCGGGCCAGCAGGTACCAGCGCGCGGCGTCCACCCCGATCTCCCCCACGAGGTCCTCGAGCGTCACGAACTCGCCCGCCCGCTTGGACATCTGCGCGCGCTCGCCCCCCCGCACCAGGTGAACGAGCTGCATGATGAGCAGCTCGAGCTCGTCCGGATCGCTCCCGAGGGCCGCGTAGGCGGCCTTCGTGCGCAGCAGGTACCCGTGATGGTCGGCTCCCCAGATGTCGATCTGGCGCTCGTAGCCCCGTTCGCGGCGGCTCTGGTGGTAGGCGATGTCGGAGGCGAAGTAGGTGTGCTCGCCGGTCGAGCGGACCAGCACGCGGTCCTTGTCGTCGCCGAACTCCGTGGTCCGCAACCACAGCGCCCCCTCGCTGGTGTACGTGTGGCCGCCGTCCGTCAACGCCGCGATCGTGCGCTCCGCCGCGCTCGGCTGACCCTCGTACAGCTCGCTCTCATACGTCCAGCGGTGGAAGGTCTCCACGCGGAACGTCGCCAGCGCGGATTCCATGTTCCGCACCATCAGGGCGACGGCGTCGCGGCCGACGTCGGCGGGGTCGCGATCCCGGGAGCCGGGGATCTCCTGCGCCAGCTCTCCCACGTAGTCTCCGAGGTAGCCGTCCTGCGGGGGCTGCCCGCCCCGCGCCAGGGCGCTCACCGATTCTCCGAGCTTGCGAATCTGGGCACCGGCGTCGTTGACGTAGAACTCGCGTTCCACGCTGTGGCCATGGGCCGCCAGCATGCGGGCCAGCGCGTCCCCGTAGGCGGCGTTGCGGGCGTGGCCGACGTGCATCGGCCCGGTGGGGTTGGCCGACACGAACTCCACAAGGATCCGCTGGGGGTCAACGACCCCCCCGGAGCCGTACCGGGGACCGGCGGCGAGCACCTCGGCCAGCGCGCCCGCCAGCCACGAGTCCGACAGGAACAGGTTCAGGAACCCGGGGCCCGCCACCTCGAACCGCTCCAGCACCCCCGACATCCGTTCGCGCAGGGTGACACCGAGCGACTCGGCGAGCTCCCTCGGCTTCGCACCCAGCGCGGGCGCGAGCACCAGCGCGGCGTTCGTCGAGTAGTCCCCGAACTCCGCCCGCCGCGGGCGCTCGAGCGCGACCGGGCCGCCGGCGGCCAGCAGCGACTGCAGCGGCGAGCCTCCTTCCGGCCCGCCGTTCCCGCCATCCGAGCCGGGCGCGCCGGTCGCCACCTCGCGCGCGGCCGCCAGCAGCTCCGCGCGCAGGGCACCAAGCGGCTCCGCCGCCCCGGGCCGCTGGTCGGAGCTGTCGTCGGGTGTCATTGGGTGGGAGTGCGCCGGTTGCGATACTAGCCGTGTGACCGATCAAGAATCAGGCGCGGAGCGCCACATCAACATCCACCTCTCCCCCGAGATCATGGGCGGCGTGTACGCGAACTTCGCGAACGTCAGCCACTCCGACTACGAGTTCACCGTGACCTTCGCGCGGGTCGACCACGAGGTGGAGTCCGAGGAGGTCCCGGGCGTGGTGGTGTCCCGTATCAATCTGTCGCCACGGTTCATGCGCGAGCTGATCGACGCGATGGAGGACAACTACTCGAAGTGGCGCACGCGGGAGGGCATCAAGAACCTCCCCGAGTACGGGGGCGGCGAGTCGGCCTCCGAGCCCGAGCAGTAGCCGCGGTCACGCGGCCCGTGCGCACACTTCAGCTGCGGCGGATCCGCCGCCCGGGCGTGGCGCCCGAACCCACTCCTACCCTGCAACCGTGAAGGTCGCCGTCATCTCCGACATCCACGCCAACCGGCAGGCGCTCGAGGCGACGCTCGAGGCCGTCGCCGACTCCGAGGCGTCCGAGCTGTGGTGCCTCGGGGACCTCGTCGGCTACGGGGCCGATCCCGACGCGTGCGTCGAGCTCGCCCGCGAGCATGCGGCGGTCTGCCTGGCGGGCAACCACGACCTGGCCGTCACCGGCGAGATCCCCCTCGATGAGTTCTCGCGGGGCGCCATGCTCGCGGCCCAGTGGACCCGCGAGGTGATCGCGCCGGAGAACCTCGCCTTCCTCGAAGGCCTCGAGCCGCAGGCACGCGAGGGCTCGGTGGGCCTGTACCACGCCAGCCCGCGGGACCCGGTGTGGGAGTACGTCCTCTCCACGCTGCTGGCCGATCTGTGCCTCGACGCCCAGGAGCACCGCGTATGCCTGATCGGCCACTCCCACGTGGCGCTCTCGTTCGAGCGCCGCGACGGCGAGCTGGCCGAGGGCGAGCCGCGACCGGACGGGACCGTGCTGGATGTCGGCGAGGGCGAATGGCTGCTGAACCCCGGCAGTGTCGGGCAGCCGCGTGACGGCGATCCGCGCGCGGCCTGGATGGCGCTCGACCTCGACAGCCTCGCCGTCCACTACCACCGCGTGCCCTACGACGTCGCCGGCGCGGCCGCCGCGATCCGTGCGGCCCGCCTGCCCGACTCGCTCGCCGAGCGCCTGGAGTACGGTCAGTGACATGAGCCGCGTAGGCGTTCACGCCACGGGCCCACGCCGACGCGCGCGGGCGCTGGGGGCAGCGCTGCTCGCGCTCGCCGCCGCGGCCGCCCTGGCGGCGTGCGGCAGCTCCGGCAAGGGCCTGATCCCCTCGGCCCACGCCGGACCCCTGCTGGGCGACTTCGAAACCGTCCAGGAGGCCGCCGAAAGCGGCGGCGGGAACTGCTCCGACACCGAAGCCGCGCTGGCCAAGACGGAAGAGGACTTCCGCTCGCTTCCCGCGACCGTCGATGCCGGGCTGCGGGCGAACCTCCGCCAGGGCATCGCCAACCTGCGCGTGCGCGCCCGCGAACTGTGCGCCCAGCCGCTCGCCGGCCAGACCCACACGACCACGACCAGGACCACGACCGAACCGAAGACGACGACCACGACCACCACACCGACCGCGCCGAAGACCACCACGACGCCCCCCGCCACGAGCACCACGCCGCCGAGCAGCGGCGGCGGGACGCCGGCACCCGGGGAATCCCAGGGCGGCAGCGGCGGCAGCCAGGGCAACGAAGAACCCCCCGCCGGCGGCGAAGAATCGGCGTCCGGCGGGGCCGGGGCTCCGGAAGGCTCGAAATGAACGCGGTCGAGATCGCCGGCCGCTACCGCCTCCAGGACCGGCTCGGCTTCGGCGGGATGTCGACCGTGCACCTCGCGCTCGATTTGCGGCTCGAGCGGCAGGTGGCGGTGAAGCTGCTCGCCGAGCACCTCGCGGACGACCCGGCGTTCGTCTCCCGCTTCCAGCGCGAGGCCCAGGCGGCCGCGCGACTGGTGCACCCCAACATCGTCCAGGTGTACGACTCCGGGACCGACGAGAGCACCGGCCAGTACTTCATCGTGATGGAGTACATCGAGGGCGCCTCGTGTGCGGAGATCCTCCGCGACGAGGGGTGGGTGGAGGTCGCCGACGCGCTGTCGATCATCGAACAGGCCTGCGAGGGCCTCGACTACGCCCACCGGCACGGGGTCGTCCACCGCGACGTCAAGCCCGGCAACCTGCTGCGGGCACGCGAAGGCCAGGTCAAGCTCGCCGACTTCGGGATCGCCAAGGCGACCGAGCAGTCGAGCATCACCCAGGTGGGATCGGTGCTGGGGACCGCCGCCTACCTGGCGCCCGAGCAGGCTCGCGGCGAGGAGGCGGGCCCGAGCGCCGACCTGTATGCGCTGGGCGTGGTCGCCTACCAGCTGATCTCGGGCCGGCTGCCATACGAGGCGACCTCGCTCACCGAGCTCGCCCTCAAGCAGCAGAACGAGCACCCGCCGAAGCTCGACACGATCGTGGCGGCGGTCTGCCCGGAGCTGGCCGACGCGATCGCGATCGCGCTGGCGCTCGATCCGCGCGACCGTTACGCCACCGCCCGGGAGATGCGCCGCGCGCTCAACGAGGGGGCCCGCCAGATCTCGCCCCAGCGAGAGGTGCCCGAGGAGCACGGGCCGGCCCCCACCACCGCCACCAGCGTGCTGCCCCGCGGTGAGGGCACCGCCGCCGCGGGAGCCGCGGTGGCCCAGCGCCGGCCTCGCCGGGGAGCCCCGCGGGAGACGCCGCCCGCGCGGCCGGTCCGGCGCCCCGCTGCCGCCCCCCGCCGCCGCCGGCGGGGTTCGCGGGTGCTGCTCGCGCTGGTCGTGGTGCTGCTGATCGCCGCCGCCGCCGCCGCTGCGATCGTTGCCACCGCCCCCGGCACGACCAAGGTCGTGCTGCGCGACGTCGTCTACCCGGACATCCACCGCAGCGCCGAGGCGCTCAAGCAACTGGTCGCCGAAAACACCCAGTAGCAGGCCGCAGGCGGGGTCTCCCGCCGGCCACCCGGGCCGCCGCGGGGGCGGTGCGCCATCCTGAAAGGGGACGGATGTGATGACTCTGCTGACGCTCGCGGCGATCCTCGACGTCGAACACCTCGTCAGGGTGTCCGGCTACCCGCTGCTGTTCCTGCTCGTGATGGCGGAGACCTCGGGCATGCCGATCCCCGGCGAGACGGCGCTGATCGCCGCCTCGGTGCTGGCCAGCCAGGAAACGCTGCAGATCGAGCTGGTGATCGCGGTCGCGGCCGCCGCCGCGATCGTCGGGGACAACATCGGCTACCTGATCGGGCGCAAGGGCGGGCGCTGGCTGCTGGAACGGCCCGGCCCCTTCCATTATCAGCGCCTGCAGGTGCTCGCCACGGGCCAGCCGTTCTTCGAGCGCCACGGCCCGAAGGCGGTGTTCTTCGGGCGCTTCGTGCTGGGCCTGAGGGTGTGGGCCTCGTGGCTGGCCGGCGCCACGCACATGCGGTGGCGCTCGTTCCTGCTGTGGAACGCGCTCGGCGGTATCACCTGGGCGGTGGTGGTGGGGACGATCGCCTACTTGCTGGGCAGCTCGGCCAGCGGGGCGCTGGAAGCCTTCGGGCTATGGGGCCTGATCGCGGTGATCGTCGCGATCGGGGGCTTCGTCGTATGGCACCGGCGAGCCGCCCGCCACCGCCCGGGCGCGCGGCGGCTGCCGCCCGGCGAGCAGCAGCCCGCGCCTGCTCCGGGGGACGAGCAGCAGCCTGCGGCTGCTCCGGAGGGCGAGCGGCACCCTGCGGCTGCCGCGGTGGACGGGCTCCGGCGCGAGACCGAGGACCGTCCGCCCGCGGCCGAGAACTAACCGCCCCGATGGGGGGCGGCTCTCGGGGTCGACGGATCAGCCGTCCTGGTGGCCGTTGCAGGGAGCGATCCGCTCCCACATGTCGGCCAGCAGGTCCAGCTCGGCCTCGTTGAAGTGCGAGAAGAACTGCTGGCGGACGACGGCCAGGTGGGTAACGCGGGCGGCCTCGAGGCGCTCGCGTCCGGCGTCGGTGAGGCACGCATAGGCGCCGCGGGCGTCGTGGTCGCACGAGCAGCGGCCCAGCAGGCCCTCACGCTCGAGCCGGTCGACCATGCGCGTGAGCCCGCTGCGAGACAGCTGCGCCTGCTCGGCGAGGTCGCACATCCGCATCCTCCCCGCCGGCGCCTCGTGGAGGTGGTTGAGCACCTCATAGGAGGTCATCGGCAGATGGTGGGCCCGCTCGAGCTCCGAGTCCACCCGCTTGGCCAGGCAGGCGTGCGCGCGGAGCAGTCCCCGCCAGGCCCGCAGCTCGCCGAACGTCAGCGAGTCCTGGCCCTGGGTTGAAAGGTTGACGTCGGTCGCGGTTGACAACGGATGGCCCCTCCGGGCTCCCTCTCCAATGCCGAACATAGCAGCGTCGGCAGCGCCATTGCGGGCGATCGCGCCCATCAGCGCGTCGCGCGCCACGCCCACAGCATCATCAGCGGCTGGAACGGCAGACGCGCGTACAGCGTCCAGCGCGGGTACCTGCTGAAGCGCTCGGGCGCCGACGCCATGTACAGGTTCGCCGGGAACACGGCGGCCAGCAGCGCCACCAGGTAGGGCCCCGCCAGGCGCCGGGTCGGCCGCGGCAGCACAGCGGCGCCCCCGACGATCTCGGCGATCCCGCTCACGATCACCACCCCGTGCCGGCGCGACTGCAGGCTGGGCGGGACGATGGCTTCGTAGAAGCGTGGGTGCCAGAAGTGGTTGACGCCGGCCGCCACGAAGAACGCGCTCAGCAGCCTGCGCGACATCAGCCGGTCTGGAGCAGCGAATGGCCGGTCATCGTCCCGGGCTTGGGGATGCCGATCAACTCGAGCACGGTGGGAGCCACGTCGGCCAGAATCCCCGGTTCGGGCCGCAGCCGGCAGGCGTGGCTGGTGACGATCAGCGGCACCGGGTTCATCGAGTGGGCCGTGTTGGGCGAGCCGTCGGGCTCGAGCATGTGATCGGCGTTGCCGTGGTCGGCCGTGATGACGCACACGCCACCGCGCTCGTGGACGGCCGCGACCACCTCTCCGAGGCAGTAATCGACCGTTTCCACCGCCGCCACGGCCGCCGCGATCACGCCGGTGTGGCCGACCATGTCGGCGTTGGCGAAGTTGATGATCGCGAAGCGGGGCGCGTCGGCCAGCCACGCCGACACGAACGCCGCCGCCGCCTCGGGGGCGCTCATCTGCGGCTTGTGGTCGTACGTGGGAACGTCGCGTGGGGAGGGCACCAGCTCGCGGCGCTCACCCGGCTCCGGGGCCTCCTCGCCGCCGTTGAAGAAGTACGTGACGTGCGGGTACTTCTCGGTCTCGGCCACGTGCAGCTGTGTGGCTCCCTCGGCGGCGAGCACGCTCGAGAGGGTGCTGGAGGGGTGCTCGGGCTCGAACAGCACGGGGTAGCTCCAGTCCTCCTCGTAGCGGGTCAGGGTCGTGTAGCGGGCCACCGGCGGGCTGCCGCCCCGCCCCTGCCAGCCGGGGAGCTGCTCCCCCGTCTCACCGAAGCCGGGCTCGGCCAGCGCCCGCGTCAGCTGGCGCATCCTGTCGGGGCGGAAGTTGAAGGCCAGCACCGAGTCCTGGGGACGGATGCGGGCCTCGCCGTCGACCACGGTCGGCTCGATGAACTCGTCCGTCTCGTCGCGGTCGTAGGCGTCGCGGACGGCTTCCGCTCCGCTGTCGGCGCGGTACGGCGCCTCCCCGTGGACGAGCAGGTCGTAGGCGCGCTGGGTCCGGTCCCAGCGGCGGTCCCGGTCCATCGCCCAGTAGCGCCCGACGACGGACCCCACGCGGGCGCCGGGGGTCGCGTCGAGCTCGCGTAGGAACGCGATCCCGGCGTGGGGCAGCGTGTCGCGGCCGTCGGTGAACGCGTGGATCACGACGTCCGGCACGGACAGCTCGCGCGCGACGCTCACGAGCCCGCGCAGGTGCTCGAGCGAGGAATGCACGCCGCCGTCGGACACGAGCCCGATCAGGTGCACCCGCTCGGCGCCGCCGAGCGCCTCCCGCAACACCGGGTTGGCGGCCAGCGAGCCGTCCGCGAGCGCGTCGTCGATGCGCGCCAGGTCCTGGCGTACGACGGCCCCCGCGCCGAGGTTCAGATGACCCACCTCGCTGTTGCCCATCTGGCCTTCGGGCAGGCCCACCGCGCGCCCCCACGCCCGCAGCGTGGTGTGCGGGTACTGCCCCCACAGCTCGTCGAACACCGGTGTGTCGGCGAGCGAGATGGCGTTGCCCGGGCCCGGCTCGGCGATCCCCCAGCCGTCGAGCACGACCAGGCACGCCCGCGGGGCCGGGAGCTTCGCCGGCCCCGGCGGGAGCGTCACGAGGACGTTGCGCCCGCGACGGCGGCCGCCGACTCGGCGATCGCCGCGAACGAGCGGGCCTCCAGCGAGGCGCCGCCCACGAGGGCCCCGTCGACGTCCTCGAGCGAAAGCAGCTCGGGCGCGTTGTCGGGCTTGACCGAGCCGCCGTACAGGATCCTCACCGCGCCGGCATCGGCGCCGCGGTCGCCGACCAGCGCGCGGATGAAGGAGCTTGCCTCCTGGGCCTGCTCGGGGCTCGCGACGCGGCCGGTCCCGATCGCCCAGATCGGCTCGTAGGCGATCACCACCTCCGGCACGCGCTCGGCCGGGACGCCGGCCAGGTCCTCCTGGATCTGTTGGCGGAGCTTGCGCTCGGTGGCCCCCTCGTCGCGCTCCTGCTCGGTCTCGCCCACGCATAGGATCGGCACCAGCCCGGCGTCGAGCGCCGCCGGGACCTTCAGCGCGAGCGCCCGGTCGTTCTCGCCGAACAGCTCGCGCCGCTCGGAGTGGCCGAGCACGACCCCGTGGACGCCCAGCTCGACCAACATCGGCGGGGAGATCTCGCCCGTGAACGGGCCCTCCGGATCGTGGTGCATGTTCTGGGCGAACACCTCCACCCGCGAGCCGCGGGCGCTGTCGGTCATCGCCCGCAGGTCGGTGAACGGCACGCAGATGCCGACGTCTATGCCGTCCAGCGAGGACACCAGCGGCAGCAGCGCCTGGATGAACTCCTCGGCCTGCTGCTCGGTCTTGTACATCTTCCAGTTGCCCGCGATCAGCGGCGTGCGCGGGCTCACCGGGCGATCCCCGCGCCCTGCAGCGCGGCCACCCCGGGTAGCGTGCGGCCCTCGATCAGCTCGAGCGTCGCCCCGCCCCCGGTCGAGACGTGGTCGACCGCGTCCTGCAGCCCCAGCCCCCTCAATGCCGCCACCGAGTCTCCGCCGCCGACCACGGTCAGCGCCGGGCTGGACGCGACCGCTTCGGCGACACCGCGGGTCCCGGCGGCGAACGGCTCCACCTCGAAGGCCCCCATCGGCCCGTTCCAGAACACGGTCCCGGCTCCCGCCAGCCGCTGCGCGTAGGCGGCCACGGTGCGGGGGCCGATGTCGAGGCCCATCCAGCCGGCGGGCACGTCGACGCCGTCGAGCACGCGGCGCTCCGCCTCCGCGCTCAGCTCGCGGGCGATCACGAGGTCCAGCGGCAGCTCGATGGCGGCCGTGCCGGGGCGGTCGGCGTGCTCGAGCGCCCGAGCGGCGTGCTCCACGTCGGCGGGCGCACACAGCGACGACCCCACCTCGTGGCCCTCGGCGCGCAGGAACGGGAAGCACATCGCGCCCCCGATCAGGATCGCGTCGGCGAGCTCCAGGAAGCGGTCGATGACCGCGATCTTGTCGGCCACCTTCGCCCCCCCGAGCACCGCCACCAGCGGGCGGGCCGGGTGCTCGAGGATCTCCGACAGGGTCCGCACCTCGCGTTCGAGCAGGCGCCCGGCGGCCGCGGGCAGCAGGTGGGCCACGCCCTCGGTGCTGGCGTGCGCCCGGTGTGCGGCGCCGAAGGCATCGTCGACGTAGACGTCGGCCAGGGCCGCCAGCCCGCGGGCCAGCTCGGGGTCGTTGCGCTCCTCGCCCGGCTCGAAGCGTACATTCTCGAGCAGCAGCAGCTCACCGTCGCCGAGCCCCTCGCCGAGCTCCCTGACCGCCTCCCCGACGACCGCGGGGGCCAGCTTCACGGGGACCCCCGTCAGCTCCCGCAGGCGGGCGGCGACGGGGGCCATCGAGAGCGCCGGGTCGGGCTTGCCGCCCGGGCGGCCGAGGTGCGAGACGAGGATCAGCCGGGCGTGGCGGCGGCGGAGCTCGTCGATCGTCGGCAGCGCCGCGCGGATGCGGCTGTCATCGGCGACGACGGTGGCGCCGCCGTCCTTGGTGAGCGGGACGTTGAAGTCCACCCGCACGAGCACCCGCCGGCCGGCGACGTCCAGATCATCCAGGCTTCTCACGGCGCGAGCGCTACAGCACGCGGCCGAGCAGGTCCACGAGCCGGTTCGAGTAGCCCCACTCGTTGTCGTACCACGCGACCACCTTCACCATCGTGCCGTCGATCACGGCCGTCAGCAGCGAGTCGACGATCGAGGAGTACGGCGAGGAGATGATGTCGGTGGACACGATCGGGTCCTCGGTGTACTGCATGATCCCCTCGAGGGGAGCGCTCTCGCTGGCGGCACGCAGCGCGGCGTTGACCTCCTCGACGCTCGTCTCGCGGGGACACTCGACGGTCAGGTCTACCACCGAGCCGGTCGGCACCGGCGCCCTCACCGCGAAACCGTGGAGCTTGCCCTGCAGCTCGGGGATCACGAGGCCGATTGCCTTGGCGGCGCCGGTGGAGGCGGGGATCAGGTTGATCGCCGCCGCCCGCGCCCGGCGCAGGTCTTTGTGGGGCAGATCCTGCAGGCGCTGGTCGGCCGTGTAGGCGTGGATCGTCGTCATCAGCCCGTGCTCGATCCCGACCGTGTCGTTGAGCACCTTGGCCACGGGCGCCAGGCAGTTGGTCGTGCAGGAGGCGTTCGAGATCACGTCGTGAGCCTCGCGGTCGTAGACCTCGTCGAAGTTGACCCCCAGCACGACGGTCGCGTCGGGTTCCACGGCGGGCGCGGAGATCACCACCTTGCGAGCCCCCTGGGAGAGGTGCTTGGCGGCGCTGTCGCGGTCGGTGAAGCGACCGGTGGACTCGAGCACGACGTCCACCCCCAGCTCGCCCCACGGCAACGCGGCCGGGTCGGTCTCCGCGAGCACCTTCAGCTCGCGGCCGTCAATCTCGATCGCGTCCTCCCCGCGCTGGCTGACCGAGCCCGGGTAGGGGCCGAGGATCGAGTCGTACTTGAGCAGGTGGGCCAGCGTGCGGGCGTCGGTCAGGTCGTTGGCTGCCACGAACTCGAGCTCAGCGGAGTCCTCGCGGGCGGCGGCGGAGCGCAGCACATTGCGCCCGATGCGGCCAAATCCGTTGATCCCAACGCGTACGGGCATGCGTCTCTCCAGGGGCAGGTTGGTCGGGGGCTCCGAAGACTCGGCCTGCGGCCCCTCGTGCGGCGAGCAGGCTATCAGCGCGCCGTGGCAGCGCGGTCAGTAGATAGCCGCATCGTCGGGCGGGGCTCGCCCGCGGCGAGGGCCGGCCGGTGAGCGCGACGAGCGCTCGCGCCCGCCACCGAGCAGCGCGCGCGTCAGGCGCTGCGGCGGCCGGACTCGATGTCGCGGTGGGCGACCGCCACGTCGAGGTCGGGCTGGCCCTGGTAGCGCTCCGCCAGGCGCTCGGCGATCGCCACCGAGCGGTGGCGCCCGCCGGTACAGCCGATCGCGATCACGAGGTGGGCCTTGCCCTCGGCGACGTACTGGGGCAGCAGGAAGTCCAGCAGCGCGAACAGGCGCTCGTACAGCTGCGCCAGGCGCCCGTCGCGGGCGATGTAGTCGACGACCGCCTGGTCGAGCCCGGTCAGCTCGCGCAGCTCGGGCTCGTAGTGGGGGTTGGCGAGGAAGCGCACGTCGAAGGCGAGATCCTCCTCGCGGGGCGGCCCGTGCTTGAAGCCGAAGCTCATGAAGGTGACCGACAGGCGCGCGGGCTTGTGCGGCAGCAGCTCGTCGGCGATCCGCTCCCGCAGCGTGGCGGCCGACATCCCGGTCGTGTCGATGACCAGGTCGGCGCGAACCCGCAGGGGCTCCAACAGCGAGCGCTCGGCCGCCACCCCGGCCGAGATGCTCCCCTCGGGGGCCAACGGGTGGCGCCGGCGCGTCTCCTTGTAGCGCGTCACCAGCGTCTGCTCGGAGGCCTCGAGGAACAGCACGTGGTGGTTGAGGCCGAGGGCGTCGAGGTCGTCGACGACCGCCTGCAGGGACTCGAAGTACACGCCCCCGCGCACGTCGGACACGACGGCCGCGCGCTCCACCTTCGAGCCACGGTGCACGAACAGCTCCACCAGCGAGCGGATCATCTCCGGCGGGAGGTTGTCCACGCAGAAGTAGCCTGCGTCCTCGAACACGTTCATGGCGGTCGACTTGCCCGCGCCGGAGAAGCCCGTGATCACCACGAGCTCCTGCAGGCGGGTCTCGATCACCAGCTTCTCGGACCGGGCCGCGCCCGTCCGCCCGCCCGCCGATTTCGCTGAGCGTAGGGGCCTGATTACGGCCATCTCGAGCTGATTGTGCCGTCAACGACGGACGAGGGGTGCAATCTTCCGTGCCGGCGGCGGCGGCCGCCGGGTCCCCGCGTGGGGTGCCCGTCGAGCACGAGACGGCTCCCGGCCCGCGCAGCGCGGCTCCCGGCAGGCACCACGTGGACGCGCGGCTCCCCCGGGCGCCTCTCCCTAGCCGGCACGGCGCAGGCTGCCGTGCAGTTCGCGGCCGACCTTCGGCGGCAGCCCGGGAACGCTCTGGAGCTCCTCCCGGGAGGCCGCGAGCACGGCCTCGGTCGAGCCGAAATGGCGCAGCAGCGCGCGCTTGCGCGCCGGCCCGATGCCGGGTAGCTCGTCGAGCACCGAGCTCGTCATGGCCTTGTCGCGGCGGCTGCGGTGGTGGGTGACGGCGAAGCGGTGGGCCTCGTCGCGGACCCTCTGCAGCAGCTGCAGCTCGGGGGTCGAATGGTCGAGCACCAGCGGCGCGCGGCGGCCCGGGACGAAGATCTCCTCGATCCGCTTGGCGAGTGAGATCACGCACACCCCCTGCTCGCGGAAGGCCCCCAGGGCCGCCAGGCCGGCCGACAGCTGTCCCTTGCCGCCGTCGATCACCACGATGTTGGGGAGCGCCGCGAAGCTGGCGTCGTATGTCGGATCGTGGGGAGAGATCTCGAGCTGGCGCTGCCATTGCGCCAGGCGCCGGGAGAGCACCTCTTCCATCGCCGCGTAGTCGTCGGAGGAGCCCACCGCGGTGCGGATCGTGAAGCGGCGGTAGTCCGACTTCTTCGGCGCGGCCCCCTCGAACACGACCATCGAGGCGACCGTGTGGGTGCCGCCGAGGTTGGAGATGTCGAAGCACTCGATGCGGATCGGGGGGGCGTCGAGCCCGAGCGCCTGCTGGAGACCCTCCAGCGCCTCCACCCGCGTCTGGCGGCGGCGCTCGGCGCGCAGACGCTCCTGGTCGAGCGCGAGCTCCGCGTTGCGCCGGGCTAGCTCGAAGATTCGGCGCTTCTCGCCCCGCTCGGCGACCCGCATCTCGAGCGGGCCCCCACGGCGGCTGGCGAGGGCCTCGCGCAGCGCCTCGCGTCCGGCGAGCTCCCGCGGCAGCACGAGCAGCGCCGGGATCGCCGCCCCGCCCCCGTAGTACTGGAGCATGAACTCCTCCGCGACCTCGGCCGGCTCGCGCTCGGTGGCGTTCTCGAGGTAGAAGGACTGGCGGTCGCTGAGGATCCCGTCGCGGACCTGGAAGACCTGGGCGTTGGCGTCGCGGCCGTCGACCGCCACCGCCACCGCGTCGAAGGTGGCCTGCGAGCCGCCCGCCACCCGGCGCCGCTCGAGCAGCGAACGCACGGCCTGCAGGCGGTTGCGCTCGAGGGTGGCCTGCTCGAAGCGCTCTTCGGCGGCGGCCTCCAGCATGCGCCGCTCGAGCTCGCGCTCGATGTTCGCGAAGCGCCCGGAGAGGAAGTCGATCACGCCGTCGATGCTCTCCCGGTAGTCCTCGCGCGTGACGTAGCCCACGCACGGCGCCTCGCAGCGCTTGATGTAGTAGTCGAGGCACGGGTTGCCGCTGCGCCGGCCCGGCTCGGGCCCGGTGCAGGAACGGAACATGAACACCTTGGTGAGCACCTCGAGCGTGGACCGCACGCGCTTGGCGTTGGAGTAGGGGCCGAAGTACAGGCGGTTGCCGCGATGGCGCTCGCGGGTGAAGTACACGCGCGGGAAGTCCTCGTCCAGCGAGATCGCGATGAAGGGGTAGGACTTGTCGTCTCGCAGGCGGATGTTGAAGCGCGGCCGGTACTGCTTGATGAAGCTCTGCTCCGCCAGCAGCGCCTCGGCCTCGGAGGCGACCACCACGCACTCCACGTGCGCGACCGCGGCGATCATGTCGGCGTGACCGGGGCTGCTGGGGACCTGCGCCTTGGAGAAGTGGGAGGCCACCCGCTTGCGCACCGACTTGGCCTTGCCGACGTACAGCACGCGACCGGAGGCGTCCCGGAACAGGTAAACCCCCGGCTGGTCGGGGAGCGACCTGCGCTGCTCGAGCAGGCTTCCCGCGGCCTCCTCGCGGGACGCGGCATCGGTTGCGGCCATGGCTAGACCGAGGATACGAGGCGCCCGGTCAGTAGGTTCGCGAGAAGCGGTAGACCTCCCTTACCCGGTCGTTTCTGGACTCGGCGTTCGGGCCGATTCCGCTTTAGGCGTGAGGCGTCGATGCGCCGGCTTGGCCAGTCCCCGAAGGCATCGAGGCTCCAGGTCCTGCTCGCCAGTCGTGTTTCCGCTGCGGCGCTCTTCGAGGTCCGATGCTGCACGCGGGCCGGGCACATCCGTGGAGCAGAGCCCACTCCTCGCTCCGGGGCCGCTCAGCGCGTGAGCGGAAAGAGCAGGTCGAAGCCGTAAATGCTCGCCCCCGGCCCGAAACGCTCGACGTAGAACTCCGTCCAGACGGTGCGGCCGAGGTAGCGTTCGGTGATGCGATACACACGCTCGCCGTCTTCGATCCGGGTCGGCTTCAGACGGTGGCCGTACCGGTGCATGAGACGGGCGATCGCGCCGCTCGAGAAGATGTGGATCCCGTTTGCCAGGCGCCACGTGCTGCGCGGCGAGACGATGAACATCCGAACACGCCCCCCCTGGAGGGCAATGTCGAACTGCCCGTGCGGGTTCTTGGGCGGGAGGGCCTCGTAGCTCATGCCCCGATTGGGCATCTCGCTCACGGGTGCTCCGAGGCGCGCGATCACCTGGGCCCGTGTCATTCCCAGCCTGGCCCCGGCGACACCCCGACCGACGACGATCACCCCGCCGTAGATGCCCTTGGCGCGGGGAGCCGCGGCAACAGACGTCGTAACGAGCAGCGAGGCGAGGACGACAGTGGCGATGAGGCCCCGCGACCGCTTGAAATCCCGGCTCCAGCGAACGATGGCGCAACCTTAGATGTCCACCCGCCGCGCGTCATCCGTCTGCAGCACCGCATGCGCGGACGGCGGAGTACGGAGCGGCGAGCGCCTGGGCCCGGGATCTGTCTTGACCCGCCGTGCGAAGCACCCACGGCGGGGGCCGAGCGGCAGGCCGGTGGGACTTCGGCGCGGTCAGTACGTTCGCGAGTAGCGGTAGACCTCCATCAGCGCGTAGATCACGATCCCGACGAGCACGAACCAGGCGAGCTCCCCGAGGCCGCTTTCCCACATCCGCCCGCGCGCCTCGGCGGCGAACACGCCGACTGCGATCGCCCCGTACAGCAGCGCGCGGTGGCGATCTCCGAGGCTGTAGAGGGCGACGCGGTGTTCGCGGTACATGCGCAGGCCGAGGTAGGCGATCGCCAGCCCGAAGGCCGCCCCTATGACGGCTTCCACGGTGCTGGTACCGCGCGAGCTCCCGGGGATGAAGTACACGCCCGCGGAGATCGCGAGGATGATGGCGATGTTGCGCGCGGCCTTCACGTGAACACCAAGGCTAGCTGCAAGTCCTGAGCAGGTTGTTCAGCTCGGGTCTTACGGCTGGCCGTCCTCGGTGAGCGCCTGCAGCCGCTCGTAGGCGGCCTCCACGGCCCGCCGGGCGGCCGTGTGGCGCGCCTCGGACTTGGCCGACTCGTAGCGCGTGGCCCACGCCTCGGGCTGCGACAGCTCCGCTTCCAGCTCGCGCAGCGAGGCTTCCGCCGCTTCCACCTCCGCCTCGGCCCGCTGCTGCGCGTTGAGGCGGTTCTTGGACGGACCCTTGGGCTTGGCGGGGCGCTTCGGCCCGGGCCCGGCGGCGCGCTGTCCGTCGCCGCCGGCGCGCTGTTCGGCGGCGCGCGCGCCGTCCGCCCGCGTGCCGCCCGCCCCGGCCGCGTCTGCTGCGGCGCGCTGTCCGGCGCCGTTGCTCGAGGCCCCGGCTCCCGCGGTGGCCCCGCCCGCGCCGTCGGCAGGCTCGCCCGCCTGTGCCCGGGCTCGGCGTTCGTCACGGTCGCGGGCGTAGTCGGCCCAGCCCCCGAGGTAGGTACGCAGGGTCCCGTCCTCGACGGCCACGGTGCGGGTGCCGACGGCGTCGAGCAGCGCGCGGTCGTGTGAGACGAGCAGGATCGCACCGGGAAACGCGCGCAGGGCGTCCTCGAGCGCCTCGCGGCTGTCGAGGTCGAGGTGGTTGGTGGGCTCGTCGAGGATCAGCACGTTCGGTGGGTGCGCGGCCCCCACGAGAACCGCCAGCGACAGGCGCCGGCGCTCGCCCCCGGACAGGCCCGCCAGCGGTTTCTCGGCCTGCTCCCCGGAGAACAGGAAGCGGCCGAGCAGCGCTCTGGCCTTGCCAGGGGTGAGGCCGGTGGCGTGCTGGGCGGCCTCGAGCACGGTCTGCCCGGGCGGGCCTCCGGCGCCGAGCTCCTCGGTGTGCTGGGAGAGGTAGCCGATCTTCACGTTGTGGCCCACGGACAGCTTCCCCGCGGGCAGCTCGCGGCGGCCGGCGAGGATCTCGATCAGCGTCGTCTTGCCGGCGCCGTTGGGCCCCACCAGCGTCACGTGCTCCCCTCGTTCGAGCCACAGCTCGGCGTGCTCGAGCAGTGTCACGGGGGTGCAGGCGCCGCCGCCTCCGTCGCCCTCGCCGCCCACCTGCACGAGGGCGTCCTGGAGCTCGAAGATCACCCGTCCGGAGCGCTGCGGGGCCTTGAAGGAGAACTCCAGCCCGCGGTCGTCGCGGGGATCGCGCTCGAGACGCTGCATCTTCTCGAGCCGCTTGACCCGGGCCTGGGCCTGGCGCGCCTTGGTGGCCTTGTAGCGGAAGCGCTCGATGAAGCGTTCGGTGCGCTCGATCTCCGCCTGCTGGGCGGCGATCGCCCGCCCCAGCGACAGCTCCCGGGCGGCTTGTTCGCGGCGCCACGCGTGCCAGCTGCCGGCGAAGAAGCGCGTGCGCCCGCCCTGCAGCTCGAGCACCGCGGTGCCGACGGCCTCCAGGAACCAGCGGTCGTGGGCGACGAGCACGACCGCCGCGTCGAGCGCCGCCAAGGCCTGCTCCAGCCATTCCAGGGAGGCGATGTCGAGGTGGTTGGTGGGCTCGTCGAGCAGCAACACGTCGGCCCCGGTGGCCAGCGCCCGTGCCAGCGAGGCGCGCGTCAGCTCCCCCCCGGAGAAGGTGTCGAGCGTCCGGCCCAGGTCGCCGTCGCGGAAGCCGAGGCCGTGGGCCGTGTCGCTCGCGCGGTTGCGCCACAGGTAGCCGCCGCGCGCCTCGAGGCGCGACTGCGCCGCCGCGTAGCGCGTGAGGGTCGCCTCGTCGGCGGACCCCTCCCCCATCGCCCGCTCCAGCTCCGCCAGCTCATGCTCGATGGCGAGCTCCTCCGCGCACCCGGACAGCAGGTAGTCCTGCAGCGTGCCACCCCGCTCGCGCGGCGGGCGCTGGTCGTGGAGCGCGATCCTCACCCCCCTGGCGACGCTCAGCTCGCCGCCGTCGATCGCGCTGTCTCCGGCCAGCATCCTCAGCAGGGTCGTCTTGCCGGCGCCGTTGCGGCCGGCCAGCGTCAGCCGTTCGCGACGCTCGAGCTTGAACGACACGCCGCGCAGCAGCGGCTGCCCGGCGATGTCCTTGCGTAGGTCGGATGCTGTCAACAGGGCCATCGAGAGGTGATGGTAAAAGCCGTGGCGTGACCGCCCGACCGGCCCGGGGCCACCCTGAGGTAGCATCAGCAGCGCACCGATGGCCCGCTCACCGCTGCCGAAGCTGATCCTCCTGACGACGCTGGCGACGCTCGTGCTGGCGCCGGTGGCGAGCGCCGAAAACGACGGCCGCGGCTTCTACGGCGCCACCAACGACAAAGTCGTTACCGACGCGGGATTCATCCTGATCGGCGGCTTCGTCCTGTTCGTGTTCCTGATGACGATGCTCCAGCGCAGCCTCGACAAACGCAAGGACAGGCGCAAGGCGGCGGAGAAGGAAGCCATCGGCACGCACTGGCGCGGCGGCTGGTAGCCGCGGCCCCGGCGTGAGCGACTCCGAGGAAGCGCCCACCGGCAGCCCCGACGTCGGCTACAGCCGCGAGGGCGCCGCAGCCGTCGTCACGATCGACCGCCAGCACCGGCGCAACGCCGTCGACGGTCCCACGGCAGCCGCGCTGCACGAGGCCTACCTGCGCTTCGAGCAGGACGACGAGGCGCGCGTGATGGTGCTCACCGGCGCCGGCGGCGTGTCCTTCTGCGCGGGCGCCGACCTCAAGGCCACCGAGACGATGCGCGACCGTCTCATGAGCCCCGAGGGGCCGATGGGCTTCACCCGCCTGACGCCGAGCAAGCCGACGATCGCCGCGATCTCCGGCTTCTGCCTGGCGGGCGGGCTGGAGCTCGCGTTGTGGTGCGATCTCAGGATCGCCACGGAGGGCTCCACGCTGGGCTTTCCGGAGCGACGCTGGGGGGTGCCGCTGATCGACGGAGGCACCCAGCGGCTGCCCCACGTGGTCGGGCTCGGCCGCGCCCTGGACCTGATCCTGACCGGGCGCATGATCGACGCCCAGGAGGCGGCGGCGATCGGCCTCGTCAACGAGGTGGTGCCGGCCGGCGCCCACGTGCAGCGGGCGCTCGCGCTCGCGGACGGGCTCGCGCGCTTCCCCCAGTCGACGATGCTGGCGGACCGTCGATCGGCGCTCGAGGGTCTCGGGCTCACGCTCGCGGAGGGCCTCGCGCTCGAGTCGCAGGCCGGCCCGGAGGTGTTCGAGGACGGCGCCCGCGGCGCCGCCCGCTTCGCGGCGGGAGAGGGTCGCGGGGGCGCTGGAGCCGGCGTCTAGGCGGTAGGCTCCCCAGCGAGATGGCCTACTTCGTCACTGGCGCGACCGGCTTCATCGGCAGGCACCTGATCGAGAACCTGCTCGAGAACCGCCAGGGCAAGATCTACCTGCTCATGCGGGAGAGCGCGCGGAGCCGCCTGGAGGAGCTGATGGAGCGCTGGACGATGCTCGTCGGCCCGGCCGCCGGCGACCGCATCGAGCCGGTCGTCGGCGACCTGCGCCGCCCGATGCTCGGGATCGAGAAGGAGCAGGTGGCGGAGCTGCGCGGCAAGGTCAACCACATGTTCCACCTCGCTGCCGTCTACGACCTGACCGCCCCGCCGGAGCGCAACACGGCCGTCAACGTCGGCGGCACCACCCACGCCGTCGAACTCGCCCGCGCGATCGACACCAAGCACCTGCACCACGTCTCCTCGATCGCCGTCGCCGGCCAGTACCACGGCGTGTTCACCGAGGAGATGTTCGACGAGGGCCAGCGGCTGCCCTCGCCCTACCACCGCACGAAGTTCGAGTCCGAGCGGATCGTGCGCGAGCAGCCCTACGTGCCGTGGCGCACGTACCGGCCGGCCGTCGTGGTGGGCGACTCCCGCACCGGGGAGATGGACAAGATCGACGGCCCCTACTACTTCTTCAAGGCGATCGAGCGCCTGCGTCACCTGCTGCCCGAGTGGGTGCCGCTGGTGGGGCTCGACCTCGGCTACACGAACATCGTCCCGGTCGACTGGGTGGCCGCGGCGCTCGAGCACATCGCCCACGAGCCCGGCCTCGACGGCAGGGCCTTCCACCTGGTCGACCCGCGCCCACAGCGGGTGGACGAGCTCATCAACGAGATCGCCTCGATCGCCCGCGCCCCGCGCTTCGCGGTGAGCATCGACAAACGCCTCACCGACCCGCTGCCGAAGTGGCCGCTGCGGCTGGCCCTCTCGCTGCCCCCGTGGCGGCAGCTGAAATCGCTGACGCTGCGCGAGCTCGGCATCCCCGAGGAGGTGCTCGAGCACATGGAGCTGGTGCCCCGCTTCAGCACCCGTGAGACGGCCCAGGCGCTGGCGGGTACGCCGCTGGAACAGCCGCCACCGCTGGACGAGTACATCGCCCGCCTGTGGGAGTACTGGGAGCGCGAGATGGACAGCGACTTCTCCCGCGGCAGGACCCTCAAAGAGGCGCTCGCCGGCAAGCACGTGCTGATCACCGGCGCCTCCTCGGGGATCGGCCGGTCGACCGCGCTGAAGGTCGCCGGCGCCGGCGGGGTCCCGCTGCTGGTGGCGCGCAACGTCGAGAAACTCGAGGAGGTGCGCGCCGAGATCGTGGCCGCCGGCGGGACCGGCTACGTGTACGCCGCCGACATCTCCGACATGGAGTCGATCGACCGGCTGCTCGAGCGGGTGCTCGCCGACCACCGCAACGTCGACATGCTGGTCAACAACGCCGGGCGCTCGATCCGCCGTTCGATCGCCCTCAGCTACGACCGCTTCCACGACTTCGAACGGACCATGCAGCTGAACTACTTCGGTGCCGTGAAGCTGATCATCGGGCTGCTCCCGCACATGCGCGAGCGGGGCTCGGGCCACATCGTCAACGTGTCCTCGATCGGCGTGCAGACCAACCCGCCGCGCTTCTCGGCCTACGTCGCCTCGAAGGCCGCGCTGGACGCGTTCAGCCGGGTGGTTGCCTCGGAGGTGATCGGCGACGGCATCACCTTCACCACCATCCACATGCCGCTCGTGCGCACGCCGATGATCGCCCCCACGAAGATGTACGACGCGTTCCCCGCGATCAGCCCCGACGAGGCGGCCGACATGATCTGCGAGGCGATGCGCAGCCGGCCCAAGGAGATGGGCACGCGGATCGGCAAGTTCGGCGAAGTCGCGTACTCGCTGAACCCGGGGGCGGTCGACCGCCTGCTGCACCTCGCCTACCGCGTGTTCCCCGACTCGGCGGCCTCCAAGGGGCACCACCACGAGACCGAGGAGCACGTCTCCTTCGAGCAGATCGCGATGGCGACGCTGACCAGGGGCGTGCACTGGTAGCGGACACCGCCCGCGTCGTCCAGCCACACAGCAGGATCGTGAGCGACGCCCCCGCGATCGAGGTGAGGGGCCTGTCCAAGCGCTACGGCGATTACGAGGCGGTCCGCGGGATCGACATCACGGTGGCCCGCGGCGAGGTGTTCGGGCTGCTCGGGCCCAACGGCGCCGGCAAGACCACGACGGTCGAGATTCTCGAGGGCTACCGCGCACGCACGGCGGGCAGCGTGGCGGTGCTCGGTCAGGACCCGGCGCGGCGCGGGCTGGAGCTGCGCCGGCGGATCGGGATCGTGCTGCAGTCCGGCGGCATCTACCCCCACATCACCCCGCGCGAGGCGCTCGAGTACTGGGCGGGTCTGTACCCGCGCCCGCGCCAGGTCGGGGAGGTGCTCGAGCTGGCCGGCCTGTCCGAGCAGGCCGACACGCGCACGCGTCGGCTGAGCGGCGGGCAGCTGCGCCGCCTGGACTTCGCGATCGCGCTGGTGGGCGACCCGGAGCTGATCTTTCTCGATGAGCCCACCACCGGCTTCGACCCCGAGGCCCGCCGCGCGGCGTGGGACACGATCCGCTCGCTGCGGGACCTCGGCAAGACGATCGTGCTGACCACCCACTACCTCGAGGAGGCCCAGGAGCTCGCCGATCGCGTGGCGATCGTCAAGGACGGGCGCATCCTCGCCGACGGGCCGCCGCGCGAGCTGGGCGCCGGGGCCCCCCACTACCGGATCGCCTACCGCACTCCCGAGGGGGAGGCGGTGCAGCTCGACACCGACGATCCCACCACGGTGCTGCACGAGCTGACCGGCGAGGCGCTGGCCCGCGGCGGGCGCCTGGACGAGCTGTCGGTGGCCCGGCCGACGCTCGAGGAGGTCTACCTTGAGCTCACCGCCGATGAGTGAGACGCTGCGGCTCGGATGGCGCCAGTACCGCCTGGAGCGGCGCATGTTCTGGCGCAACCCGAGCGCCGCCTTCTTCAACTTCCTGCTGCCGCTGCTGTTCCTGTTCGCGGGCGGCGCGATCCTGAGCGGCAGCCAGCACGACCTCAACAAGCTGCTGCCGGCGATCGCGGGGATGAGCGTGATGTCCACGACCTTCACCGCGCTCGCGTACAACATCGTGTACCTGCGCGAGCGGGGAGTGCTCAAGCGGATCCGGGGGGCACCGTTGCCGACCGGCTCCTACTTCGGCGGCGTGGCCGCCAACGCCGTCACCAACACCGCCCTGCAGATCGTGCTGGTGGTGTTCGCCGGGCGCCTGTTCTTCGGGATCGGCTGGCCGCCCGAGCCGCTCTCGCTGATCGTCTGGGTGCTCGTGGGGGTGGTCGCCTTCGCCGCCCTGGGCGTGGCCTTCGCCCACGCGATCCCCAACTTCGAGTCGACCGCCGCGTACGTCAATGCCGTGTTCCTGCCGGTCCTGTTCCTGTCCTTCTTCGTGTTCGACGCCAGCAACCCGCCGGCGTTCCTGAAGACGATCGCCCAGGCGCTGCCGCTGCTGCCGCTGATCGAAGGCCTGTCGGGCGCGATGGTGACGGGCTCGCCGATCGGCAAGCACCTCGACGGCCTGGCGGTGCTCGCCCTGTGGGCGGCGATCGGGATCTTCCTGGGGGTGAGGGGGTTCTCGTGGGAGCGCGCCGAAAGCCGCTAGCGCACCACGCGCTGCCGCCGGGCACGTGGGAGGTCGACGCGAGCCGCTCGGAGGTGGGCTTCGAGGTCAGGCACCTCGGGCTCACCCGCGTGCGGGGCCGGTTCACGCGCTTCGAGGGGACCGTGCGGGTCAGCCGCGGGCGCGTGTCCGCCGCCGGGAGCGTGGAGGTGGCGAGCGTCGAGACGGGGGACGAGCGTCGCGACCACTACCTGCGCACGGACGACGGGTTCTTCGACCCGCACCGCCACCCGCGGATCGAGTTCACCGCCGGGCCGGCGAGCGCCGGCGGGGAGAGCTTCCGGCTGGAGGGCGAGCTGACGATCCGGGCCACGAGCCGGCCGTTGAGCCTCGAGGTCGAGGTCGAGCAGCCGGGACGCCGGCGCGGAGCCGACGGCGGCCCCGCGCGCGAGGTCGTGATGGCGGCCCGCGGCGAGCTGCAGCGGGGCGACTACGGGCTGCGCTTCCCGGCGGTGGCCGGTTACGGCGACGCGCTCGTGGGAGAGACCGTGAAGATCCGGATCCGGGCGCTGCTCGCGGGCGGCAGCTCCTGAGCACGGGCGGCGCCGGGCCTTCGCTCAGCGCAGCGCCACCCCGTCCAGCGCGGCGTCGATCGCCGCCAGCACGTCGGCGCTCAGCGTCACACCGGCGGCGGCGGCGTTTTCGTGGACCTGCTCGGGACGCGAGGCGCCGATGATCGCGGAGGCCACGTTCGGCTGGCGCAGCACCCACGCGAGCGCCAGCTGGGGCAGCGTCAGCCCCGCCTGCTCGGCGACCGGCACCAGGCGCTGCACGGCCTCGAGCACGCGATCGTTCATGAAGCCGCCGATGAAGCCACTCATGCTCTCGCTCGCCGCTCGCGAATCGGCCGGCGGCTGCTGACCGGGCAGGTACTTGCCGCTCAGCACCCCCTGTGCGAGCGGCGACCACACGATCTGGGAGATGTTCTCGCGTTCGCACAGCGGGATCAGCTCCCGCTCGGGGCGCCGCCACAGCATCGAGTACTGGGGCTGGCTGGAGGTCCAGCGCTCCACCCCCGGCAGCGCCAGCGACTCGGAGATCCGCTGCGGCGGCCACTCGCTGAAGCCGATGTGACGGGCCTTGCCTTCCCGGACGACCTCCGTGAGGGCCCCCATCGTCTCCTGCAGCGGCGTCTCGTCGTCGTAGCGGTGGCACTGGTAGAGGTCCACGTGGTCGGTCTGCAGCCGCTGCAGCGAGGCGTCGATCTGCTTGTGGATCTGCTCGGGGGACAGCCCGCGGTCGGTGGCGGACATCGGGAAGTAGACCTTGGTGGCGAGCACGTAGGAGGACCGCTCGCGGCCGGAGAGGACCTCCCCCAGGAACGTCTCGGACGCCCCCCGTCCGTACACGTTGGCCGTGTCGATGAAGTTGATCCCGGCCTCGAAGGCCGCGTCCACGCAGCGGCGGGCCTGTTCGCGCTCCACCCCGCCGGAGTAGGTCAGCCACGAGCCGAGGCTGATCTCCGAGACCTCCAGGTTGCTGGACCCGAGTTTGCGGAACTTCAAGGCCCGAGCTTATCCGTCCGTCGAGTTGTTGCTCGCGGAGATGCTCGCCGACGCACTCGTCGTGGTCGAGCGCGAGGTAGCGGTCTGGATGACTGACGGCTGTTGCCTCATCTGCGGCGCCAGCCTCGCCGGTCGGCGCGCCACGACCAAGACGAACCCTGATCGATGCCACCAAACAGCGCGTGGAGGCCCCCAAGCCGCAACGCGTAGTTAGCCGCGTCGAGGGTGCGCTGTTTTGCGATTGCCCGCAGGCATCCGGAGTCGTACTGTCGCAGCATGGGAACAGCAATTACCGATATGCCTTGGACCTTCGCAGCCGTCTTCATCACGCTGTTGCTCGTGGTGGTCGCGTTTGCCGCGATGTGGCTCGCCACGCATCATCACCCCTAGGGGACCTCGAGGTCCGTCCAGCCGGGTTTGCGCCGGCACACGATCGGCAACACTCGAGTCGTGCCTCAGCGAGTAGAGTTCTCCCAGGGGATGCCGCACGGCAAGCGCTCAGCTTCGTGTCGGGCCGCCGCCCGCCGGCACGCAGGTCCGCGCGCCGTGCCCGCCGCCTCCAGGGGGCTCGCGCCGGCCCTCGCCGTGTGCGGGCTCGCGTCGGCCATCGCCGTATGCGCCCTCGCGGCGGTCGCCCGTGGCGAGGCCAGCCACGCCGGGTGGCCTCCGATCCAGCACCTCGCGCAGCACCGCTTCAACCAGTCCGGGACGCTGCGCGGGCTCCAGCACGTCCACAACGAGCTGCTCGGCGGCAACGGCAACGACACGATCTTCGCCGGCGAAGTCGGGGACGTGATCTGGGGCGACTTCAAACCGAGCGGCCAGCCCGAATCGCAGCAGGACTACCTCCACGGGGGAGCCGGCAACGACTTCATCTACGCCAGCCACGGGCACAACGTGATCTGGACGGGGGCCGGCAACGACCAGGTCGCCCTCGTGTACGGGCACGGAACCGTGTTCTGCAACGGGACCGGGCTGAAGACGCTGGTGGTGCGCTACCTCCCCGAGAACAGGCACTTCCGGCTGGTCGGCTGCAAGCACGTCAGGCTCGTCCGCTACCGGGCCTGACGACGCGCCCACAGGCGTAAGCTTGGTGGCGATGAGCGGGATCGATCCGGCCCTGCGTATCCGCTCCGTGACGCTCGGCGTCAGCGACGTCTCCCGCAGCGCCGACTTCTACGAGCACGCGCTCGGCCTGCCCCTGATCACGCGCGAGAACGGCACCGCGGTGCTGGGCGCGGACCCCGGACGCCCGGCCCTCGTGCTCCGCCAGCTCGCGCAGCCGGCGCCGCTGTCCCCGGGGGCCAGCGGCCTCTACCACGTGGCCTGGCTGCACCCGTCCCGGGCGGCCCTGGCGGACACGCTGAGGCGCCTGGCCCGCGCCCGCTGGCCGCTGGAGGGGGCCTCCGACCACGGGGTCTCGGAGGCCGTCTACCTGAGCGACCCCGACGGCCTGGGGATCGAGATCTACGCCGACCGGCCGAGCGAGCGGTGGGCGCGGACGCCCGCCGGGGGCATCGAGATGGTGACCCTGCCGCTGGACCTCGAGGACCTGCTCGCCCAGTCCGCCAGCGAGCCCCCGGTCACCATCGAGCCGGGCACGGGAGTCGGGCACGTGCACCTGAAGGTCTCCGACGTGGCGCGGGCGAGCCGCTTCTACGACCACGACGTCGGCCTCGACGAGCAGGCCCGGCTGCCTTCCGCCTCGTTCCTCGGTGCCGGCGGCTACCACCACCACGTCGGCCTGAACTCCTGGCAGAGCATGGGCGCCCCCCGCGCCCCCGACACCGCGCCCGGCCTGCTCGAGGTGCTGTTCGAGCTGAGCGGCGAGCGGGCACTCACCGAGGTCGAGCGCCGGCTGGCCGAGCGCGGCGACGAGCCCCGCGAGCACGAGGGCCGGCTGCTGGTGCTCGATCCCGACGGCCAGACCCTCGCCTTCGCCGCCCCCGGCTCCTGACCGGAGCCTCAGCGCCGCCGGCCCATCGCGAAGCTCTGCACGGCCGGGGCGGCCGCGCGCATGCTCGAGGCGACCTCCTCCCCGGCCGGCTCCTCCGCGCCCTGCTGCTCGCCGGCGGCGGGCGGGCGGCGCAGGTGGCGGACATCCCCGCCGGGGAGCTCCTCCGGGCCCTCCAGGCCGCCGTCGAGGAAGTGCTCGAGCGAGGCCAGCTCGCGGACGACGACGTTGATCACGGGGCGGATCTGCTCGGGGCCGAGGCCATCGGCGTCCTCGCCGGTGGCGGTGGTGGAGCCGCTGGTGCCGGCGACGGCCGGTGCGCCCGACGTCCTGGTCGCGGACCCGTGCAGCGGGGTGGGCTCCTGGGTGCGCTCCAGGCGCCCCCTGGCCAGCAGCAGGGGCTCGGTTCGGGCCAGCCGGCGGTAGCGCTCGTACACCTGTTCGGGGACGATCAGGTTGATCGTCCCGAACTCGTCCTCGAACAGCAGGAACATCGTCCCGGAGGCGGTGGCGGGGCGCTGGCGCGCGATCACCAGGCCCGCAACGGCCACCTCGCCCCCTCCCGGCAGCCGCTCCAGCTGGGCGCTGGTGGCGAGCATCGGCACCGTCAGGCGGGGACGCAGGATCGCCAGCGCGTGCTCCCGCAGGGTGACGGTCGTGGTGAAGTAGTCGGCGATCAGCCGCTGCCAGCGGCCCAGCGGGCGCAGGGCGGGCGCCGGGGCGAGCTCCAGCGGCAGCGCCAGCTGGGCCTGTTGCGAGTCCGCCTCGTCGGCGTCGGGGAGACCCCGGGCGGGGGCCGCGACCCCCAGCTGCCACAGCGCCGTGCGACGCTGGCCGTCCTCGGCGAGACGGTCGCACGCGCCCGCCCAGGCGAGCTGCTCGAGCGTCGTGCGCGTGGCTCCCGAGCGGGCCGCCAGCTCGGCGAGGCTCCCGAAGGGGCCGCTGCGGCGGCGCTCGGCCACGAGCGCGGCGAGCTCGGCCTCCGGAGCTCCCTTCACGTAGCGAAGGCCGAGCCGCACGGCGCCCCCCTGCACGGTGCACTGCACGTCGGAGTCGTTGACGTCCACCCCCCGCAGCTCGATGCCCCTCAGCTGTGCCTCGTGGGCGAGGCTGTCGGGGGCGTAGAAGCCCATCGGCTGCTCGTTGAGCAGCGCGCACAGGAACTCCGCGCCGTAGTGGACGCGCAGCCATGTCGACTGGTAGGCGAGCAGCCCGAAGGCGGCGCTGTGCGCCTTGGGGAAGCCGAAGCCCGCGAAGCCCTCGACCATCTGCCACACGCGTTCGGCGGTCGCGCGGTCGGGCGGCGCGTGCGCGCCGTCGCCGCGATGGCGCAGCGCGCCCTCGATGAAGCGTTCGCGCTGGCGCGCGAGCATGTCGCCCGCGCGCTTGCGGCTCATCGCGCGGCGCAGCCCGTCGGCTTCGCCAGGCGTGAAGCCGGCGAACGCTTCGGCCACCTCCATCACCTGGTCCTGGAAGATGATCGTGCCGAGCGTCTCTGAGAGGATCGGGCGCAGCGAGGGGTGGTCGTAGGGGACCTCGTAGGAGGGGTCCTCGCGCAGGCGCCGCCGCCGGTCGATGTAGGGGTTGATCGCGCCACCCTGGATCGGGCCGGGCCGCACGATCGCGACCTGGATGACGATGTCGTCGAGGCTC
>DATJBO010000166.1:0-4666 GCA_035515315.1 Solirubrobacteraceae bacterium
CCGCTCCAGCTGGGCGCTGGTGGCGAGCATCGGCACCGTCAGGCGGGGACGCAGGATCGCCAGCGCGTGCTCCTGGAGGGTGACCGTGGTGGTGGAGTAGTCGGCGATCAGCCGCTGCCAGCGACCCAGCGGGCGCAGGGCGGGGGCCGGCGCGAGCTCCAGCGGCAGCGCCAGCTGGGCCTGGGGCTGCCCGTCGGAGCCCCCGGCGTCGGCACCGGCCGCCTCGCCGGCGTCGGCGAGTGCCTGGGCGGGAGCCGCGATCCCCAGCTGCCACAGCGCCGTGCGGCGCTGGCCGTCCTCGGCGAGACGGTCGCACGCGCCCGCCCAGGCGAGCTGCTCGAGCGTCGTGCGCCTGGCTCCCGAGCGGGCCGCCAGCTCGGCGAGGCTCCCGAACGGGCCCCCGCGGCGGCGCTCGGCGACGAGCGCGGCGAGCTCCGCCTCCGGGGCTCCCTTCACGTAGCGAAGGCCGAGCCGCACGGCGCCCTCCTGCACGGTGCACTGCACGTCGGAGTCGTTGACGTCCACCCCCCGCAGCTCGATGCCCCTCAGCTGTGCCTCGTGGGCGAGGCTGTCGGGGGCGTAGAAGCCCATCGGCTGCTCGTCCAGCAGCGCGCACAGGAACTCCGGGCCGTAGTGGATCCGCAGCCACGTGGACTGGTAGGCGAGCAGCCCGAAGGCGGCGCTGTGGGACTTGGGGAAGCCGAACCCGGCGAAGCCCTCGACCATCTTCCACACGCGCTCGGCGACGGCACGGTCGGCTCCCACGTGGTCCATCGCGCCCTGCACGAACCGCTCGCGGTGGCGCAGCAGGCGCTCGTGCGAGCGCTTGCGGCTCATCGCCCGGCGCAGCCCGTCGGCCTCCCCGGGGCCGAACCCGGCGAAGGCTTCGGCGACCTGCATCACCTGGTCCTGGAAGATGATCGTCCCGAGCGTCTCGCGCAGCACCGGCTCCAGCGCGGGGTGGTCGAACGGGACCTCGTAGGAGGGGTCTTCGCGCAGGCGCTGGCGGCGGGCGATGTAGGGGTTCACGGCGCCGCCCTGGATCGGCCCCGGGCGCACGATAGCCACCTGGATCGTGAGGTCCTCGAGGTTGGCGGGGCGGGTGCGCAGCAGCGACTGCATCTGAGCGCGGCTCTCGATCTGGAAGACCCCCACGGTGTCGGCGGCGCGGATCGCCCTGAAGGTCCCGGGATCGTCGAAGGGGATGCGGGACAGGTCGATGCGCTCGCCCCGCACCCGCTCCACCTCCACCACGCAGCGCTCGACCGCGGACAGCATCCCCAGGCCGAGCAGGTCGATCTTCAGGAAGCGGGCGTCGGCGCAGGAGTCCTTGTCCCACTGGACCATCTGCCTGCCCTCCATCGCCGCGGGGACCACCGGGCAGCAGTCGATCAGCGGCCTGGTGGAGACGATCATCCCGCCGGAGTGCTGGGACAGGTGGCGGGGCAGGCCGTAGGCCTGCTCGACCAGGCGCTCCAGCCAGCGCCAGCGCAGCGGGGCCTGGCGGGCGGTGCCGGTGGACGGGCCCGCGGCGGCGGACCGGCCCGTGGCCGCCCCCGGGAGCCCGGCGTGGCGCAGGGCCTCGCCCGAGGCGAAGGGGTCAGCGTCCCGGGCTGCCCGCTCTATCGCACTCGGCGCCAGCCCGAGCACCTTGCCGAGCTCGCGGATCGCCCCCCGCGCGCGGAACGTCGGGAAGGCCGCCACCAGCGCCGAGCGATCCTGGCCGTAGCGCTCGTGCACGCGGGGGATCAGCCGCTCGCGGACGTCGCGGGGGAAGTCGAGGTCGATGTCCGGCAGCCCGTGCAGATCCTCGTGCAGGAACCGCCCCAGCGCGAGCCGGCCGAGGACGGGGTCGATGTGGGAGAGCCCCGTCAGGTAGCAGACCAGCGAGGACACCGAGGAGCCCCGCCCCCGGCCCGCCGCCAGCAGCGCACGCACCGAGTCCGGCCCGCGGACCTCCCGGGCCACCTCCGCGGCGAGCTCCATCATGTCGTGGTGCAGCAGGAAGAAGCCGGCCAGGCCGAGGTGGTCGATCACGGCCAGCTCCTGCTCCAGGCGCGCGTGGGCCTCCCCGCGCAGCGCCCGCGCGGGCGGGGGGGCGCCGTCGCCGTAGCGCTCCCACAGGCGCTGCTGACAGAGCTCCGCCAGGCGCCTGGAGGCGCCCTGCTGCTCGGCCCCGGGGTAGCGGTAGCCGAGGTCACGGCGCAGGTCGAACGTCAGCCGCTCGGCCAGCAGGACGGTCTCCCGGACCGCCTCGGGGTGCTCTCCGAAGCGCCGCGCCATCGCCTCCGGTGAGCTCATCACGTGGCTGTGGTTGCCCCGCCGCAGCGGCTCGCAGGCGTCGAGCGTGGCGTGGTTGCGCAGCGCCACGAAGGCGTCCTGCAGCTCGGCCCGGCAGCGGACGTGGGCGTGGACGTTGCCACTCGCCACGCAGCGCACCGCCAGCCCCCGGGCGAGCGCCTGCAGGGCGCGGTTGCGGGCGCGGTCGTGGCGGTGGAACGGACGCTGGAGCTCGACGTAGAAGCCCTCCGGGCCGAAGGCGTCGAGCAGCCTGCGGGCGAGCTGCTCGTCGTGTCCGTGAGGCCCCGCCGCCGCGGTGCCGGGGCGGTACAGCACCGAGCGCGAGGCGCACCCGCTCAGACAGACGAGGCCCTCGGCGTGGTCGAGCACCTCCTGCACGTCGACGTGCGCCTCGCCGAGGTCCCGGCGGCGGCTGCCCTCGCGGGTGTGGGCGTGGGCGAGCGTGAGGATCCGGCAGAGGTTGCTCCAGCCGCGCCCGTCGCATACCAGCAGCGTGAGGTGGCGGGAGGTGCCCTCGCCGCAGAGGACGTCCACCTCGGCGCCCTGGATCGCCCTCACCCCGTGCTCGGGGGCGGCCTGGGCCAGCTCCATCGAGCCGCTGACCGAGTTGTGATCCGTCAGCGCGAGCGCGGTGTAGCCGAGCTCTGCCGCGCGGTGGGCGAGCTCGTCGGGCAGTGAGGCCCCGTCCAGGAAGGAGTAGGCCGAGTGGCAGTGGAGCTCGGCGTATGGAGGGGTCGGCGCCGGCATCCTCGCACGCCGTCGCTAGGCGCTCTGGCGGAACCAGCCGCCGGAGCACAGGTCGTGGAAGACGACGACGTTGCGCCCGTTCACCCCCACCAGCTCCCAGTAGCGGCGGCGCAGCGGCTCGGCCGTCCACCAGCGGTCCTCCACCAGCCAGGACTCGCGCAGCGACTGCATCCGTTCGCCGTCTACCTCCGCCGGCGCCGGCCCGCTGCAGCGCACGCGGGCGGGCCGGGGGCGGTTCAGCACGCGGGCGCTCACTCGGGGATGGGGGTCAGCACGACCCGCCGCTCGGGGACGCGCGAGGAGGGGTCCACGCACACGACGCGCAGGGCCGCCTGCGCCCCGGCCAGCGAGCGGACCTGGGCGAGCGCCTCCCGCAGCAGGGCGGCGCGCGCGGCGCGGCGGGCGCTCCAGGCACGGGCGTCGCGGTCCTCCAGCACCCCCTGCTCGGCGATCGGCGCCCCGAAGCACTCGACGCTCAGGCCCAGCCTGCAGGCGGGGCCGGGGAGCGCGAGCAGGCGCACCGACAGCGCCAGCCTGATCCGCTCCGCGTCCGCCAGCGCCTGGCGGAACACGACGCGCTCGCGCCAGCCTCCGCCGGCGGCCAGCTGCGCCGAGAGCACGACCGTGCGCAGCGAGCGGCCCGCCCGTTGGGGCCGTGCCAGCAGCCGGCGGACGAGCACCCCCAGCACCCGTCCCAGCGCCAGGCCGCTGCTGGCGTCCCCCACCTCCAACGACTCCTCGAGGCGCTCCTGCACGCGGCGGGGGGCCAGCGGACGGTCCTGCCCGCGGGCCAGCCGGTGGGCGAGGGACCCGGCCTCGCCGAAGCGGTCGCTCAGCGCCGCCCGCCCGAGCCGGGTGAGCTCCCCGAGCGTGCGCACGCCCAGCCGGGCCAGCGGCTCGGGCAGCATCGCGGTCTGCCCGCGGTAGCCGAGCAGCTCCACCGGCTGCGTCGCCAGCCAGCGCCGGGCGTGCTCCCCCTCGAGCACCAGCGGCCGGCCCGAGCGGGCCGCCAGCGCGCACGCCAGCGCGCAGAAGCGGGTGGGGGCGGCGCCGATCCGCACGGGGTGCACGACCGCCTCCCGGGCGGCGGCAAGCGTGGCGGCGAGCGTGCCGTGGAGCGCCCTCAGCCCGTCCGCCTCGAAGTAGGCGAGCCCCGGCCGCGCCGGCTCCACGGCCGCCCCGATCGCCTCGAGCGCCTGCAGGGCCGCCTCCCACTGCTCGGCCACCCTCACCGGGTCGGCGGGGAGCAGCACGAGCTGCGGGCAGCGCGCCAGCGCCTCCCCGAGCGCCATCCCCCTCCTCACCCCGCTCGCTTCGGCCGCCTGGGAGACCTCCCCCACCCCGGCCGTCCCGGTCCCGCCGCCGCGCCCGTCACCCACCGGCGGGGCCACCGCCAGGGGGCGCCCGCGGAGCGTCTGGGGGCCCACCCGCGAGCCCTCCCCGGCCGCCACCAGGAGCTCGAAACGGGGGAGGTGCACGCACACGACCATGCGAACGTATGTTCGCATACGGTCGTCCGCGGGTCAATCCATCGTGAGGGGGCCCTCCGCCGAGCCGCTCAGGAACTGGCGGACGAACTCGTTGTCCGAGGAGAACATCCGCTTGGCGTCGCCCGCCT
>DATJBO010000167.1:0-2609 GCA_035515315.1 Solirubrobacteraceae bacterium
GAAGCCGATCCGCGCCATGCGGTGGTGGAAGTGCTCGCTGTCGGGCCGGTACACCGGCTGGCGGTACTTCAGGCGCTTGAGCACCACGAAGGTGGTGTCCATGAACGGCACCGCGAGCAGGATCAGCGGCAGCACGAGGGACACGACGGCGGCGGTCTTGACCGCCGCCTCGACCGCGATCACGCCCATCAGCAGGCCGAGCAGGTTCGCCCCACAGTCCCCCATGAAGCTCTTCGCGGGGGGGAAGTTGTAGATCAGGAAGCCGAGCGCCGCGCCGGCGGTGAGCGCCGCCAGCACGCCCGGCTGGGGGCGGTTCAGGTCGAAGGCGATCACGGCCATCGTCGCGGCGATGATCGCGCACACGCCCGCCGCGAGCCCGTCGACGCCGTCGGAGAAGTTGACGACGTTCATCATCACGACGAGCCCCAGCACCGTCAGCAGCGGGCCACCGTCGGTGACCCCCGCGTTGGGCAGCGCGATGTGTCCGAAGAACGGCAGCACGACCGCCTTCACGCCAACGCCGAAGTGGACCACCACGACGGCCGCGAGGATCTGGCCGACGAGCTTCAGCGCCGGGTGCAGTTCGTAGCGGTCGTCGAGTGCGCCGACGAGCGTGATGACCGCGGCGCCCAGCAGCACGCCGCTCCACAGGTGCGGTTCGTTCGAGTAGCCGCTCGGCAGGAACCACAGCGCTGCCACCAGCACGCCTCCGAAGATCGCCAGGCCGCCGAGCAGGGGGGTGGGGCGGTCGGACAGGCCCCGCTCGCGGGGCTCGTCGATCATGCCCAGGCGGCGCGCCAAGCGCATCGTCAGCGGCGTGAGCAGCGCCGTCACGGCCGCAGCCACCAGCAGCGCGTAGAGCGCGTCGAGCTCAGTCGGGTGGGCCATCGCTCGTCCTAAGCATCGCAGGCGCCGCAGCGGGTGCGGCGCGATCCGCCGCTCAGGCGCGTACGGGCATCCCCAGGAACTCGTACAGCGGATAGCGCTCGACCAGCGCCTGCACGCGTGCGGCGAGCTCCTGCTCGCGAGCCTCGTGCTCGGCTCCGAGGGCGATCGCGAGGACCCGCCCGATCTCCTCGAAGTCTTCGACCCCCAGACCGCGGGTGACGAGCGCCGGGGTGCCGATGCGCAGGCCCGAGGCTTCCATCGGCGGGCGCGGGTCGAACGGCACCGCGTTGCGGTTGACCGTGATCCCGATCGACGCCAGACGGTCCTCGGCTTCGCGTCCGCTGAGCGGCGGCTCGCTGTCGCGCAGGTCCACGAGGATCAGGTGCACATCGGTGCCGCCGGTCAGCACCCGCACCCCCGCGCCCGCTCCCGAAAGCTCGCGGGCGAGCGCCCGGGCCCCCGCGATCGTGCGCTGCTGGCGCTCGACGAAGCCCTCGGAGGCGGCGATCCGCAAGGCCACCGCCTTGGCAGCTATCACGTGCTCGAGCGGCCCGCCCTGCTGGCCGGGGAACACGGCCGAGTCGATCTTCTTGGCGTGCTGCTCGGTGCACAGGATCACGCCGGCGCGGGGCCCGCCGAGCGTCTTGTGGGTGGTCGTGGTGACCACGTCGGCGTACTCGACGGGGTTGGGGTGCAGCCCGGCCGCGACCAGCCCGGCGAAGTGGGCCATATCGACCATCAGCGCCGCGCCGACCTCGTCGGCGATCTCCCTGAAGCGGGCGAAGTCGAGCTGGCGGGGGTACGCCGACCAGCCCGCCAGCAGCAGCTTGGGCCTGGCCTCGCGGGCGAGCCGTGCGACCTCGTCCATGTCGATCAGGCTGCTTTCACGGTCGACCTCGTAGGCGACCACCTCGTACAGGCGCCCGGAGACGTTGAGCCGCATGCCGTGGGTGAGATGACCCCCGTGGGCGAGCGACAGGCCCATGATCGTGTCGCCCGGCTCGAGCAGCGCGTGGTAGACGGCCGCGTTGGCCTGGGAGCCCGAGTGCGGCTGCACGTTCGCGTGCTGGGCGCCGAACAGGGCCTTCGCGCGGTCGATCGCGAGCTGCTCGGACACGTCCACCCACTCACAGCCGCCGTAGTAGCGGCGGCCGGGGTAGCCCTCGGCGTACTTGTTCGTGAGCACCGACCCCTGACACTCGAGCACGGCCCTGGGCACGAAGTTCTCCGAGGCGATCATCTCGAGCGTGCCCTGCTGGCGCTCGAGCTCGCCCCGCAGCGCATCGGCGATCTCCGGATCCACCTCCTCGAGGGGGCGGTTGAAGTAGTCGGGGCTCAGGTCGGTCATCGGCGCTCTCCTCAGGCAGGCGGTTGACTCGTCAGGTGCCCAGGCGCGCGGCTCACTCGCTGGCCGCTCCCCGGTGGTCGTTTCCACCTTCACAAACGCCAGTTGCGGCAGCTGCCACGCAGGCTATCAGGGTGCCGCGACCGCCCCGGGCCGCCGGCCGGTCGGGACTCACACCGCCAGCGGGGCGCGCCCCGGGCCGCCGGCCGGTCGGGACTCACACCGCCAGCGGGGTGGGACTCAGGCCGCCAGCGGGGCGAGCATCTGCTGCACCGAGTCGCGCCCCAGCGCGCCTTCGCGGAGCACGTGCCAGCGACGCTCCTCCTCGAAGTCGCGCAGGTCCACGACCGTGGAGGGCCGGCCGGGGAGCTCGCCC
>DATJBO010000168.1:0-3892 GCA_035515315.1 Solirubrobacteraceae bacterium
TATGAGCTGTACGCGGAGGTGCTGCGGCGCACCGCGCTGGAGATCGCCGACCGGCTCGAGTGGGACCTCGAGCCCTCGCGGTCGGGCTTCCTGCCGGAATCGGTGCAGCGGTGGCGCCCCTTCCGGGAGACCAACCCGCAGTTGGCCAAGCTCGCCAAGAAGTACAAACTCGGGCTGCTGTCGAACATCGACGACAAGCTCCTGGGGCAGACCCGCCGGCACATCCCCACCGACTTCGACCTCGTCGTCACGGCCCAGCAGGTCCGCTCCTACAAGCCCGAGCCCGCTCACTTCACCGAGTGTGCCCGGCGCATCGGAGGCAAGCGGGGATGGGTCCACGTGGCGGCGAGCCACTACCACGACGTCGTGCCGTGCATCAAACAGCGGGTGCCCGTGATCTGGGTCAACCGCCACAAACAGAAGCTCGACTCCTCCCAGAAGAAGCCGACCGCCGAGGTCCCCAACCTCAAAGAGGCGGCCAAGCTGCTCGGCGTCACCTGAGCAGAGGTGCGGGCGCAAGCCCTCCACCCGGACGTCCTGCTCGTCACCGGCTCGGTGCTGGCGGTCAACTGCGTTGCGGTGCGCGCGGAGCTGGAGGAGCCCGCGGGCGAGGCGGAGGCGTTCGTGATCGACTCGCCCGTCCTCCCGGAAGAGCTCGAGGCGTTGCCGGGGCTGCTCGGGCAGGCGGGGTTCCCGGCCCCGAACGGGCTGCTCGCGACCCACGGCGACTGGGACCACCTGCTCGGGCGGCTGGCCTACCCGGAGCTCGCCCTCGGATGCGCCGAGAGCACCGTCGAGCGCCTGTCGGCGCGGCCGGGGGAGCCGCAGCGGGGCTTGCGCGACTTCGACGAAGAACTGCTGATCGAGCGTCCCGGGCCGCTGGCGCTCGGGTCGCTCCAGGCGCTGCCGGTGCCCGGCCGGCTGGACATCGCCGGCCGTGAGCTCGAGCTGCACCCTACCGGCGGGCACACCCGGGACGGCATGGCGCTGCTGATCAGCTGGGCCGGGGTGCTGGTGGCGGGCGACTACCTGTCGCCGCTGGAGATCCCGATCGTCCACGAGGCTGGCGGTGCCGACGCCTACGCCGAGACGCTCGAGCGCCTGCGCCCCCTGGTCGAGCGCTCCGGGCACGTGGTCCCCGGGCATGGGCCGCTGATCGGCCGCGAGCGGGCACTGACGGTGCTGGAAGAGGATGCCGTCTACATCCAGCAGCTGCGCGAGCGGGGGGACGGGGCCCGCCTTCCCGATGGCCGCCGCGGGGCATGCCAGCGCCGGCTGCACGCGCAGAACGTCGCCAGCCTCGGGTCGCGGGGCGCGCCGGCGTGAAGCGAGGCGCTCCCTCAGCCGCCGTCGGTCTTGATCGTTGCGATCGGAGCGCCGGCCTGGATCGGCTGCCCCTCGCTGATCGGCAGCTCCACGACCGTGCCGCTCTTGTGGGCGGTGATCTCGTTCTCCATCTTCATCGCCTCGATGATCGCGAGCAGCTGTCCCTCCTGCACGGCGTCGCCCTGCTTGACGAGCACCTTCCACACGTTCCCCTGCAGGGGCGAGGGCAGCGTGTCGGGGCCCCCGCCCGAGGAGGAGGACGCGCGGGCGCCGCGTTTCGGCACCCGGCGGGCGCCCGCCGCGGGCCCGTTGGAGCGGGCCGCCGAGCCGTCCAGCGCTCCCGTCCCTAGGCCTGCGCCTCCGGCCAGCGGGGGTCCCACGACGCGGACCTGGAAGCGCCGCCCGGAGACCTCGACGTCGTATTTCTGCTCGACCCGCTCGCCGTCCTGCGCCTCGCCGGGCGGCGCCTCGGGGGCCGGGAAGGCGAGCAGCTTCAGCCAGGCCTTGTCCTCGAGCAGGTCCCTGCACGTCTCCCCCCGGGCCCACTGCTCGGTCGACAGGAGCGAGCGGTGAAAGGGAATCAGGGTCTTGAGGTGCTCGATCTCGAATTCGCCGAGCGCTCGCAGCATGCGCTTGGTGGCCTGCTCGCGGTCGGCGTCCCAGACGATCAGCTTGGCGACCATCGGGTCGTACATCGGCGACACTTCCCCGCCTTCGCCCACGCCCGAGTCGACCCGCACGCCGGGCCCCGTCGGCTCCCGGTAGCGGCCGATGATGCCGGGGGCGGGGGTGAAGTTCTTCGACGCGTCCTCGGCGTTGATGCGGCACTCGATCGCGTGGCCGCGCAGCACGACGTCCCGCTGGGAGTGGGACAGCGGCTCCCCGGCGGCCGCCCGGATGCCCTCCTTGACGATGTCGATGCCGGTCGTCATCTCGGTGACGCAATGCTCGACCTGCACGCGCGTGTTCATCTCGAGGAAGAAGTACTCGGCCTCCCCCGAGCCCTGCTTGCGGTTCGAGGACCCTTCCACGAACAGCCCCTCGATCGTGCCGGCGCCGACGTAGCCGACGGCGCGGGCCGCCTCGACGCCGATCTCGCCGATGCGGGCGCGCATCTCCTCGTCGACGATCCACTCCGGAGCCGGGGACTCCTCGATCAGCTTCTGGTGGCGGCGCTGGATCGAGCAGTCGCGCTCGCCGAGGTGGATGACGTTGCCGTGGGTGTCGGCGAGCACCTGGACCTCGACGTGGCGGGGGTCGGGCAGGTAGCGCTCCAGGTACACGGTGGCGTCTGAGAAGAACTTCTCCCCTTCGCGGCTGGACCCCTCGAACGCGCCCGGGAGCTCCTCCGCCGTGAGGGCCACCCGGAAGCCCTTTCCGCCTCCGCCGCCGGCGGCCTTCACGGCCACGGGGAAACCGATCTGCTCGGAGGCGATCCGCAGTGCCTCCTCCGGGGTGGCGACGGGCTCGGTGGTGCCGGGCACGATCGGCACGCCCGCCTGCTTCATCAGCTCGCGCGCCCGGGTCTTGGAGCCCATCGCCTCGATCGCGCTGGCGGGGGGCCCGATGAACACGACGCCGGCCTCGCCGCACGCCTGGGCGAAGGCGGCGTTCTCGGCCAGGAAGCCGTACCCCGGGTGGATCGCCTGCGCGCCCGAGCGGTCGGCCACGTCGAGGATCTTCTCGATGCTCAGGTAGTTCTCGGCCGCAGGGCCGGGCCCGAGGTTGTAGGACTCGCCGGCCCTGGTGACGTGCAGAGCGTCTTTGTCGTGCTCCGAGTACACGGCCACGGACTCGATCCCGAGCTCCTCCAGGGCGCGGATGATGCGGATCGCGATCTCGCCGCGATTGGCTACTAGGACCTTGCTGAACACCGGCCGCGGAAGCTTAGCTCGGGCTCGGCGCCGTCCGTGTAGGGGTGGGCCGATGCCGGCCCGGCCACGGGGCCCCCGGCCGCGGGGGCTCGGCCGCGGGGGCCCGGCCGCGGGGGCCCGGCCGCGGGCGCCGTTAGAAGTAGCCCGCCTTCTTGCGGTCCTCCATGGCGGCCTCGGAGACGCGGTCGTCCGCCCTCGTCTCGCCCCGCTCGGTGATGCTCGTGGAGGCGATCTCGAGGACCACCTCGGGCAGCGTGCGGGCCTGGGAGCGCACGCCCCCGGTGCAGCTCATGTCGCCCACGGTGCGGTAGCGGACGGTCTCGGGGAACACCTTCTCGCCCTCGATCAGCTCGGTGCCCTCGTGCCAGGCGTAGAGCATCCCGTCGCGCAGGAACACGTTGCGTTCGTGGGCGAAGTAGATCGCCGGCACCTCGAGCTGCTCGAGGTCGATGTACTCCCACACGTCGAGCTCGGTCCAGTTCGACAGGGGGAACACCCGCACGTGCTCGCCCTTGTGGAGCCGCCCGTTGTAGAGGTTCCACAGCTCCGGCCGCTGGTTCTTGGGGTCCCACTGGCCGAAGTCGTCGCGGAACGAGAGGATCCGCTCCTTGGCGCGGGCGCGCTCCTCGTCGCGGCGGGCACCGCCGAAGGCGGCGTCGAAGCCGTGCTCGGCGATCGCGTCGAGCAGCGTC
>DATJBO010000169.1:0-19544 GCA_035515315.1 Solirubrobacteraceae bacterium
CACCTTTGGTCCTGGTGCTGGTTGGGGTGTGGTTGAAGGTGCGTTGCGGTCTGCTGGTGCGAGGGTTTGTCTTTCGGAAGGGGCGTATTCGGGGTGGAGTGTGGGTGCTGTTGGCCCGTCGGGTTTGAGTACGCTGTCGGCTGCTCCGGGGGCGCGGGTGGTGGTGGATGGGTTGACGTTGAATAACGAAGGGGCGCGGAATCTGGCGTTCGAAAACCTGGTGTTCACGGGGACGGTGAACGTGAATAAAGGGTCTGGGTTCGTGATCGCGCATGATGAATGGCCTGGTGGCCCTGGCTCGGAAAGCGGGGTGGTGGTGTATGGGAACACGGCGGGGAAGCCCGTGCGGAACGTGCGGATCGAATACGACCGGATGACTGATCTGGATGAAAAAGCTGGGGGGGTCGGTAACGCGCAGTGCGGGACGTTCATCGGGGAATGGGAATACGTGACCTTCAGCCATGATCTGTGCGGCCCGTTCCTCAGCGGCCATTTCACGCAGTCCGGGGGCGGGAACCACCTGACCGAGGAATACGACACGTTCTTGGGGCCGTCCTACCGGTATGAGTGGAAAACCAAAGAAAAAAGCACGGAGGGCTATCACACGAACATCTTGCAGATCTTCCACCCCTCTGAATACGTGACGTTCGCGCATAACGTGATCCGTAACGCGGGGACCAACGGGAACACGATCCTGATCGAGGCGACCAAAGAAACGAACGCCCGCTACAGCCATATCACGATCGAAGACAACCTCTTCGAACGCGCCGAGGACGGGCAGGGCCCCGGGATCTGCCCGCAGTCGAACTTCACCTACGCGTGGAACACGAACGTCTACTCCAGCCCGGAATCCACGAACTTCGCGGTCACCGCGTTCTCCCGCAAAGGCAGCCCCGGCGAAAACGACAGCTGCGAATCAGGCTCCGGGGACCGCGTCGAACACAACATCATGATCGAAGTGCCCTGCACCCACAGCGTCCCGGGCTATGAGACCGGCGGTAGCCTGCTGGAAGCCATCATCAGCCCCTGCCCGACCCACCACAACACCGACCTCGCCTGGGAGTCGGGGTCCGGCAGCCAGGGCCCGTTCTGCGCCAGCGAATGCACCGTCGAATACAACGTCACCGAAGACAACAGCGCCGCCTCGGGGTCCTCCAAGCACTACAAGACCGGCTGGAAACCCGCCGGCAGCAAACCCTCCGAATGGGCCACCCTGTTCACGAACACCACCGAAGGCACCTACGGGCTGGAATCCCAAGCCTGGCAGCCCACCCCAACCGAATTCACCGAAACCAACGGCACCGGCAAATTCAAAGCCGGCTACAAAGGCGACGGCGGAGCACCCACCAACACAGGACCGCAGAACTGACCCCCAACAGGCTCATCGCGGGCCTGGCGGTGGTGTTCACCCTGCTGGTGCCGGCGGGGTGCGGGCAAGCCCGCTCGCAGCGCGCAGGGGCCTGCACGACGGTCTTCCAGCCGGGTTCGAGCTGGGCCTCGATCGGCTCGGCCCTCTCCAGCGCCGGCGCGAGCGTGTGCCTGGACGCCGGGAGCTACCCGGAAGGCACGCTCGCCGACGTGGCGCCGTCACGACCCTCGACGCTGAGGGCGGCCCCCGGTGCGCTGGTGACGGTGGAAGGGCTGCAGATCGTCGGCAACGACCCCGCCAGCTCCAACCTGACGATCGAGGACCTGCACTTCAGCGATCGCGTCGCCGTCCGCGAATACGGCTCTCACATCGCCTTCCGCCACAACACGGTCGACGGCAGCGGCCGTGAAATCGGCGCCTTCGAGGTGATCGGGAGCGCCGCGGTGGGAGCTTCCTACATCAGCTTCGAAGACAACCTCATGGAGCACCTGGAATGCGGGGCGTCGTGCCAGGCGCCCGTGGGGGCGTGCGGGACGTTCCTCGGGAACGTGAGCCATATCACCTTCAGCCACAACGTCTGCGGCCCCTACATCAGCGCCCACTACACCCAGGCCGGCGGGATCCGCCACCTGGACGAGCAGTACAACACCTTCCTCGGGCCCTCGGCCCGCTACCGCACGAAAACCCCGGGCGACGAAGAGGGCACCCACCAGAACGTCCTGCAGGTCTTCCACAGCTCCGAATACGTCACGTTCTCCAACAACGTGGTGCGCAACACGGGCGCGAACGGAAACTCGATCCTGCTCGAGAACACCCCGGAACCCGGGGGCGGCCTCGCCTCCTACAAGCACACCGTGTTCGAAAACAACCTGTTCGAACGCGACGCCGACGGGCAGGGCCCCGGCTTCTGCCCCCAGGAAGGCCTGATCTTCAGGTACAACACCGAGGTGATCTCGATCCCCGAAGCGAGCTTTGCGGGGACGGTCTTCAGCGAGCAGAGCAGCGCCGCCGAAACGAGCGGATGCACAGCAGGGCGCGACTACCGCATCCAGCACAACCTGTTCGTCGAGATCCCCTGCACGCACATCGTGCCCGGGTTCGTCGAAGGCGGTGTCAAACGGGAAGGGCAGCCCTGCACCGGGCGCGCCAGCGCAGACCTCGTATACGGAGGCTCGGGGCCCGGCCTCGCCTGCAGCCGCAGCTGCCACGTGGACCACAACGTGAGCAGCGACCGCTCCGCCGCCGTGCCGGGCTCGACGCACTCGATCCCCGACTGGGCTCCGGGCAACCCGAAGGGCTGGGCCAGGCGCTTCACGCAGACCGAAATGGGGCCCTACGGGCTGCGCTCACACGCGTGGAAGGCGAAGAGGCTTCCGTTCCCGGCGGGCTACCGGGGAGGGGGCGGAGCCCCGGCCGGGGTGGGCGCGCCGCCGTAGGCACCCTCGGGCTCGGGCTCGGAGGGCGCGGGCGTGGCTGCCTGCGAGGGCTCCCGCGGGGGCGGTGCAATGGCGGTCTCGGGAGGCTGGCCGAACGGCGGCTGCTCGCGGCCCAGCAGCGTGCGCAGCGCCCTGCGACCCGCCTCGCGGCGATCGTTGCCGTGGCTGCGGTCGGCGAAGGAGAGGGTCACGCGCAGGAGGTGACGCAGGCCCACGGCCGACAGGTACGCCGACCGGTGGGGCCGGCCGAAGTGCTTCTCGGCGTACTGTTTGCGCGAGTAGGCGTCCTGGGCCACCATGCGCGGGCGCACGCCGCCCTTGCCGACGTGGTGGATGATCGTCATCTGCGGCAGGTGCATCACCTTCCAGCCACCCCGCTTGATGCGCATGCACAGGTCGGGCTCCTCGGAGTAGATGAAGAAGCGCTCGTCGAGCATCCCTGCGCTGCGCAGCGCGTCCGCGCGGACCAGCATGAACGAGCCCGAGGTCCAGTCGCACTCGCGCTGGCGCTCGTAGACGGACATGTCGAGCACGCGTTCGCCCGACCACGACGGGTGCAGCGGCCAGCGCTCGGAGAACAGCGCCTCGCCCAGCGCCCTGGCGGCGTTGGGGAAGCGGCGGATGGTGGGCGACAGGCCCCCGTCGGCGGTGCACTGGCGGACGCCCGCCAGTCCCACCGCAGGGCTCGCGTCCATGATCTGCACGAGCTCGCCGAAGGTCCCCTCGACGATCTCCGTGTCGGGGTTCAGCAGCAGCTGGTAGCGGGCCGTGGCCCGTTCGAGCCCGCGGTTGTTGCCGTAGCCGAAGCCCCGGTTGAGCGAGCTCACCACGCGCGCCCTGGGGAACTCCGATTCCACCAGCTCGCGCGTGTTGTCGGTGGAGGAGTTGTCCACCACGATCACGTCGAGGGTGGCGTCGCCGGCGTGCTCGTAGACGGTCGGCAGGCACCGTTCCAGCCAGTGGGCCTCGTTCGTGGAGATGATCACGATTGCGAGGTCGGCGATGGCCTCCGCGTCCCGGTACATGGCCGTCCCCTGTCCGTCAGCGGGCGAGACCGCGCGAGGCGAGCTCGCGCGCCGCGTCATCCACGCGATCGACGGCGTCCTGGCTCACGAGCCACTGCAGCAGGGCTCGCATCCCGTCCTCGAGGCTGGTGCGCGCCTCGAATCCGAGCAGCTCACGGGCCCGCGCGGGGTCGGCGACACAGTGACGGATGTCCCCGGCGCGGTACTGGCCGTTGAGGATCGGCTCCACGTCGATCCCCAGCCCGGCGCTCAGCGCCTGGGCGATCTCCAGCACCGTGCTGGGCCGGCCGGTGCCGAGGTTGATCGCGTGGCCGGCGGCCGCGTCGGAGTCGAGCGCCAGCGTGATCCCCCGCACAACGTCGCCGACGTGGATGAAGTCACGCGTCTGGAGGCCGTCCTCGAAGATCAGCGGCGCCCGGCCGTTGAGGAGCCGCGAGGCGAAGATCGCGGCGACCCCGGTGTAGGGGTTGGACAGCGCCTGCCCGGCGCCGTACACGTTGAAGAAGCGCAGCGCCACGGCGGGGATGCCGTAGGCGGCGCCCGTCACCAGGCACAGCTCCTCGTGGTCGCGCTTGGTGATGGCGTAGATCGACGTCGGGATCAGCGCCTTCGTCTCCCGCGTCCCGACGGGATGCAGGCTGGCCCCGCACAGCGGGCAGGTGAGCTCCCACTGGCGGGCCAGGAGCTGCTCCTCGCCGCGGGGGGGCAGCGCCATGCGGCCGTCCGTGGGGCACTCGTATTCGCCCTCGCCGTAGATCGACATCGACGAGGCCACGACCAAACGCGCCGGCAGCGGGCGCTGCGCCACCAGTTGCTCCAGGAAGGACGCCGTCTGCATCGTGTTGCGCTCGGTGTATCGGGCGATCTCGTACATCGACTGCCCCACGCCGACGGCGGCGGCCAGGTGCACCACTCGCTCGACGCCGGCGAGCGCGCGGCCGGCGCACTCGGGATCGCCGACATCGCCCCGGATCAGCTCGACCTCGGCGGGCAGCTGGGGATCCACGCCCTGGTGGACCTGCTCCTCGAGGGAGTCGAGCACGACGACCTCGTGGCCCTCGCCGAGCAGCGAGGCCACGAGGTGGCTCCCGATGAAGCCTGCGCCCCCGGTCACCAGCGTCCTCATAGGAGTTCTCCCGCGTCAGTCCGATTCATCGCTCACGCACGCAACGAGGGTCCGGTCACCGTTCTTGCAGGTCTCAGCCGGCGGCGCTCAGCGAGGCGTACGCACCAACCGCCGGTCCGGAGGCCATCTCGCGGTACCAGAGCTCGAGCATCAGCAGCGCCCAGATCCCGCGCCCGTGGTCAGCGCGCCCGCTGCAGTGCTCGTGCAGCAGCCCCCGCACCCATTCGGGCCGGCACCACCCGCGGGAGACGGCGTCCGGGTCGAGCAGCACTTCGTGGGCGTAGTCGCGCAGGTCCGCGCGGAACCACTGCGCCACCGGCACTTCGAAGCCCTGCTTGGGCGCCCGCAGGACCTCGTCGGGAACCCAGCCTCGTACCGCCGCGCGCAGGATCCGCTTGCGCGACCCGCGAGCCGCCTTCAGCCCCGCCGGCAGCGACGCCGCCAGCTCCATCAGCTCGTGGTCGAGCAGCGGCGATCGCGCCTCGAGCGAGAACGCCATCGTGGCGATGTCGATCTTCGTCAACAGGTCGTCGGGCAGATATCCGCCGACGTCGACGTCGAGCATCCGGTCGAGAAGCTCCGTGGCTCCCGACCGGCGCCACGGCCCGAGCACGAGCTCGTGGGCCCGCGAGGGCCCCAGCAGCGCGTGGTGCTCGCGCGTGTACATGCGGGCACGCGCCTCGGCGGTGAACACGGAGCGCTGGTTGAGGTAGCGCAGCTCGCGATCCAGCGGCGCGGCGCGGGCAAGTCTCGCCAGCCGCCCGGCGCGGCTGCCGCGGCTGCGGGCGCCGGGGGCGTGCCCGGCCAGCCATGCTGCCGCCCCGCGCAGGGGACGGGGGACGCCGTCGAGCCGGGCCAGCAGGAGGTTGGTGGTGTAGCGCTGGTAGCCGGCGAAGCTCTCGTCCCCGCCGTCGCCGGTGAGCGCGACGGTCACGTGCCGGCGGGCGAAGCGCGCGAGATAGAAGGACGGCAGCGCGGCGTGGTCGGCGAACGGCTCGCCGTAGTGGCGCACGAGCTGGGGGAGCATCTCGACCGCGTCCGGACGCACGAGCAGCTCGTGGTGGTCGCTCGAGAGCCCCTGGGCGACTCGCCGGGCGAGGGGCAGCTCGTTGACGCTCGACTCCTCGAAGCCGATCGAGAACGTCTTGATCGGGACCGGCGAGCACTCGGCCATCGCGCCGGCCACCGCCGAGGAGTCGACGCCGCCCGAGAGGAACACCCCGATCGGCACGTCGGCCACCATCCGGCGGCGCACCGCGCGGCGGATCGCCTCGCGAACCTCCTCCTCGAGCTCGGCCGCCGACGCGCCGGTCCGCTTGGCGGCGTAGTCGAGCTGCCAGTAGCGCTCGATCCCGACCGTCCCGTCGCGCCACACGAGCGTGTGCGCAGGGGGCAGCTTGCGGACCTGTGCGAAGGCGCTCAGCGGAGCGGGGACGTAGCCGTAGGCGAGGTACGCGTCGAGCGCGTGGTGATCGATCTCACGAGACACCTCGGGGTCCTGCAGCAGCGCCCCGAGCTCGGACGCGAAGCTGAGGGACCCCTCGCGGCGGGAGTAGAACAGGGGCTTCTTGCCGACCCGGTCGCGAGCCAGCAGCAGCCCACCGCGGCGCGCATCCCAGAGCGCGAAGCAGAACATCCCCTGCAGCTCGCGTACGCACGCGCCCCCCAGCTCCTCGTAGAGGTGGACGATCACCTCCGTGTCCCCGTCGGTCGTGAAGCGGTGGCCGTGCTCGAGCAGCCGGCGGCGAAGCTCGCGGTAGTTGTAGATCTCGCCGTTGAGCACGACCGTCACCGACCCGTCCTCGTTGTGGATCGGCTGGTCGCCCGTGACCAGGTCGATTACGCGTAGGCGCTGGATGCCGAGGCCCACGCCGGGCTCGAGGTGCACTCCCCGCGAGTCGGGTCCCCGGTGCTCCTGGGCGGCGCACATCCGCTCCAGCAGCTCGCGCTCGACCCCCTCGCGCTCCGCCCTGACGATCCCCGCGATCCCGCACATGGACCGTCAGGCCCCGTGCCGGGCGAGCACGCCCGGGCGCCGGACGTTCACCGCGGTACGCGCCCTCGAGCGCAGCTCGCCCCGGATGAAGGTGCGAAAGGCGGGGTCCTCCACCCGGGGCACCGAGCGCAGCCCGGCCCCCAGATAGCCGCCGAGGTAGGCCATCCCGGACAGCCCCCAGGGGCGCATCCGGGAGGTCTTCAGCGCCCGCAGGGCCACCCACGGGAGCGGGTAGTGGACGATGTAGGCGCAGCGCCCGTGGCGTGCCCGTCCCCGCAGGATCCCGTCGGCGCTACCCCACATCCGGTGGTGCACCGCCACCAGCTCGGGGAAGGTCCGCGTCTCGAACCCCCGCATGCGGGCGGTGACCTCGTCGATCGTGTCCCACCCGAGCCGCTCGACCATGCCGCCGATCGCTACGAAGCACTGCAGCGAGTAGCACTTCAGTGCGCCTGGCACGTGATGGCGCGTGGGGACGATCTCCATCCTCCGGCGGTCCCCCTCGAGCTCGCAGCGAGTCCCGCCCGCGAGGCCGAGCAGCGGTGTCGCGCCGAAGCGCCCCAGCAGCTCCTCGAAGTAGTTCGGCGGGAGCTCTGTGTCACCGTCGAGCTTGGCGACGTGCGTGAACGACTGCCAGTCGACGCTGTGCAGGCCGCGATTGAAGGCCCGCGGTGCGGCAGCCGCCGCCAGGCGATCCTTCACCGGCGGCTCCTCGGCGCCGCAGCCGGGGTCCGTGTGCAGGCGAAGGAACGGCAGCTCGCTCGCCAGCCCCCGCAGGATCTCGGCCGTGCCGTCGTCGGAACCGTCATCGACCACGACCCACCGGTCGACCGGACGGGTCTGCGCAGCCATGGCCCGGGCGACCACCTCGATGTGGGCCGCCTCGTTGCGCACGGGCGAGATCACGAGCAGGCGCTGCTCCATCCTCCAAGTAACCCCTACGGGCGACGGCTGCTTGCGTCAGGCGGCTCGGTGCAACGCCTCAGCCGGCGTCGAGCGCGGCGAAGGCCTGCCGCAGCGCGTCCGCGGAGCGGCCCCAGAGCAGCTCCGGCAGGCGCTCCTCGGCGCGGCGGGAGAGCTGCTCGCGCAGCTCGCGGTCGCCGGCGAGCTCGGCGATCAGCGCCGCGAACGCGGGCAGGTCGTCGCACGGCGCGTATAGGGCGGCGTCCTCTGCCGTGCGCCTTGTCTCGCGCAGCCCGAAGGCCACGATCGGCTTGCGCGCGGCGATGTACTCGGCGATCTTGACCATCGTCGAGCGATGGTTGAGCTCGTTGCAGGGAGCCGGGTCGACGCACACGTCCGCCCCCGCGAGCAGCCCCGGCACCTCGTAGTGGGCCACACGGCCCACCATCCGCACGCGCTCGCCGACGCCCAGCGCCGCGCAGCGTCGTTCGAACGGCTCCCGGGAGGAGCCCTCGCCGACGACCGTGAGCCCGGCGTCGAGGCCGTGGCGATCGACCGCCAGCATGAGGATGTCGGCGAGCGCCTCGACGCCGTCCTGGGGCTCGAGCGAGCCGAGGAACAGCAGCTCGAGCCGGGGCCCCCCGGCGCCGTCGCGTGCCGCGGCACGGTCACCCGCCGCAGCGGCGCCGTTTCCCGCAGCGGCGCCGTTTCCCGCCGCGGCGCCGTTTCCCGCCGCGGCGCCGTTGCCCGCCGCGGCACCGTTGCCCGCCGCAGCACCGTCACCGGCGGCGGCACCGTTGCTCGCCACGCCCCACGGCAGATCCTCGCGGGGCCCGTTTCGCACCACCACCACCGACCCCGGATCGCGGCCTACCGACCTCAGGACCAGTGCCCGCTGCGACTCGTTGGTCGTGATCACCAGGTCCGGAGTGCGGAAGGCCAGACGCTGGAAGGCGCGCAGCACGCCCGCCAGCAGGCGGTTGCGGTAGCGGAGTTCGAACAGCTCCGGGAACAGGTCGTGGTTGTCGAACACGGTGCGCCGTCCGAACAGCCGCGCGAACACGAGCAGCACGGCAAGCGTGTCGGGGGGGTTGCTCACATGGACGATGTCCGCCCCGCGCAGCAGGCGCCCGAGCGTGAGCCGGGCGAGTTGGAGATGGGCGACGACGTACTCGACCACGAAGCCGGCCGCGTTGTGCCCTTGGACGGGGCTCCAGAAGCGGACCACCTCGACGCCGTTGACCGTCTCCCGGCGCGCCGACCTGGGGTCGCGATAGGGGGCCAGCACCGTCACGCGGTAGCCGGCCTCGACGAGCGTCTCGGCCTCGTGGCGCACCCTCGGATCGGTGGGGTAGCTCTCGTTCTCCAAGAGCATCAGCACCCAGCGAGGGCGGGTCGGCGTGCTGCCGTTCATAGGCCTGGCGGGAGACGGCGGCACGCGCATGTTCTTAGCAAGCGCTACGGCGCCACGAAACGCGCGGGCAGGCGCCGCGCGTAATACGCGCCGGTCTGACGGACCAGCGACGGGCAAGCGTGCGGTGGGGTCAGGCGGCCGGCGGGCGCGCCCGCCACGACGTTGCGCAGCCGCGTCCCGACGGCGGACCAGCTGTGCCGCTCGACCAGCCGCTGTCCGGCGGCGCGGGCCGCGGCCAGGGCTCCGGGGTCGTCGGCCAGGGCCAGCAGCTTGGCCGCCAGCTCCTCGGGTTTCGGGTCTGCCATCAGCGTGGCGAAGCCCGCCATGCCGAACTCCTCGGCTGTCTCGTCACCACGGCCGAGCACGCAGGGCAGGCCCGCGGACAGATAGTCCATGTACCGTGCCCGCACGGCCAGACGGGCCTCGCTCCCGTGGCGGTGGAGCGTGAGCCCGATGTCGGCGTCACGGAGGTAGTCGTGGCGCTGGTCGTAGGGGATCCACTCGTCGAGGAACAGCACATTGCGGCCGAGGACTCCCAGCTCGGCCGCGAGCCCACGCACCTCCTCGGCGGCGTTGTAGAAGCGCTGCGCGCCCTCCCGCGGAGCCCTGCCGGCGGTGATCACGAGCTTGATGTCGGGGCGGACCGGCGCGAGCGCGGCGAGGGCCCGCACCGCGGTGTCGGCGTCGAGCCAGCGCCACACGCTCCCCCACCACAGCACCACCGTGTCGCCGGGGGCGACCTGGGGAAGGCGCTCGCGCAGCGGGTGACGCCCGGAGGGGGCCGGGGGGTCGGGGATGCCGAACGGGACCACGGCGGGCTCGGGCCTGCCGGATGCCGGTCCCAGCAGGCTCCCGTAGCGGCACACGAGCTGCTCGCGCTGGCGCTCGCCCGCGCACAGGACGATGTCGGCGTAGGCCACCTGGAGGGCCTGCATCGCGGCCCGGGTCTGCAGCTCGCGGCGGCGCTGGGGCTCGCTCTGCTGCTTGGTCAGAATCTCCTCCTCGTGAGGGTCGTACTGGTCGGTGATCGCCACAAACCGGTGCAGGGGCTTGGACGCGAGCAGGAACGGCGGCAGCGAGGACGACAGCACGACGTCGTGGCGGGCGGCCTCGCGCAGGAGGCGGAACCGGCTGGTCCGCACGACCGGGATCCCCAAGTGCCGGCCGTCGGCTCCCTCTCCCGAGGCCAGCGTCACCTCGTACTCCTCGGCGAGCGCCCTGGCGAACTCGACGGCGCGGATTTCCGGCCCGGCGAGGTTCTCGCCCAGCGCCCCCGGGACGTGGACGAGGACGCTGGTGAGGTGACGGGCGCTCACGTCGCCACCGCGGGACGCGGCCGGCCGATGCGACGGGCGAGCTCCGCCGGCGGACGCTGCGTGTTGCCCGCCGGACCGGCCGCGGCGATGGTCGTCAGGGCTGCTACGACGAACAGCATGTACGGCGCCTGGGGGAAGGACAGCGCGTCGAACAGGGCGCACACGACCAGGAACGCCACGCACCCTCCGGAGGCCGCCAGCGCGAGCGAGGACGTGGTGGGATCTCGCGACCTGATCGCTTTACGCGCGATCGCCACGGGCGCGAGGATCATCCCGGCATAGGCGATCAGCCCGAGGATCCCCACTTCCCACAGCACGTCGAGGTATTGGTCGTCGTTGATCCTGAATTCGGATGGTTGTTCCTCGCTCACCGACCCGTAGCCGCGGCCGATGATCGGGTGTGCGTGGACGTCCGGCGAGAGCGCGCTGAAGTCTCCGCTGCGGTGCACCGTGGAGTTGCTTTCGACGTCGCGCCCGACGTTCACGATCGAGCCGATCGATCCGGGAGCGAGCACGTGGACGAGCGCGAACGCGGCGATCAACCCGACCGGCAGCAGCTTCAGCATCTGCCGCGGGCGGTAGAAGGCGACGTACACGATCAGTGCCACCGGCACGAGCAGCGCGGTCTTGCGGCTCGTCGCCATCGCGGCCGCGAACATCAACACGAAGGCCGCGGCGTTCAGCCAGCGGGTGCGGCGGGTGAGCCCGTCGAACACACGTACCAGCGCAAACGGCATCACCACGACCATCATCGTGGTGGCGGCGAGGCCGTGGCGGGTGGGCCCGACCACGACCGGGCGTTCACCCCCGGTCGGGTGTATCTGGGTGAGAGGGGGAAGCACCCGTGCGACCGGGCCCAGCACGGTGCGGCTCCATTCGAAGAAGAAGTTGTACCCGGTGCGCCGCTCGATCACCATCCAGAACGCGGTGAACGTGCCCAGCCCGATCAGCAGGGTGGCAAAGCCGCGCAGGTCCTCGAACCTCAGCGCGGTCATCGTGAACCAGAACAGCACCAGGAACGAGAGCAGCAGGGCGAAGTGCTTCTCGGAGAGTTTGAGCTCGCCGAGCATCACGATCCGTTCCGCGCCGAACACGATGCTCGCGAGCGCCAGCGCGATGAACGAGCACACCGCGAGCACGCCGAGCCTGGATCGCCTCGTGCCGAGCAGCGCACGCTGATCGCCGCCGAACACGAGCCACGCGAGCAGCATCCCCGCCACTGCGAAGCGGTCGACGTGGGAGTCGACCGGCAGGTGGACACGAAGTTCGGCGGAGTCCACCGGGACGAGGAACAGCATCGCGACGAAGGCCGCCAGCACCCACGGCAGCGGCCGCCTGGTGTAGGGGAAGCGATCGCGCACGACCTCATCGTTCGCGCCCACGACCACGCCCCCCGCGTCCCCGGGGAGCCCCCGCGCGCGGGGAGGGGCGCTGCCCGCGCCCGGGCCCGCATGGGAAGACCGGGGTTCCAACGAGTTACTCCTTGGTGACCCGCGACTCGCCGACGTCCTCGTGGTCGACCTCCGTGGTGGCGCCGGCCTCGACCACGACCCTGGGCTTCACGCCCGGGTAGCGCTCCGCGAGGTCCTCGGCGACGGCGGGATGCCCGTTCGGGTCGGTGCCGTTGCGCTCCGCCCCGTTGACGGGTGTAACGTCGACGCTGACGGGTGTGACGTCGACGCCCACCAGCGCGGGCTCGGCGGCGGATGCGGCGACCTCGGCGCTCGAGCGCCAGTTCCGGCGGAAGCGCTCGACGGCGATCATCATCACGCACCACAGGAACAGCACGCCGAGGAACACCAGGGCGGCGAGGGAGCGGCTGAAGCCGCCGTCCACGACTCCGCCGTGGGCGGCCCCGAGCTGGCGGACCACGACCCGTGCCGGGCGCGGGACCTTCTGTTCGGCCTGGACCTTTTCGACGTACTGCTCGAGCCCGGCGCCCGCGGCATTCGCGAGCTTTTCGGCGGTTGCGGTGGTGGGGGCCTGGGTGAAGACGCCGATCGAGGGCGAGCTGGGAGAGTCGGTGAAGGACAGGCGGTAGGGAGTCGCTTCGCCGGTGATCTCGACGTTGCGCTTGGTCGCGGTCGGCTCCTGGACGGTCCGCGGCTCGAGCGGTTCGACCGGGCCGGACGCATACAGTTCGTCCCCTTTGAGGCCCGCGTGCCGGGCGATCAGGTCGAGGACGCCGGGGCTCGCGAGGAAGTTCGCGTACACCTGGGCGCGGTTGATCAGGGGCACGAATTCGGACTTCAGGTCGCCGAGCACCGAGGTGGGTGTGTCCACCAGCAGGATCGTGCTGGCGCTCGAGTACTGCAGCGTGCGCCGCTTCAGGCCGAAGCCGTCGATGCGGTACACGCTCAGCAGCGAGACCAGGCCGGCGACTAGGATTCCGAGGGCGAGCAGCCGCTTGCGCGCCCACAACTCGCGGAGGATCAGCGCGAACTCCATCAGGCCAATGAACGCTCGACGGCGCGCGTTTCTTCGTCGGCGATGGGCAGCGCGTTGCAGAGGAAGATGTCGTCGCGCTCGAACAGGTCGCTTTCCCGCCTGAGGCCCATGCGTTCGATGTCGGCCGCGGGCAGCTCGTCGAGGTAGGGAACCATCTCGACGTGGAAGCCGGCCTCCGCCACGCGCGCGCCGAAGTCGCGTCCGTAGCGGCGCACGTGGTCGGCCTGCCCGAAGATGCGGGCCCGGTCCTTCTGCGTGATGACGTTCGCGTCCTCCAAGGTGTCTTCGCGGCGCTCGTCGATCGGAGAGAGCACGATCGCGCGCCCGCCGGGGGCGAGCACCCTGTGGATCTCCGAGAGGGCGGCGAGATCGTCGCCGACGTGCTCGAGCACGTGGTTGCAGAGGACCACGTCGAAGCGTCCGTCCGCGTACGGGAGCCACATCAGGTCGGCGTGGTCCTGTGCCAGGGGCGAGTCGAGGTCCACGCTGCGGTAGCGCAGGTTCGCCCGGCGGCTCAGCGTCAGCAGCAGCGCGTGCTCGGGTGCGACGTGGAGCAGCTCGAGCGGGCGGTCGAGGATGTCCGTGCGGCGCGCGAGGAACAGCAGCAGCAGACGGTGGCGCTCGAGGGCGCCGCACCGGGGGCACTTCGCCCGGGGGCGCTCGCGGTGGGCGCAGAAGCGGTCGAAGCTGCCGCCGCAGCAGGGGCAGCTGACGGCGTCGCCGCGGTAGCGCAGCGAGCGGACCGCCCCCGCGAGCTGGGGACGCCGGCGCGCCGGGATGAGGGCGCGGACGGTACGGCGGGCGACCGCCGGGCGCGGCATGCCGCCGCCACCCACGGCGACGCCTGCGAGCTCCTCAGCGCGGCCGGTCACACTGCAGCAACGCCGGCCGTGGAGGCCAACTTGCGCGCCCGTGTGGCTCAGAAGAACGCTTTCGGGGGAGTCGTTAGATCGGGCGGATGACCGCGCGCGTGCTGCACAGCTTTCCCCACAAGATCGGGGCCGCCCGGATCTGCGACACGGCCTGGCACGAGGTCGTGGGCGTGGACGAGGCAGGGGGCCGGCAGACCGTCTACACGGGGGTCGTCCACCGCCCGCTGCCGGCCGGCGTCGAGGTCCACACGACCCTCGCCAGGGGCCGGTGGAGGATCCCCTACCGAGTCCTCGGTCACGACCGCGCGTTGCGGCTCCACGACCGCATCGTGGCCCGCGCGCTGCCGGGGCTGCGGGACCGCATCGACGTGGTGCACACGTGGCCGCTGGCCGGCCTGGAGACGCTGAGAACCGCCAGGGAGCTGGGACTGCCGACGGTCGTCGAGCGGCCCAACGCCCACACGCGCTTCGCCTATGGGGCCGTGCAGGAGGAGTGCCTGCGCCTCGGCGTCGAGCTGCCATCCAACCAGGAGCACTCCTACAACGTCACCCGCCTGCGCCGGGAGGAGCTCGAATACGAGCTCGGCGACTACCTGCTGTGCCCGTCCGACTTCGTCGTGCGCACGTTCCTTGACCAGGGCTTCGCTCCCGAGAAGCTGCTGCGCCATGTCTACGGCTACGACCCGCACGTCTACCACCCGGCGGCCCGGCCCGACCGGGGGAGCCAGGGCCTCAGGGCCCTGTTCGTCGGCGTGTGCGCCGTGCGCAAGGGCCTCCACTACGCACTCGAAGCGTGGCTGCGCTCGCCGGCGTGCGAGACCGGGACCTTCAGGATCGCCGGCGAGTTCCTCCCCGCATACGAAGACAGGCTGGCCGAGATGCTCGCCCACCCGAGCGTGGAGGTGCTCGGCCACCGCAACGACGTCCCCGAGCTGATGCGAGACAGCGACATCCTGCTGCTGCCGAGCATCGAGGAGGGCTTCGGCCTGGTGTGTGTGGAGGCGATGGCGTGCGGATGCGTGCCGGTCGTGTCGAACGCGTGCACCGAGCTGTGCGTGGACGGTCGCAACGCCTTCGTCCACGAGGTCGCCGACGTCGAGGCCATCGCGGCCCAGCTGACGACCCTCGAGTCCGACCGCGAGCGGCTGGCGGCCCTGCGGGAGGCGTGCCTGGCCGACGCGCCCGAGCTCACCTGGAGGGCCGCCGGGACCCGCCTGCTCGACGCCTACGAACAGGCGATCGCGGGTGGCGTGCGGGGAGTGCCGGGACGGCTGTCCCCGGCGCCCGCCTAGCCCGCGCACGGCGCCGGCTCAGTCGCCGTAAAGGCTCGGCGGCCCGCCTTCTTCCTGGGCTTCGCGGCCGAGCTCGAATTCAGTGCCCGGGGGTTCCTCCTGGAGCCAGCCCCTGGTCGGTGCTTTGATCGTCTGGGCCGCCGGCGGCGGGGGGAGTTCTTCCATGTCGCGGGCGTCGTTTTCCCATTCGTTGGAGTAGTTGCCCCACGGCTTGAGTTCGGTTTCGTAGTTGTTCTTTTTGCCGTAGTAGACGTTTTCGCCGTTCTGGCGGGAGTGGACCACCACGGCCAGCCAGTACTGGGTGCCGGCCGTCACGTTGATGTTCAGGCCGGTGACTTCGACCCATTCGTCGTGGGCCGGCTTCGAGAAGGAAACGCTGCCCACGCCCAGCAGCCGCCCCGGGCATTCGGGCGGAACTTCCGCTTCGTGGGCTTTCCAGTAGGCCGACTTCTTTCCGTAGACTTCAAACGGTTCGGCGTAGGAGTAGCGGTGGTTTTCGTAGACCCCGAGTTCCGCCCCCTCCACGCCGGGGGCCGTGATGGTCAGGATGTACAGGTGCAATTTGGTGATCGTCCCGGTGGTGCGGGCGGTGAAGGGCCAGGCCAGGATGGCGCCCCGGTTCTGGTTGACGTTGTTGGCCATGTAGGCGGTGGATTCGCCGATGAGCCCCGCACCCCCTCCCGATTCCCCGGCCGTGACGACCGCGCTCGTGAGCGAGCGAACTTTCCTCGATCCGGCGGAGTTCGACGCGATCACGAGCACCCTCAGGGCGTGGCCCACGTCGGCAGCCGACAGCGGGTAGGTGGAGGACGTTGCTTCGTGCACCAGGGCGCACTCTCGTTTTTTCGAGTTGCACTGTTCCCACTGATACGTGAAGGTCGGTTCCCCGGTCCACGATCCAGTGTCGACGCCGGCCGTCTGACCTTCTTCCAGCTGTCCGGTGACCACGGGTCGGGATCCCGTTTTGTGAGGCGGGCGGATCCTTTCCACCTTGGGGCGGGCCGTCCGCGTCGAGCGCGCCTCGAGCGTCCGCGCCTGTCCCAGCGGCGCAAGCGCCCCCAGGCCGACCAGCATGGTGATGAGAACGCCGCGCGTCCTCGCACGTTTCATGATCGTCGCCTCGCCTTTCGGTCTCCGTAGCAGCCGCAACGCCCGCGTTCCTCCAGCACCCGGGCGCCGCGCGTCCATTCGTTCGGTGGATTGCCCCGGGCCTCAACCCGGGTCGCGTAGAAATAACGATCACGGGGCGCCGGCTTTTCGCGGCACCATGCCGAACGGGCGATCACTGGGGTTCCCGCCGGGCTCCGACCGCCGATGCGGCTGCCAACCGGGCCTCGATGTGGGGGCAACAGCACGCCCGTACGGGGGTATTCGGGCGTGCGTGGTCCCGACACCGTCGCATCCGGGCTCGCGGGAATCGCGTATACGGGCGCCCAGCCGTGGGCGCCGTCCCACCCCTCTCCATCATCCATGACGAGCACGGATCATACCCGATGGGCGTCGGATGTGAAGGCATCGGCGGGCGCGGGTTGGGCGGCCCCGGCCGGGAGCGCCCCGGGTGCTCGCCCCGCCCGGTGAGGCGCAGCCGGGCGCGGGCCCTGTCCGCGGCGGGCGTGGTCCTAGTTGCCGTAGAAGCTAGGGGGACCGCCTTCTTCGTGGGATTCTTTGCCCGCCTGGAATTCGACGCCGGGCGGTTCCTCCTGTTGCCAGCCGGCGGTGGCTTCTTTCATCGTCGCCACCAGCGGTGGGGGAGCGAGTTCTTCCATGTGGCGGGCGTCGTTGCCGTATTCGTTCGAGTACACGCCCCACGCGGCCCAGGTGCCTTCTTCGTTGCTGCGCTTGCCGTAGTAGACGTTTTCGCCGTTCTGGACGGAGTGCACCAGCGTCGCCAGCCAGTACTGCTTGCCGGCCGTGACGGGTACGTCGAAGCCCGACGCTTCGATCCATTCGTTCTTCGACGGCTTGGAGAACGGGAGGTCTTTGGCTCCGAGCAGGCGGCCCGGGCATTCCGGCGGGACTTCGAGTTCGTGGGCCTGCCAGTAGGTCCCCGCGTGGCCGTACACGTCGAAGGGTTCAGCGTACGAGTAGACGCGGTTTTCGTAGATGCCGAATTCGGCGCCCTCGACGCCTTTGGCGGTGGACGTGAGCAGGTACAGGTGCAGGCTCTTTATCGTTCCGCTTCGCTTGGCGATGAATGGCCACGCCAGGATCGCGCCCCGGTTCTGGTTGACCTGGGCGGTGTAGGCCACCGAGTTGCCGATTTCCCCGTCGCCCGTCGTTTCCGCAACGCCGTTGACGATCACGCGGTTCGAGGTCTTGGCCATGCCGTTTGCTTCCACGGTCGCTTCGTTGGCGTTCTTGCCTTCGACAACGGCGTGTTCGCAGGTGTAGGTGCCGCGTTCGCCGGGCTTCAGTTCGACTTTCGCCGGCGCCATCGCGTTGGTGCACCCGGTGTCGGTGAAGCGCGCCAGCGTGATCGGGGTCGCCCCAACGTTGTCCACCACGACCTCGTACTGGACGATCGTACCCGGGGCGGCCGACAGTTCTTCGCCGGTGTAGGTCCCGGACAGTCTCTGGAGCGCTTCGACGGTGAATTCCGGCGTGGGCGCCACTTCACCGGTGCCTTCGGATGCTCCGCCCGCGCCTTCCGGTCCTGTGTTGGTGGGTGCTCCGCCGTCGCCTTGGTAGCCGGCTTTGAATTTGCCGGTGCCGTTGGTTTCGCTGAATTCGGTTTGGGTGGGCTGCCAGGCTTGGGATTCCAGCCCGTAGGCGCCTTCGGTGGTGTTCGCGAACAGGCTCGCCCATTCGGAGGGTTTGGGCCCGGCGGGTTTCCAGCCGGTCTTGTAGTGCTTGGAGGAGCCCGAGGCGGCGCTGTCGTCTTCGGTGACGTTGTATTCGACCGTGCATTCGCTGGAGCAGAACGGGCCCTGGCTGCCGGAGCCCGCTTCCCAGCCCAGGTCGGTGTTGTGGTGGGTCGGGCACGGGCCGATCAGGGCTTCCAGCAGGCTGTCGCCGGTCTCGTAGCCGGGGACGCTGTGGGTGCACGGCACTTCGACGATGATGTTGTGTTCGACGCGGTCACCGGAGCCGCTTTCGCAGCTGTCGTTTTCGCCGGGGCTGCCTTTGCGGGAGAACGCGGTGACCGCGAAGCGCGTGGATTCCGGGGAGGAGTAGATGTTCGTGTTCCACGCATAGGTGAAGTCCGACTGCGGGCAGATCCCCGGCCCCTGCCCGTCCTCGGCGCGTTCGAAGAGGTTGTCTTCGATCGTGATATGGCTGTAGCGGGCGTTCGTTTCTTTGGTCCCCTCGATCAGGATCGTGTTCCCGTTGGTCCCCGCGTTGCGGATCACGTTGTGCGCGAACGTCACGTACTGGGAGGGGTGGAAGATCTGCAGGATGTTCGTGTGATACCCCTCCGTGCTTTTTTCTTTGGTTTTCCACTCATACCGGTAGGACGGCCCCAAGAACGTGTCGTATTCCTCGGTCAGATGGTCCCCGCCCCCGTCCTGGGTGAAATGGCCGCTCAAAAACGGGCCACACAGATCATGGCTGAACGTCACGTATTCCCATTCCCCGATGAACGTCCCGCACTGCGCGTTACCGACCCCCCCGGCTTTTTCATCCAGATCACTCATCCGGTCATATTCGATCCGCACATCCCGCACCGGCACACCAGCCGTGTTCCCATACACCACCACCCCCGATTCAGAACCAGGGCCCCCCGGCCATTCATCATGCGCGATCACGAACCCACTCCCTTTGTTCACGTTCACAGTCCCCGTGAACACAAGGTTTTCGAACGCCAGATTCCGCGCACCTTCATTGTTCAACGTCAACCCATCCACCACCACCCGCGCCCCCGGAGCCGCCGACAGGGTACTCAACCCCGACGGGCCAACAGCCCCCACACTCCACCCCGGATAGGAACCTTCCGAGAGACACACCCGCGCACCAGCCGACCGCAACGCACCTTCCACCACACCCCAACCAGAACCAGGAGCAAAGGTCGCACTGCACCCCGCCGATTCGGACACCGTTCCGGTGTTCGGGGAGGTCGCGCCGGTGGAGCCGCTTGCGTTCGCAGCCGTCACGAGAGCCCGCAGGGTGTCGCCGACGTCCGCGGCGACGGGTGTGTAGCTGGAGGAGGAGGCGCCTGCGATGGCTTTGCAGCTGGTCCCGGCGCATCGTTCCCACTGGTATGCGAACGACGTCGGCGATTCGCTCCAGCCGCCTTGGGTGACCGCCAGCGAGCCGCCCACCACGGCGGCTCCGCTGATGGCCGGGAGGGTGGTGTTGACGGGCGGTCCTTCGGGGGCGGGACGCGCGCTCACCACGGCCGTGCGCGCA
>DATJBO010000170.1:0-3743 GCA_035515315.1 Solirubrobacteraceae bacterium
AGCACCACGAGGCGCCCCGCAGCGCGGGGTCGAGGCGGAAGATCGTGTTGCAGCTCGTGAACGCCCGGTGGTAGACGTCCAGGCGGGCGAAGGCGCGCGCGATCGCGAGCTCGGACGCGGGGCGCAGCACCGAGAAGGCGCCGACGGGCGCCCCGAGCTCCTCGAGCGCGTCGTCGAGCAGCCGCTCGACACGCAGGCTCTTGCTGAACTGGTGGTTGACCTCGACGCCGTCCCAGCTCAGGCTCCCCGAGGAGGCGGAACGCTCGTTGGCCATAGCCACCGCGTCGTAGCCGTTGAGGTGGGCGCACAGCAGGGCGGCGGCGGTCACGATCGCGGTCACCGGGACGTGGCCGTTGAGGGCCCCGGCCCCGTTCAGCCGGCGCAGCTCGGGGTCGAGCTCGCGCCGCGCGAGCAGCCACGGCAGCCCCGCGGCGACCACCGTGCTCGCGATCGGGAGCGCGTCCCCGATCGAGAACAGCGCGGTCGGGAGCCCGGAGCGGCGCACGACCTCGATGGCCACGGCCGAGTCCTTGCCGCCGCCCACCGGCACCAGCACCCGCTGCGGGTTCGCCCGCGGGCGCCGTGACGGCGCAGGCCCATCGGCGGGCGCCGCGCGCTCGACCCCGGCCGCGCGCCCGACCCCCGCGGCGCGCTCGACCCCCGCCGCGCGCTCGACCCCGGCCGCGCGCCCGACCCCCGCGGCGCGCTCGACCCCGGCCGCGCGCTCGACCCCCGCATCCGAGAAGCGCGGGCGGGGCAGGCGGGGCAGGCGGTTCGTGTAGGCGAACTCCCCGAAACCCTCCGAGTAGAGCGCCTCGAGCAGCGCCGCGACGGCCGGCGGGGGCGGCTCGCCCTCGAACTCCACGCGCGGGGGCGCGGCCAGCTTGAAGTAGCTGACACCCGCGACCCAGTGCAGGAGCGCGAGCAGGCCCCCGGCGCGGGATCGCTGCTCGGCGTCGAGGAGGCGCGGAACGGGCAGCTGAAAGCGCTCCTCGAAGGACAGCTCGTGGTCGAGCCCGTAGCGCAGCTCGACGAGCCCGTCCTCGTGGAGCTCGCGATTGAGGAAGTGGAAGGCTTTGAACGCGCTGGGGTCGAACAGCAGCGTAGTCCGACTGGCATCGGCTGCCACGGCAAGAGCCTAGCTGCCGCTCCCGCGCCCGCCCCGAGGTCCGTAGCGACGAGGTGCTCGCTTCTACGTCGAGCGGGCGAGCTGGGCGTCCGGCTCCGCCTCGCCGGCGCGCAGCGCGGCGCCCTCCTGGACGCGCCCCCGCGGATACAGCAGGAACGTCAGCATGAAGCACGCCGCCATCACTGCCGCCATCACCTGGAACACCGTGCTCGTGGCGTGCGCGGTGGCGAGCCGGACCGCATGGTCGGCCGAGGCGTTGCCGTTCGACACGGTGCCCGAGCTGCTGGTGCCGATCTGCGAAGCGATGTGCTCGGCGCGGGGCGCGGGGACGCCGCGCGTGCGCAAGGCCCTGCCGACCTCGGTCTTGTCGCGGTGGATCAGGACCGTGCCGAGGACGGCGAGGCCGAGGCTCGCCCCGAAGTTCCGGACCGTCTGGGTGATGCCGGTGACCTCGCTGTAGTTGGTGCTGGGGGCGCGGTTGACCGCGTCGGTGCTGGCGGGGCCGAGCATCAGCCCGACGCCGCCTCCGGCGAGCAGGATCGACCATTTCTGCTGGTGCAGGGACAGGTCGGGCAGCCTCTTGGCGAGCAGGTAGAAACCGACGGCCGCCATCGCGCTGCCGATCACGACGGCCGGACGGGCGCCGCGGCGATCGAGGATGCGCCCTCCGATCTGGGCCAGCACGACGAAGCCGATGAAGAAGTACAACAGGTAGACCCCGGCTTCCGAGGCGCTCTTGCCGAGCGACACCTGGGCGTACACGCTGGCGAAGAAGAAGTAGGGGACGAACACGAAGGACATCAGCAGCAGCGCGGCGTTGTCGACCGAGAAGTTGCGGTCGCGGAAGATCCGCAGGCGCAGCAGGGGGACGTCCACGCGCAGCTCCCACAGCACGAACGCGACCATCGTCACAGCGCCGAGGACGATGCACGCCCAGGTCGCGGGCGAGCTCCAGCCCCACACGCTCGACTGCTGCAGCCCGAGCACGATCAGCCCCATCGCGAAGCAGATCAGGACCGTGCCGCGGTAGTCGATCTTCGAGGGGCGCCGCTCGTTCTCGGGTTTGGAGAGGCGGATCAGGATCAGCGCGATGATCGCCACGGGGATGTTGACCCAGAAGATCGCCCGCCAGGTCCACTGCGTGAGGTAGCCGCCCGCGAGCGGGCCGATCGCGGTCAACCCGCCGGTGATGCCGAAGAAGATCGCCATCGCGCGCCCGCGCTGGTTGACAGGGAAGGTGGCGACCACGATCGCCACCGAGGCGGGGAACATCAGCGCCGCGCCGGCACCCTGGACGACGCGGAAGAAGATCAGCCACGCTTCAGCGATCGCCCCTCTCGGCGTCAGGCCGCAGCACGCGGAGGCGATCGCGAACACGACCACGCCGATCACCACCATGTTGCGGCGGCCGAGCACGTCGCCGAGCCTGCCCCCGAACGCGAACAGCGCCGACAGCGACAGCAGATAGCCGTTGATCACCCACTGGGCTCCGGCGCTCGAGATGCCCAGCTCGTGCTGCAGCTTGGGGACCGCGATCGCGACGATCGTCTGGTCGATGAACGTCATCGCAACGGCGAACACCATCGCCGCCAGGACGAGGTCCCTCGATAGCGGTCTCGTCCCCTGAGCGGACAACGCCGCCCTAGTCGTTGGCCGTCAGCAGCTCGAGCAGCTCGGCGAAGCGCGCGCGGGAGAGCTCGCGGCGCGTGGGCAGGTGCTCGCTCGGGACCCCATCGGACGGTGGGGAGTAGGAGGCGAGCACGTTACGCGCGACCGACTGACGGTGGACCTCGTCCGGTCCGTCGTAGATCCGGGCGGCGCGTGCGAAGCGGTACATCTGCTCCAGGGGCAGGTCCGTCGAGTAGCCCAGCGAGCCGTGGACCTGCAGCGCCCGGTCGACCACGTCGTGCAGCACGCGGGCGCCGAAGAACTTGATCATCGCCACCTCCGTGCGGGCGGCGCTGGCCCCCTCGGTGTCCATCACCCAGGCGGCATGGAGCGTCATCAGCCGCGCTGCCTGCATCTCGGCGGCGCTGTCGGCGATCCAGTTCTGGACCGTCTGCTTGTCCGCCAGCAGCGACCCGTGCGCGTAGCGGTAGGTGGCGCGCTCGCACATCATGTCGAACGCGCGACGGGCCACGCCGAGCCAGCGCATGCAGTGATGGATGCGCCCCGGGACGAGCCGATGCTGGGCGATCACAAAGCCGGCGCCCGGCTTCCCGAGCAGCGCCTCGGCGGGCAGGCGGACGTCCTCGTAGATGACTTCCGAGTGTCCCCCGTAGGAGCCGAACGCCTCCCACGGGTGCTCCATCGTGGGCACGTCGCGGAGGATGTGGACCCCCGGCGTGTCGACGGGGACGATGAACATCGAGGCGCGCTGCGACGGGCGCGCCTCGGGGTCGGTGACGGCCATCAGGATCAGGAAGTCGGCGATCGACCCGTTCGAGGTGAACCACTTGCGCCCGTTGACCACCCAGCCGTCGCCGTCGCTCTGGGCGCTGGTCCGCAGCTGGGTGGGATCCGAGCCCGGCGTGTCGGGCTCGGTCATGCTGAACGCGCTGCGAAGGTCGCCGGCCAGCAGCGGGTGCAGCCAGCGATCCTTCTGTTCCTCGGT
>DATJBO010000171.1:0-37616 GCA_035515315.1 Solirubrobacteraceae bacterium
CCTTGAAGCCGGCGACCTCATCGCCCTCGCTGAGCGTGCCCGAGATCTTCACCGGGCCGCCGTCCCAGGCGTAGCGATGCAGCAGCGGATGCAGCAGGCGCAGAGCCAGCGGCAGGCCACGCAGCCCCTGAGGCCAGTAGCGAAAGCCGCCGCTGCCCTCGGCATCCTGGACCTCGTTGGGGTGGCAGAGCACGGGCACGCCAAGCGCCGGCGCGGTACCGCGGTGATCGGTGTGCCCGTGGCCGAGCACCACCCGGCGGATGCCGCCGAGCTTGGCGCCGGCTTTGGCGACCGCGCGCGTCATCGTGCGCGCGCCGGCGTCGAACAGCGTCACGCCGCCGTCGTCCTCGAGCAGGTACACGTTGCAGCGTCCTGGCTGTCCCTGCACGACCCATACGCCTTCGGCGACCATCTCGGCCTCGCCCGCGAGCAGGCCCGCGGTGAGACGGGTCTTGGCGTTGAACGCCTGAGTCATGCGCTGTTCGGCGGTCGAGCCCTGGGGCGGCATCAGGCCGACCTGGCGCGCGAAGGTCATCGAGTCGGTGAACGCGTCGTTGCTCTGGATCAGCCCGTCGCCGACCGTCAGCAGATCGAAGCCTTCGAGCTCGATCGGGCTGCCTGTCGGCGCGACGCCGCCGAAGCTGCCCGGTCCCGCGAAAGTGCCGCGCAGGCGCCAGTGCACCCCGCAGCGCTCGCCCTCGGTGGTCGTCGAGAGCACCTCGAAGCGCAAGTCCGGGATCGCCCCGAGCAGCTCGCCGATGAACGCGCGAACCCCCTCGGGAGCGAGCGCATCGATCTGGCCACGTACGTGCTCGCGCCCGCCCTCGGCCCACAGAGCGACGGCCTCCTCGAGCTGGCGCGCGTCGATCGCGGCGAAGTAACGACGCGCGACGGCCTCGGCCTTGGAGCCCGAGATGCGTTTGCGGGTGGCGGCCGCCTGCTGCATGTTGGCGGCTACCTCCAGAACCTTGGTGCTCGCCTCCGTCGCGCTGTCCCGCTCGTCCATCACCGCCTCCTTTACGCCACTGAGAAGACGTAGTCTAGTCTGCGGCCGATGCCCGATGGGATCAGCAGGCGCGAGCTGGGGCGTGGCGAGCGTGTGATGCACGGCGTTTACCGGCTGCGGCTGCCGCTGCCGTGGCCGGGCGTGCCGCATTGCAACGCGTGGGCTGTCGCCTGCGGCGATGGCTTCGTGCTGTTCGACACCGGCATGCACCAGCCGGACTCGCTCTCACAGCTGGAACGAGCGCTCGAGATGTGCCAGCTGCGCCTCGAGCAGGCGCAGCTGATCGTGTGCACGCACGCCCACACCGATCACTGTGGGCAGGCGGCGACGATCGCGCGGCGCGCCGGCTGCGAGGTGCTGATCCACCCCAACCACACACATCTGGACCGCATGCTCGAAGATCCCGCGGCCGTGCTCGCAAAACGCATCGAGATCGCGCGCCAGAGCGGGGTGCCGGAGGAGCCGCTGCGCCGCGCCGCCGAGCAGCGCAGCTCCCAGGGCACGGGCATCTCCGGTCCGATCGAGCCGCACCGCGACCTGTTGGAAGGGGTGATCGTGCCCACCGACCTCGGTGAGTGGGTCACCTATGAGACCCCCGGGCACGCGCCCTCGCACGTGTGCCTATTCCAGCCCGAGCGGCGCCTGTTGATCTCCGGCGATCACCTGCTCGGGCGCATCTCGCTGTATTTCGACTACGGCTACTCACCGGACCCGGTGGGCGAATTCCTGGGCTCGCTCGATGTGGTGCAGCGCCTGGGCGCCCGCCTGTGCCTGCCAGGACACGGGCGTACCTTCGCCGATGTGCACGCGCACATCGAGGGCAATCGCACGCTCGTGCACGAACGCCTGGACAGCGTGCGCGCGGCCGTTGCGGGGCGCACGATGACCGCGTTTGAGGTCGTCCCGCACGTCTACGGCGAAACCATCTCGCAGGAGAACGGCCACTGGCTGCTCTCCAAGGTCCTCTGCTACCTGACGCACCTGCAGGCGTTGGGGGAGGTCACGCAGATCGCTGGTGAGCCGATGCGCTGGGCTGCATAATCAGCGGATGCGCATCGACGAGATCCTGGCGGGGGACGGACCGGTGTTCTCCTTCGAGTTCTTCCCGCCGAAGACCGCCGAAGGCGAGCGCAACCTGTATGCGGCGCTCGCCGAGCTGAAGACGCTCGAGCCGTCGTTCGTGTCGGTGACCTACGGTGCGGGCGGCTCGACGAGAGAGAAGACGATCGAGATCGTCAAGCGCATCCGCGAGGAGTATGGCCTGGAGGCGATGGCGCACTTCACGTGCGTGGGAGCCACCGAGGAGCAGCTGCGCGCAACGCTAGGCGAGATGCAGCGGGCGGGCATCGACAACGTGCTCGCGCTGCGCGGCGACCCGCCGGCCGGAGAGGAGGTGTGGAGGAAGACCGAGGGCGGACTCGAGTTCTCACGCGAACTGGTGGCGCTGATCGCCGGCGAGTATCCGTTTGCGATCGGGGCGGCGTGCTTCCCGGAGACCCACCTTCACGCGACGAGCCCGCAGGAGGACCTGGAGCATCTGGTCGAGAAGGTGAACGCGGGCGTGCACTTCCTGATCACGCAGATGTTCTTCGATAACGCCAGCTACTTCGACTTCATCGCCCGGGCGCGCGCGGCGGGTATCGGGGTGCCGATCATCCCGGGCATCATGCCGATCACGCGGGTGGGCCAGATCGAGCGCATGGCCGAGCTGAGCGGAGCGGTCATCCCCGACGCGCTGCGCGCGGAGCTGCACGCGCGCGGCGAAGACCCCGAGGCGGTGCTCGACTTCGGCGTCGCATATGCGGCGCTGCAGTGCGCCGAGCTGCTGGCGGCAGGCGCGCCGGGCATCCACTTCTACACGCTCAACCGCTCGCCGGCCACGCGCGCGATCCTCAGCGCGCTGAAGCTCACGCGGCCGTGGGAGAAGGCCGTCTATCCGGGCTCGATCTCCAGGCCCTCAGCCACGCGCGGGGAGCCGTCGGCGGCCTCGTAGCGAACGTCCACGGAGTCGTTCTGGCGGTAGGTGCCCACGCCCCACGCGCCGAGCAACCAACGCCAACCGCTGATCTTGTCCTTGCGTAGCTCGCGCTCGAACACGAGTACGCCGTCGTGCAAGGTGTAGTCGACGCCGAGCTGCTGCCGCACGCCGTTGATGTACACCTCATAGGGTCCGCGCACGCCGCGGGGCAGCCTCACGAGCGAGCGTGCCATCAGTCGCCGATGTCCGCATCTGCGCCGCGGCGTCGCTGCCGGCGGCCGTAGGCGCGTTGGCGCTCGTGAGCGGCATCGACGATCGCGCACACCTCGGCGGGCTGCTCGACGACGTGCAGCACGTCCAGGTCGCTCGCGTCGATGCGCCTGTCGGCGAGCACGCACGCGCGCAGCCACTCCAGCAGGCCGGCCCACTCGCCGTCGCCGACGAGCACCACGGGAAAGTGGCGGATGGTCTGCGTCTGGATCAGCGTCAGGCACTCGAACAGCTCGTCGAGCGTCCCGTAGCCGCCCGGGCAGATGATGAACGCGCTGGCGTAGCGCACGAACATCACCTTGCGCGCGAAGAAGTGGCGAAAGCGCAGGCCGATGTCCACGTAAGGGTTCAGCTCCTGCTCGTGCGGCAGCTCTATGTTGCAGCCGATGGACAGCGCGCCGACGTCACGTGCGCCCCGGTTGGCAGCCTCCATGATCCCCGGTCCGCCGCCGGTCATGACCGCATAGCCGGCGCCGCCCAGGCACGCGCCGACTTCGCGTGCGAGCTCATAGTGGGGGTGCTCGGGAGGGGTGCGCGCGGAGCCGAACACGGTGACCGCACGACCGATCTCCGCGAGTGCGTCGAAGCCGCGCGCGAACTCGGCGGCGACGTCACGGATGCGCTCGGAGTCGGCGGCGCGGACCGCTGCCGGCTCGTCGCCGAGCCACATCAGCAGCTCCTCGTCGAAGGTCTGGGCGTGTGGGGTCGCCGGGTTGCTCATCTGCACCGAGCGAAGGGTACGCACCCGCCGGCCAGGTGCGTACGCTGCGGAGCGATGGGCATACATCAGGCGGCCGACGAGAGCGGCGAGATTCCCTACACGGTCAGGCGCTCGGCGCGTGCGCGGCGCGTACGCGTGAACGTCCACGCGCACAGCGGCGTGGAGGTCGTGCTGCCGGCACGCGCACCGGAGCGAGCGGCGGCTGCCGCGATCAGTGAGCTGCGCCCGTGGATCGAGCGCCGCCTGCACGAGGCGCGCGAGGTGCGCGAGCGGATCGCAGCGCGCGCGGGGACGGTGCCGTATCTGGGCGTCCCCCTGCAGCTGGTGGTGCAGCCGGGGCGCACGCGCGTGCACCGCGACGGCGAGCGGCTGCTCGTGCCCGCCGGTGACTCCCGGCCGGCGCTCGAACGCTTCTACCGCCGCGCCGCGCGCGCGGAGATCGGCCCGCGCCTAGATCGTGCGACGGCGCTCGCCGGCAGCAGCTACACCGCGCTGGACATCCGCTCGCAGCGCACGCGCTGGGCCTCATGCTCTCCGAGCGGGCGCATGAGCTTCAACTGGCGGCTGCTGCTGGCGCCCGAGCGGGTGCTCGAATACGTCGTCTGGCACGAGGTCTGCCACCTGCAGGTGCTCGACCACTCGCGGCGCTTCTGGGCGCTCGTGGAGCGCCACTGGCCCGACTACCGCGAGGATCGCGAGTGGCTGCGCCTATATGGCGCGACGCTCGTGCTGTGAGCGTCGGCGTGTGGCCGGCTGTGAGACTGTGAAGCTGTGAGACTGTGAATCACAGTCCCTGTCAGTCACCCTCGCTGGCCGATGGGCACGTAGTCGAGATCCCGATCGCCGGTGTAGATCTGGCGCGGGCGCGCGATCTTCTGCTCTGAGTCCTGCACCATCTCAAGCCACTGCGCGATCCAGCCGCTCGTGCGCCCGATCGCGAACATCACCGGGAACATCGCGACCGGCAGCCCGAGCGCCTCGTAGATCAGACCGGAGTAGAAGTCGACGTTCGGGTAGAGCTTGCGCGAGGTGAAGTAGTCGTCGTCGAGCGCCCGCTTCTCGAGCTCGGAGGCAATCTCCAGCAGCGGGCTCTTGCCGCGCACCTCGAACACGTCGTCGAGGTATTTGCGGATGATCCGCGCACGCGGGTCGTAGTTCCGGTACACGCGGTGGCCGAAACCCATCAGGCGCTCCTTGCCCTCCTTGACCCCGGCGAGGAAGTCGGGGATGTTCTCCACCTCCCCGATGCGCCCCAGCATTCTCAGCGCCGCCTCGTTGGCGCCGCCGTGCAGCGGCCCATACAGCGCCGCCACGCCCGCGGCGATCGCCGAGTAGGGGTCCACCTGGGTCGAGCCCACCGAGCGCACGGCGCTCGTCGAGGCGTTCTGCTCGTGGTCGGCGTGCAGGATGAAGAGGACGTCCAGCGCGCGTGCGAGACGCGGATCCGGCTCGTACTTGAGCTCGGTCATCTTGTACATCATCGACAGGAAGTTGCCGGGGTAGTCGAGGTCGTTGTCCGGGTATACGTACGGCTGCCCGACGTTGTGGCGGAAGGCAAACGCGGCCAGCGTTGGCATCTTCGCGAGCAGCCTAATGATCTGCAGGTCGCGGACCTCCTCGTCGTGGATCGCGTTGGCGTCTGGGTAGAAGGTCGACAACGCACCCACTGAGGCCACGAGCATGCCCATCGGGTTGGCGTCGTAGCGGAAACCCTGCATGAAGTCCTTGACGTTCTCGTGCACGAACGTGTGGATCGTGATCTCCGCCACCCACTCCTCGAGCTGCTTGGCCGTCGGCAGCGCGCCGTTGATCAGCAGGTAGGCGACCTCGAGATAGGTGGAGTGCTCGCACAGCTGCTCGATCGGGTAGCCGCGGTGCTGGAGGATGCCAGCGTCGCCATCGATGTAGGTGATCGCGCTGCGACACGACGCGGTGTTCGTGTAGGCCGGGTCATATGCCATCAGGCCGAAGTCATCTTCGCCGGCCTTGATCTGGCGCAGGTCCATCGCGCGCACGGTTCCGTCCTGCACGGGCAGCTCATAGGTGGTGCCAGTGCGGTTGTCGGTCACTGTGAGCGTGTCCCGTGCGGGGGAGGAGCCGTTGCCGCCCGCCTGGGTAGTCGTCTGCATGGTCGAGGGGTCAGTGCTCATCGTTCCTCCTGTGGGCGGGGGCGGGATCCTCTCCTCCGATTATGCGCAACGGAGCCCCGGTCTCCCGGCACGCGCTCAACGGTGCGGCAGGCGACAGCGCGCCGTTGCCAGGCGCATGCGCGCGGGCGGGGCGGGCATGGGGCCGCGGTGCGGCCCGCGCCGCGGTGGGCGCGGCAGTCGCGATCCGTTCCCACCGCCCCGGTGCGGGTGCAGCGGACGCGGGCGTGGTCCGATCCCGCCGTCCTGCCCAGCTTCTGTCTCCGGCGTTTGGCGCACGGCCCAGCGCACGATCAGGAACAGGGCCACGATCGGGATCTTCAGCAGGACCATCAGCCAGAGGAAAGTCCAGAGTGTCACCTCCGTCAGCGTATACCCGGTGGAAGATCCCCACAACCCCGCTGGCCAGGCCTAGCCGCGCAGCTGTAGCGGCGCGCCGCTGAACTGCGTCATCGCGTGCAGTTCCGCCAGGCGATCGACCACCTCGGTGCCGGTCAGCCGTTCGAGCCGCTCGGTACCGAACTCCTCGACGTTGAACGACGCGAGCACCGTCGCATGCGCCATCGCGCGCCGCAGCAGGCCGTCGGAGAGATCTTCATCGGGGTGCGCGGCGATGTAGCCGACGAGCCCACCGGCAAACGTGTCTCCCGCGCCCGTCGGGTCGATGACCGTCTCCAGCGGATAGGCGGGCAGCGCGAAGAAGCCGTGGCGGGTGATGAGCGCGGCGCCGTACTCGCCCTGCTTGGCGACGATCACGCTCGGCCCGCGCCGCTCATCGTCGCGCTCGTCTGTCGACCACGAGAGGATCTCTCGCGCGGCGGCCACCAGGTTGGGCTTGTCGGTCAGCTGGCGCAGCTCGGCGTCGTTGAGGATCAGGCAGTCGACGTTCTCGATCGCTCGCACGAGCGAGTCGCGTGCGACTTCGATCCACATATTCATCGAGTCAAGCGCCACGAAACGCGCGTGCGGGAGCTGGCTGCGCACCTCGTATTGCAGATCTGGCTGGATGTTCGCCAGGAACAGCACATCGCTCGAGCGCGAGCGCTCGGAGAGCTTCGGTGAGAAGCCCTCGAACACACCCAGCTGCGTGTCGAGCGTCTCGCGCGAGTTGAGATCCCAGCCGTACTCGCCCTGCCAGAAGAAGGTTCTGCCGCCGGAGATCTGCTCGATGTCCGAGACGTCGATGCGCCGCCCGCGCAGCACCTCGAACTGCTCCTCGCCGAAGTCATCGCCGACCGGTCCGACCACGTGCACGTCGTCGAAGAAGGAGGCAGCGAGCGCGAAGTGCACGGCGGCGCCACCGAGCATGCGCTCGCGCTCGCCGAAAGGCGTCTTGACGGAGTCATAGGCGATCGAACCGACGACGGTGATGGACATGGGCGCGCACCTTAGTGCACGCCGCTAGCCTGAGGCCGCCATGCGCGCGATCCAGATGACCGAGTTCGGCGGCCCCGAGGTGCTGAAGCTCGTCGAGCTGCCCACCCCCGAGCCGGGACCACGGGAGGCGTTGATCAGGGTCACGCGCGCCGGACTGAACTTCGCCGACACGCACATGCGCACGAACTCCTACGTGCAGAAGTCCACGCTGCCACTGGTGCCGGGCGGTGAGGTGGCGGGGGTGCGCGAGGACACCGGCGAGCGCGTCGTCGCGCTGGTCGGCACCGGCGGCTACGCCGAATACGCCGCCGCGCCCCTCGATCGCGTGTTCCCGATCCCCGATGGCGTCGGCGAGGACATCGCATTGGCGCTACTCATTCAGGGGACAACCGCCTGGCACATGTATCGCACGGCCGCCCACCTAGCCGCTGGAGAGAGTGTGGTCGTGCACGGGGCCGCCGGCGGCGTCGGCTCGCTGGCGGTGCAGCTTGGGCGGACGTTCGGTGCGGGGCGGGTGATCGCGACGGCCTCCAGCGAGGACAAGCGCACGCTGGCGCTGGAGCTCGGCGCCGATGTGGCGCTCGACGGCGCTGTCGAGGGGCTCACCGAGCGCTTGCTCGACGCCAACTCTGGGCGCGGGCTGGACGTCGTCTTCGACATGTCCGGCGGCGCGGTCTTCGATGCCTCCTACAAAGCGCTCGCCCCGTTCGGGCGGATCGTCGTGTGCGGTATCTCCACGAGCGAACCCAACGAGGTGCGCACCGGCTCGCTGCTGCGCCACTCGCGCGCGGTGATCGGCTTCTACCTGTTCCACTGCCTGGAGCGGCCGGGGATGTTCGCAGAAGCCCTCTCGGACCTCTTCTCGCGGGCCGCGGCCGGCGAGCTGAAGGCGATCGTGGGGGCCACCTATCCTCTCGCGCAGGCGGGCCAGGCCCAGGCCGACCTGCGCGAGCGGCGGACGACTGGCAAGCTGCTGCTCGATCCGGGCGCCTGACCGCGCCCGATCCGCGCTCGACCAACCCGCGCCCAAAGCCCAACGCCCCTCGACCACATGGCCAGGACATTCGCCGAACTCGGCCTTTCCGAGCCCACGCTCCGCGCGCTCCAGGACGTGGGCTACGAGGCGCCCAGCCCGATCCAGGAACAGACGATCCCGCTGCTGCTGGAAGGCCGCGACGTGATCGGCCAGGCGCAGACGGGAACCGGCAAGACGGCCGCCTTCGGGCTGCCGATCATGCAGTACGTGGATCCGCGCGAGAACACCGTGCAGGCGCTCGTGCTGACACCCACGCGTGAGCTGTGCATCCAGGTCACCCAGGCGCTCCGCACCTACGGAGCCCACACCGGGATCGACGTGGTGGCCGTGTTCGGGGGCGCCCCGATCCGCTCCCAGCAGGCACAGCTGCGGGCCGGCGGTCACGTGGTGGTGGGGACCGTGGGGCGGGTGCTCGACCTGATCTCCCGCCACTCGCTGATGCTCCACGACTGCCGCTTCGTGGTGCTCGACGAGGCCGATGAGATGCTCGACCTCGGGTTCCTGGAGGACGTCGAGAGGATCCTCGCGCTGACCCCCTCCAGCCGCCAGACGGCGCTCTTCTCGGCCACGATCCCGCCGCCGATCCGCAAGCTCGCCGACCGCTACATGTACGACCCGGTCATCATCCAGGTCGAGGCGGCCACGCTGACGATCGACACGGTCGCCCAGTTCCAGCTTCCCGTCGACGCGCGGGCCAAGCCGGAGAAGCTGGTGGAGGTGCTGCGCGCGGAGAAGCCCGACCAGGCGATCGTGTTCGTGCGCACCAAGATCCGCGCCGACCAGCTGTTCCGGACGCTGCGCGACGGCGGTCTGAACGTGCGAGCGCTGCACGGCGACATGACCCAGGGGGCCCGCGACGGGGTGATGCTGGCCTTCAAGGGCGGGCGCGTGCCGATCCTGGTCGCCACCGACGTGGCCGCCCGCGGCCTGGACATCTCCACCGTCACCCACGTGATCAACTACGACGTGCCAACCTCCCCGGACACCTACGTGCATCGCATCGGCCGCACCGGCCGGGTGGGGCGCTCGGGCAGGGCGATCACGTTCGTGGAGCCTCGCCAGAAGCGCGAGCTCGAGGCCATCGAACGCCACATCGGCACCAGCATCACCCAGTGGGAGCAGGGGGCGGTGGCGCCCCCCACGCCGGTCCGCGAGCGGCCCCGGCGGCACTCCAAGCCGCACGTCTCCCGCAAGGACGACGGCCAGGGCTACGTGAAGCTCGTGCTGGCGGCCGGGCGCGCGGCGGGCGTCACGGTCGCCGACATCGTCTCGGCGGTCACCTCGGCTACGGGACTCGACGGGGAGGCGGTCCGCGACGTGCTCGTGCTCGACCGCTTCGCCTTCCTGTCGGTGCCGGCCGGCGACGCCGAGCGGGTGATCGAGGGGCTGCGGGGGCGCACCATCCACGAGCGCGAACTGAGCGCGGAGCGGGTAGGTTAGGGGCCATGTCCACCGCCACGATGCAGACCACCGAGGGGCCGATCACGCTCGAGCTGTTCGACGCCGACGCCCCCAAGACGGTTGAGAACTTCCGCAAGCTCGCCGGGGAGGGCTTCTACGACGGCCTCACCTTCCACCGCGTGATCAAGGACTTCATGATCCAGGGCGGCTGCCCCCTGGGCACCGGCACGGGCGGCCCCGGCTACACCTTCGAGGACGAGTTCAACGACCACAAGGTCGTCCGCGGCGCGCTCGCGATGGCCAACGCCGGCCCGGACACGAACGGCTCGCAGTTCTTCATCGTCACCACCGACGCGGCCCCGTGGCTGGACGGTAAGCACACCGTGTTCGGAGAGGTGCACGAGGGGATGGACGTGGTGGACCGCCTCGAGGCGGCGCCCACCGACGCACAGGACCGCCCCTCCGAGCCGATCGGGATCACCTCGATCGAACTCTCCGCCTAGCTGGTAGCGGGCCGGTCGGCCAGCCTCGCCGGGGAACGCGGTAGGGCGATGTCGCAGCAGAACGTCGAGATCGTGCGGCTGCAAAACGAGGCCTTCAACCGGGGCGATGTGGCAACCGTTCTCGAGCTCGCCGATCCCGGTATCGAATGGTGGGACCGAGAGGACGACCCCGGCGCGACGGTGCATCGCGGGCACGACGGCCTGACCAAGGCGCTGGCCGAACTCGCGGATCTCACCGAGCTCCATGTTGAAGCGAAGGAGTTCATCGACGCGGGGGAGTATGTGGTCGTACCCGTGCGACTCACCGGCCGCGGGCGAGCCAGCGATGCCGTATTTGCGGAGGACGAGGTGCACGTGTTCAGGCTGCACGCTGCGAAGATCACCGAGCTCCGCGAGTACCGCAACATCACCGAAGCCCTCGAAGCCGTGGGCCTGGCGGGAGAGGACGAGGCCGGCTGAGCCTGCCCCGCAGGCTACGCGCCGGCCGAGTCGGTGGCGGCGGAGTACTCTTCATTACAGGCACAGCGAGCGAGAGGGAGAGTCAGATGGCCACGGTCGAGCAGCATGTCCCGGAGACCCAGAACGGCGCGACGGTCGCAGCCGATGTGATCCCGGTCGAGAACCCGGCGACCGGCGAGATCATCACGACCGTCCCCAACCTCGACAGCGGGGCGGTCGCCGAGATGGCCGTCCGCGGTCGCGCGATGCAGCCGGAGTGGGAGGCCTACGGCTTCGAGGGCCGCGCTCGCGTCCTGCGCCGTGCCCAGAAGTGGGTGATGGACAACTCCGAGCGGATCGTGGAGACGATCGTCTCCGAGACCGGCAAGACCTACGAGGACGCCCAGCTCGCCGAGATCATGTACGCGGGCAACGCGTTCGGCTTCTGGGCCAAGGAGGCGGCCGGGTACCTCGCCGACGAGAAGGTGAAGACCAGCCAGCTGCTGGTGAAGGGCAAGAAGATCATCCTCCGTTACCGCCCGCTCGGCCTGGTCGGCGTGATCGGCCCGTGGAACTACCCGCTGACCAACTCCTTCGGGGACTGCATCCCGGCGCTCGCGGCGGGCAACAGCGTGATCCTCAAGCCCTCCGAGGTGACGCCGCTGACCTCGCTGCTGCTCGCCGAGGGCCTGCTCGAGTGCGGGCTGCCCGAGGGCGTCCTGCAGATCGCCACCGGCGACGGCCGGACCGGGGCCGCGATGATCGACAACGTCGACATGATCATGTTCACCGGCTCCACCCGCACCGGGCGCAAGGTCGCGGCCGAGGCCGCCGCCCGGCTGATTCCCTCCTCGCTGGAGCTCGGGGGCAAGGACCCGATGATCGTGCTCTCAGACGCCGACCTCGAGCGCGCGGCGAACTTCGCCACCTACTACTCGATGCAGAACGCCGGCCAGACGTGCATCTCGATCGAGCGGGCGTACGTGGAGGAGCCGGTGTACGACGAGTTCGTCGCGAAAGTGGCCGAGAAAGTGCGCCAGCTGCGAGTCGGCAAGCCGGAAGGGCTCGGCTCCGTGGAGGTCGGGGCGATCACCTTCCCGCCCCAGCTGGACATCATCAAGGACCACGTGGGCGACGCCGTCCAGAAGGGCGCGCGGGTGCTCGCGGGCGGCAACGAGACCTCCGGGCCCGGTCGCTTCTTCGAACCCACCGTGCTGGTGGACGTGGACCACTCGATGAAGATCATGACCGAGGAGACCTTCGGCCCGACGCTGCCGATCATGAAGGTCCGCGACGCCGAGGAAGCGGTGCGCCTGTCCAACAACTCGCACTACGGCCTCGGCTCGTCGGTGTTCACGCGCGACGTCAAGCGCGGCGAGCAGATCGCCAGGCGCCTGGAAGCGGGCGCCGCCAACGTCAACGACGCGATGATCAACTACACCGTGCTGGAGCTGCCGATGGGAGGCGCCAAGGCATCGGGCCTCGGATCCAGGCACGGCGCGGGAGGGATCCGCAAGTACTGCTCCCAGCAGGCGATCGTCGTCACGCGCCTGGGGATGAAGAAGGAACCGTTCATGTTCCCCTACAAGGCGCGCACCTCGCGCATGCTGGGGCGCATGGCGAAACTGCTGTACGGACGCGGCAAGCGCGACTGAGGCGCCGCGACCGACAGCCGGAGCCCCAGATGGGCTAGACGGGCTCGCCCGCGCGCAGCGGGATCCCCAGCAGGCGCTCCAGCTCCCCGACGGTCTGCTCGGAGTCGGTGTGGTGGATGACCGCCATCCCGAGCTCCCGGGCGGGGGTGAGGTTGAAGGGGAGGTCGTCCACGTACACGCACTCCCCGGGAGCGACGCCCGCCCGTTCGGCGCCGAGCTCGTACATCCGTTTCGATGGCTTGCGGATCCCCTCTTCGGCCGAGATCACGACGCCGTCGAACAGTTCCTCGAACATCGAGCGGGGGTAGCGGTGCACCCCCCAGGAGTTCGACACGAGCGCCGTGCGCACCCCCGCGCGGTGGGCCCTACGCACGGCGTCCACCACCAGCTCGTCCGGGCGCACGCCGGAGAAGAGGCCGTCGATCAGCCCCTCGGGGGCGACCTCCAGCAGCGCGGCGAAGCGACGCTCGAACTCGTCCTCGGGCAGTTTCCCGGTCTCCAGCTCGATCAGCAGCCCGCGGGCCTCCGGGTCGGATTTGAAGCGGCCCACGAGCTTCGCCGGGTCGATCCTGGCGCGCACGCAGTAGGCGTGGAAGGACACGAACAGGTTGGTCGTGAGCACGCCGCCCCAGTCGATCAGCAGGCCGCTGAGGCCCCCGCTCCCGTTGCCCTGCCGGCGATCCTCAGACCGGGGCCGTTCCACGTGCCACCTCCTCCGCCTGGCGGGCCAGCTCGAGCACCCCGTCGCCGAACGTCTTCAGGTAGGGGTCGTCGGTGGTGCCGGCCAGGGCGCGCTTGTAGTTGCCCTCCATGAACACGATGCTCTTCCACAGCGCCAGGGTCGTGTACCAGCGCACGTCCCTCATCGAGCGCCCCGAGACCTCCTCGTAGCGGGCGATCAGCTGCGCCCGGGTGGGGAAGCCCTCGGCCCGGGTGACCCGTCCGAGGTGCTCTCGCAGCCCGCCTTCCGGGTCCCCCGGCTCGGTCCACATCATGCACAGGTACCCTACGTCCGCCAGCGGGTCACCGATCGTGGCCATCTCCCAGTCGAGCACCGCCTCCAGGTGGGCGGGTGCCTGGGAGGCGAAGATCGTGTTCCCGAGCCGGTAGTCGCCGTGCACGATCGTGGCCGGGCCGCTGTCGGGGATGTGCTCGGCCAGCCACGACCCGACGCTCTCCACGGCGTCGATCTCGCGCGTCTTGTTGAGCTCCCAGAGGCCGTTGAAGCGGCGCAGCTGACGCTCCAGGTAGCCGGTCGGCTTGCCGAAGTCCTCGAGCCCCGCGGCCCGCCAGTCGACCGAGTGGATCTCGACCAGGGAGTCGATCAGCTGCTCGCCGATCCGCCTGCGCTCGACGGGCGAGTCGAGCGCGGCGGGGACGCTCGAGACGATCACCTCGCCGGCGACGTACTCCATCACGTAGAAGGGGGCCCCGATCGTGGCCGGGTCCGCGCCCACTGCCAGCACCCTCGGAACGCGGGCCCGGGTGCCCTCCAGGGCCTTCAGCAGGCGGGCCTCGCGGAGCACGTCGTGGGCGCTCGGCGGCAGCGGCGGGCGGGGGGGGCGGCGCAGCACGACCTCGGCCTCGCCGCGCTGGATCAGGTAGGTGACGTTGGAGTGCCCGTCCCCGACAGGGCTGGCGAGGATCTCCCCCGCGCCGACGCCGTGGGCGTCGAGGAACCCCTCGAGGGGCTCGAGGATCAGCAGGGGAGGGCGGCTGTTAGCCTCGCCCTGCTCGGGGGTCTGGACGATGTCGTCTGGAGCTACGGGGATGCCCATGGCTGACGGGAACGCTACAAAGACCGCAACCTTGCCTGCGCCGAGGTGTCAATAGGCTCCATGCCGAAGCGTTCGCAGCTTCTCCCCCTCCTGCTCGTGGCGCTGTTCGCCCTCGCCCCGGCCGCGCCGGCCGACGCCTCCCATGGCGAGGCCGTGTACTTCGAGGCCTCGACCGCCCTGCTGAATCCCTCGACGCGCGCGAAGGCCTTCGAACAGATGCGCCACCTCGGCGTGCGCGCCCTGCGGGTCGAGCTCTACTGGGGCCGGGTCGCCCCCGGGGGAACCAGTGCCACCCGCCCAAGCTTCGACGCCAGGGACCCCGCCAGCTACGACTGGAGCCTGTACGACCCGATCCTCTCGGAAGCCAAGCATCTCGGCTGGCAGGTGCTGCTGACCGTGACCTCGCCGGTGCCGCGATGGGCCACCTCCAACCTCAAGGCGCCCTACGTCACCAGGCCCGACAGCCAGGACTTCCGGGAATTCATGACGGCGGTGGCGCGCCACTTCGGCTCGGAGGTCGGCACCTACGCGATTTGGAGCGAGCCCAACCATCCCGCCTTCCTGCAGCCCCAGTTCAACTCCAACGGCACGCCCGCCTCCCCGCGCATCTACCGCGGCCTCTACCAGGCCGGCTACCGCGGCCTGCAGGAAGCGGGCCTGACCCACCCGCGCGTGCTGTTCGGCGAAACGGCTCCCACCGGATACGACTCCGTCAAGAGCCTCCTACGCAGCGAGAAATCCAAAGCCCTGCTGCACGATGTGGCGCCGCTCGCCTTCCTGCGCGAATCGCTGTGCCTGAACTCCCGCTACCGCAAGGTGGGCTCGTGCAGCGAGCTGCCGATGACCGGCTACGCCCACCACGCCTACACGGTGGCCGTGCCCCCCACGTACAAGACCCCGGGGGCGGACAACGTCACGGTCGGCGTGCTCTCGCGTCTATCGGGCGCGCTCAACAAAGCGGCCCACGTGCACGCGCTGCCGGCCGGGCTGCCGATCTACCTGACCGAGTTCGGCGTCCAGAGCTTCCCCAACAAGCAACTCGGCGTCCCCGTCTCGGTCCAAGCCGAATACGACGCGATGGCCGAAAGGATCGCCTACAACAACGGGCGTGTGGCCGCCTTCTCCCAGTACCTGCTCGAGGACGATCCCGTCGGAGGGACCCCCGGGGCGAGCGTCAACGGGGGGACCGTCGGCTTCCAGACCGGCCTGGAGTACGCCAACGGCAAGCCCAAGCCGCTCTACTATGCGTGGCCGGTGCCACTGGCGGTCAGCAAGCGCCACCACGGCTACTCGCTGTGGGGCCTTGTGCGGCCGGCGGGCAAGGCCACCACGGTGACCGTGCTCGTGCGCAAGAAGGGGTCCTCCGGCTATCGCACCCTGCGCACCGTGCACACGAACGCCGCGGGCTACTGGACCCTGAGCTCGAGCACCGCGGGGGTCCTGTGGCGGGTGCGCTGGGTGAGCCCCGAAGGCGTGCGCTACGAAGGCCCGCCGATCCACGCCCACTAGCGACGGGTGGCTGCGCCGGGGCGGGGTCGCCGGCGCGCCTAGGATGGTCTGCTGATGCCGGAGCTGCCCGAGGTAGAGGCCACCGCCCGCCTGCTCGACGGGGCGATCGCCGGTGAGCGAATCGCCTACGCGAGGGTGCCTGGGGTCAACGCGCTACGCAGCTTCGAGCCGCCGGTCGACGAGCTCGTCGGCGACCGGGTGGCGGGAGTGCGCCGGAGGGGCAAGCACCTGATCCTACTCAGCGAGGGTGGGCTGGCCCTACTGATCCACCTGATGTCGGCGGGACGCCTTCAGCTGTACGACAAGCCCGCCGGCCCGCGGGATCGCACCTCGAGGATGCTGCTCGGCCTGGAGAGCGGCCGCGAGCTTCGCCTGCGCGAGTTCGGCTCCAAGCAGGCCGCGTGGGTCAAGCTGCTGGCGGCCGACCAGCTGGAGGACGAGGAGGCGCTCGCGTCGCTGGGCCCTGAGGCGTGGCCCCAGACACCGCCGCTCCAGGAGCTGCTCGACGCGCCGCGCCCCCTGCATGCGCTGCTGCGGGACCAGCACGTGATCGCAGGGATCGGGCGCTCGTGGGTGGACGAGATCCTGTGGCGCTCGGAGCTCTCGCCGTACAAGCGCGGCTCGGACCTCCAGGAGGACGAGCTGGTGCGCCTTCAGGAGCAGATCCGCCAGACGCTGGACGGCGCCGTGAGCCACTACGAGTCGGTGCTCTCGCTGCCGATCCCCGACAAGCTGCCGATGCCGCTGATCATCCACCGTCACGAGGGCGAGCCGTGTCCGCGGTGCGCCTCGACGTTGAAGTCGGTCCACTTCGAGGACTACGTGATCGCCTACTGCCCCCGCTGCCAGACCGAGGGCCGGGTGCTCAAGGACCGCCGCCTCTCGCGGCTGCTGCGCTGAACGCCCGGTCGGGCCGCATGGGCGCGCCTAGTCCGCGAGCCCCAATGCCCTGAGTGCGTCGTCGGGGCCGTGAAACCACTCGTATCGAACGATCCTGCCGTTGCGCACGGTCAGGAGCGCCGACTCGCGACCCTCGACTTCCATCCCGCTGGCCCTCGCGGTCGCGCGATAGCGAACCACCACGGCCACCCGGTCGGCCACCGCCGTGTACCCCTCCGGCTCCATCTCCCACCTGGACCATCCCTCCAAGAGCGTGTCGATCGCCGCGCCGAAAGCCTCGAGTCCACGCCGCGTTCCCGGCTCGATCGCCCCATCGGGGTTGACGTACTCGATATCGGGGTCGAGCAGTTCGGGGGGGCCCGGGGACTCGCCCCGTGCCCACGCCTCGTAGAGCCGTTCGACCGTGCGCACGCTGTCTTGTGGCATCTCCTACACCGGCCCTAGCGCGACAACGTTGCCGACATAATCGATCAGGGTACCCCTGACGGGCTCGGTCTCTACTGGCGGGGGTCAAGGGGCGCCCGCGGGATGTGAGGACGGCGCTCGTGGCCCCCGGAGCGGGGGCCACGATTGCCGTTTTCAGCCGACTCTCGTTCTCAGGCGACTCTTGTTCGCGACTGGCTCTCGTTCCCAGCTGAGTCTCGCCGCAAACTGGCCGTCGTCGTCAGCTTTTGCCTTCGATGTTGCCGGTGTTTCCGTGGTCCGTGTTGTCCCACGATTCACCGCCAGGCGTCCTGTAGTGGAACTGCCACGCGTAACTGCCCAGGCCCGACTGTCCGGGGAAGAACGCTTCGACGAATTCTTCCGTCGATTTAGACAGGCTGGGGTCTTCGCTGCTGTACGTCGCTTCGGGGTCGAATTCGGCTCCGGCCGGGATGTGCAGCACGTACTCGCCGTAGAGTTTCCCGGTGACTTCGTTTTCGATCGTACCGGTGCATCCGGGCGTATCCCCGGGCTGCTCGGCGCCCGGAATGGTCGTGAACGTCCCGCGCGCTAGAGCGGTCACATCAAACCCGCCATCTGGAAGTGGCGTGACGACGTACGTACGGGTGTAGTTGTCGTTGGCCCAGTGGTCTTCGCATTCCCCCGAGTCGGGATCGTTGGCCGAGTTGTACGGACCGAAGACGAGGGGCGAGCTGGTCCCTGCGGGGCCTTGCGATCCCGTGGCTCCTTTTTCTCCTGTGGCTCCTTTTTCTCCTGTTGCTCCTTTTTCACCAGTCGGACCCTGCGCTCCGAGTTCCGTCAGGGTTGCCTTTTTGGAACAGGTTCCCCCGTTTTTGGGAGTGCTCAGGAACTTCCCTGGTTTGGTCGGTACGCAGACTTTCGTACCGCCGCCGGCCGCCAGCGCGGTGACCACGACGGTCAAGAACGCGACCGCGAGAACCACGGCTGCAACATTGATCCAACGCGCACCGCGGCGCTTCTGCCGCAGTACCCGGATTCGCTCAATCATCGCTTTCGGCCTCCTAACCGTTAGCTAGGCTCGAGCAGCCGACTTCGGGTCATGCCTGGTAGAAGGCTGCCGGATCTGCTCGAAACCCCCTTTTTCAAGCAAGTTGCCATGGCAACTTCGCGCGAGCGTATCACTAGTGGGGCGCAAATGTTTGCCAAGTTGTGGCCGCAGCCCGCCGCACCCTGGGTCGGGGAATGACCGTAGAGAGCCCCTGCCGGGCGTCTACCGAGGTCGCCGATCGGGTGCGCCGCCGCGGCGACCAGTCGGACGAGTGACAGTGCGCGGTAGGAAGACTACGCTCCTCCTTCGTGATCGAGCCAGGCGACCGCGCCGCCGACTTCTCCCTCCCCGACCAGGACGGCCGCGAGGTCAAGCTGTCCGACTTCCGCGGGGAGCTGGTGGTCGTCTACTTCTATCCGAAGGCAGACACCCCGAGTCGCATCAGCAGTAGCCGGCGGACCGGACCGGGCCGAGGTCGCAGGCCGCGCGGCTGGGCGGGATGAGCACATGAAGAGCAACCGCTCGGTTCCGTCCGCCATCACAGTCCCGGTGCTGACCGTCGCGGACGTGCGGGAGGCTGTGGCCTGGCTGAGTGAGGCGTTCGGCTTCACAGAGCGACTGAGGATCGGCGAGGGGCATCGTTCGCAGCTCGAGGTTCCCGGGGGCGGCGCAGTGATCCTCGCGGAGGTGCGGCCGGACACGCGGTTGCCGACACCGGGCTCGGTGGCCCATTCGGTGCTGGTGCGCGTGACGGACGCCAGGGCCCATTTCGAACGCTCACGCGCCGCCGGCGCGCGGATCCTGATGGAGCCGACGGACTTCGGGTACGGCGAGCGTCAATATGCCGCCGAGGATCCGTTCGGTCATCGCTGGACGTTCTCCGAGACCCTCGCCGACATCGACCCCCAGGAGTGGCTCACACCCTGACCATCAGCACCACCTCGCTCGCCGCTAGCATGCGCCCCCCATGCTCGAGCAAGGCGACATGGCCCCCGACCTCGCCCTTCCCGACCAGGACGGGCGCGAGGTCAAGCTCTCGGACTTTCGCGGCGAGCCCGTTGTCGTCTACTTCTACCCCAAGGCAGACACGCCGGGTTGCACCACGCAGGCGTGCGGGGTGCGCGACCACCAGCGCGAGTACGCCGATGCGAATGCCGTTGTGCTGGGCATCTCTCCGGACCCTCCGAAGAAGCTCAAGCGCTTTCAGGAAAAGCACGCGCTGAACTTCACCCTGCTCTCCGATGAGGACCACGCCGTCGCCGAGAGGTACGGCGTGTGGACGAAAAAGAGCATGTACGGGAAGACGTACTTCGGCAACGAGCGCACGACGTTCGTCGTGGACCCGGCAGGGCGGGTGGGGAAGGTGCTGCGCAAGGTCAAGCCCGCCGAGCACGACGAGCTGGTGCTCGAGGCTCTGAACGAGGCCAAGCCCCCGACCCTGTAAGGGCAGGTGCCGGCGGTCAGCCGGCGGCCGGCCGGCGCTCAGCAGTCGCTCGCCCGGCGGCTGCCCCGCGCTCGCCCGGCGGCTACCCCGCGCTCGCCCGGCGCCTACCCCCGCCGAGCGGCGAGCGCCTCGAAGTTCTCGTACAGCCGCGGTTCGTCCAGCCGCTCGCGTAGCCGCACGGCGGCAGGGCCGACGCGGGACCAGATGCCCTCGACCCACAGCCAGTCGTGGACCAGCTCGTCGTTCAGCAGGCCGTGCTTGACGAGCGTCCCCACGGACTCTCCGAACATCAACATCGTGCGCACCGGCCGGTCGGCCATCGCGTCGGCGATATCCGGGTCAAACGACTCGTCCAGCAGCGACGGCAGCACTTCCTCGATGCCCAGGGCGGTTCCCCAGCGGGCGAGCTGGACCAGCAGGCGGGCGTCCTCGGCGGTCGGCGAGCTCATCGACCTACGGTTCTAGCGCAGGAACGGGCCGGTGCCGCGGGAACGGGCCGATGCTAGTGCGGACGGCCGTTGCGTCGGGTGGCCTCGATCGTTTCCCTGAGCGTCTCCAGGGCGTCGTGGCGCGGACGCCAGCGCAGCTCGCGCCGGGCCTTGGCGGTGCTCATGATCACCGGCTCCCGGAAGGCGGATATCCACTGTGCCTGAGCGGGCAGGAAGCCGAGCCGGGTTACCATCTGGGCGGCGGCGTCGAGTGCGAGCTCGGGCACCGGCACCGAGTACCAGCCGAGCTCGTCAGCCAGCTGCTTGACGCTCAGCTCGCCGGCCCCGGCCAGGTTGTAGACGCCCGGCTTGCCCCGCCCGAGCACGGCCGCGCGCATCGCGCTCGCCACGTCGTCGTGGTGGACCAGCTGGAAGGGGACGCCCGGGTCGGGCAGCACCGGCTTGAGCATCGGCACGCTGTCGAGCAGGCTCATCACCGGGCCAGGGAGGTGCCCGGAGATCTGCGTGTAGGGCATGCTGTCGATCAGCAGCGGCGCTTTCGGGCCACCCACGATGCACGGCCGGAACACGTACGCCCGCGTCTTGCCGGCACCCAGCATCACCGACAGCAGCTGCTCGACCTCGGCCTTCTGGGCCGAGTAGTAGTGCTCGCGGCTGCCCCGCACCGGGACGTCCTCCGTCAGGGGCTGGGGGTTGTCGTGATGGAAGCCGTAGGCGGCGACCGAGGAGGCGTACACGAGCCGCCTCACCCCCGAGCGCGAACACGCCTCGAACACGTTGCGCGACCCGTCGAGGTTCACCCGCCGGCTCTGCCGTGCGCCGCCCATGATCATGAACGCGAGGTGCACGACCACGTCGGCGTCTCGCACGAGCTCCATCACGGCCCGCCGGTTGAGCACGTCGCCGCGGCGGTAGCGGACCTTGGTCCAGCCCATGCTGCGCGGGTTGAACGGACGCCTGGCCATGCCCAGGATCTGCTTGACCTCGCGCGCCCGCTCGAGCGAGGACACGAGCGCCTGCCCGATCTCCCCGGTGGGTCCGGTGACGGCGACCGTCAGTTCTCTCTCCGGGGCGCGAGCCGGCATCGCACGCGTTCTACCGCATCAGCCGAGACAATGTGTTGCACGCCGAATGTGTTGCACGCCGCCCGGCCGGTGTCGCAGGCCCGCCCGACCTGCCTCGCAAGCCCCCGCCGCGCCGCGCGAACCGCGGCGGAGCCGTGCGCGGCCGCGCCGGCCTATTGCAGCCCTGCCCGGGCCTCGCGTACCAGCGTCACGGCCTCGGGGAAGACGCGCGCGATGAAGGCCCGGATCTGGTCGGCCTGCGCCTCGGCGTCGCCCTGCAGGTTGACCCGCGAGATCGCCGCGACGGTCATCTGCACGGCGAGGCCGATCGCGTTGTCGGCCCATGCGAGGCGCTGATTGCCCTGTACCTGTTCGGCGAACTCGGCCAGCCTGCGCTGCAGTTCCTCCGGGTCGCCGAATATGTCACCGAACCCAGCACCCTCCATGCTCCGCATCATAGACTGCGCTGCGCGATGCCCAACGCAGGCGACATCCGCCGCGAGGTGGAGGCCGAGTCCGCACGCCGCCGCCGGCTCGCGGTACCCGCCTTCGCGGGCGGATTCCTGTACCTGCTGAGTGCGATCGTCATCTCCACGACCCTGCGCGGGGCTCCCACGGTGGGGCTCGTCCAGGGGCTCACTCCGGCGCTGGAAGGCGAGGCCAACCCGGCCGTCAGCCCCCGCACGCCCGAGGTCAAATTCATCAGCCACCACGCCTTCGCGCTGATCGCGGGCGGGACCCTGGCGGCGATCGCGGTGGGGGTCCTCACGCTGGTCCTGCTGCTGCTCGCCGACGCCACCATCTTCCGCCGCCCCGAGAGCTTCTCCCCGATGAAGCCCCTGATCATCGGAGGCGGCATCGGCGTGGCCGCGGTGACGCTCGCCCACCAGGTGATCAGCGCCGTGGAGACGCACAGGTTCGCGGTCGGCAGCGACCACTCCAACACCGCCGTCGAACACGCGCTCACGACCGGCACGGCCACGGCACTGGTGGACTACCTGGCGCTGATCGCGGGCCTGGTGCTGGCCGTCGGGATGATCGGGCTGATGATCAACGCCCTGCGCGTCGGCCTGCTGGTGCGCTGGATGGCGTTCCTGGGTATGTTCACGGGCCTGTTGATCGTGCTTCCGATCGGGGGCGCCGAGCTGCAGGTGGTTCCGGCCTTCTGGATGGTGATGATGGGGATCCTCTACGCGGGCAAATGGCCGAATGGCGAGCCGCCGGCGTGGGCCGCCGGAGAGGCGCGTCCGTGGCCCTCGCGGGCGCAGGCTCCGAGGGGCGGCGGCGCGGGCCAGCCCGCGACCGCCGCCGCCGGGGCGAACGGCGGCTCGAGCGCAGCGCCGGCCCCGGCGCCCGCCCCTGCAGGTACGGGCGGCTCATCGCGCAAGCGCCGTCGCAAGCGCGGACCGGGGCCACGGCAATGACCGGACCGGGGCCACGGCGATGACCGGACCGGGGCGACGGCGATGACCGGACCGGGGAAGCTCAGCGGCGAGGAGCTCGAGCACGAGCTGGCCCGGCTGCTGGACGTGGAGTCGTTCCCGCCCCCGCAGGCGTTCCGCGAGCACGCCCTGCTGAACGACCCGGCGGTGTACGAGCAGGCCGCCGCCGACCCGGAGGGCTGGTGGGCCTCGCTGGCGCAGCAGCTGCACTGGTCGCAGCCCTTCACGAGGGTGCTCGACGACGACGACCCGCCCTTCTACAAGTGGTTCACCGGGGGGACCCTGAACGCCTCCTACAACTGCCTGGACCGGCACGTGGAGGCGGGCCTCGGCGACCGCGTCGCGTTCCACTGGCGCGGGGAGGACGGCAGCGAGCGCTCGAACACCTACGCCGAGTTGCTGGCCGACGTCCAACGGCTCGCGAACGCGCTGAAGGACCTCGGCGTGCAGCGGGGGGACGTGGTCGGCATCTACCTGCCGATGATCCCCGAGGTGGTCGTCTCGATGCTGGCGTGCGCGCGCATCGGCGCGCCGCACAACGTCGTGTTCGGCGGGTTCTCGCCCGAGGCCGTCCGCGAGCGCATGGAGTTCTCGCACGCGAAGGTGCTGATCACGGTCGACGGGACGGCCCGCAAGGGGCGCACCGCTGCCGTCAAGGACAGGGTCGACGAGGTCCTCGGCGACCTGGACACGCTCGAGCGGATCGTGGTCGTGCAGAGCAAGGGCACCGCGTGCTCGATGCGCGAGGGCCGCGACGTCTTCTACGGCGAGATCATGGCCGCCGCCGCGCCCGAGTGCCCCGCCGAGCCGCTGGACGCCGAGCACCCGCTGTTCGTGCTCTACACGTCGGGCTCCACCGCCAAGCCGAAGGGGATCCTGCACACCACCGCCGGCTACCTGACGACGGTGGCGGCCACCCACCGCCTCGTGTTCGACCTGCGCCCGGAGTCCGACGTGTACTGGTGCGCGGCCGACGTAGGCTGGGTGACCGGCCACTCCTACCTCGTGTACGGCCCCCTGTGCAACGGGGCGACCTCGGTGATGTGGGAGGGAGCCCCCGACTATCCGGACAAGGGCATCTGGTGGGACACCGTCGAGCGCTACGGGGTGACGATCCTGTACTGCGCCCCCACCGCCATCCGGGCGGCGATCAAGTGGGGGGCCGAGTGGCCCAACGCCCACGACCTCTCGTCCCTGCGGCTGCTCGGGTCGGTGGGCGAGCCGATCAACCCGAAGGCGTGGCTCTGGTACCACAAGGTGATCGGCGGCGAACGCTGCCCGATCGTGGACACCTGGTGGCAGACCGAGACGGGCGGGATCATGATCACGCCGCTGCCTGGCATCACGGCCACCAAGCCCGGCTCGGCGACCAACCCGTTCCCCGGTGTGTTCGCGGAGGTGCTCGACGAGTCCACCGGCGAGCCGATCGGGGAAGGGCAGGGGCTGCTGGTGCTCACCCGCCCATGGCCGTCGATGCTGCGCACGCTCTACCGCGAAGAGGAGCGCTTCGTGGACACGTACTTCAGGCGCTTCGGCGGCGAGACGTATCTGGTGGGCGACGCTGCCAGGCGCGATCGGGACGGCTACTTCTGGGTGATCGGGCGGATCGACGACGTCGTCAACGTCTCCGGGCACCGGCTGTCCACGGCCGAGGTCGAGTCGGCGATCGTGGCCCACGAGGAGGTCGCCGAGGCGGCCGTGATCGGCCAGCACGACGAAGACACAGGGCAGGCGATCGTGGCGTTCGTGACCCTCCAGGGGGACACCGAGGGGAACGAGGAGACGGTCGAGGGCATCCGCGACACGGTCGCCGTGCGGATCGGCAAGTTCGCCCGCCCCAAGCGCGTGATCTGGACCGACGACCTGCCGAAGACCCGCTCCGGCAAGATCATGCGGCGGCTGCTCCGCGACATCGCCGAGGGCCGTGCGCTGGGCGACGTCACCACGCTGCGCGACCCCGACGTGATGGAGCGCCTGGAGGAGCAGGTCAAGACGATGCAGGCCGAGGAGGACTAGAGCCGGCTCACACCTTGTGGTGCTCGGGCGCCCAGGAGCCGTCCTCGGAGCGGCTGAAGTCCTGGAACAGGCCGGGCGCCTCGGCGATCATCACGCGGGCGATCTCGTCGAACACGAGGCGCATCTCCTCCTCGGCTCCCGGCGCCGTGCGCATCTCGATCACGTGGCGCAGGGTGCGTGCGTTGGCCGTCCACAGGATGTCGGTGCTGAGGCCGATCGGGGCGAGTCGCCGCAGCGCGGAGGTGACCTCCTTCTTGACGTGGAAGGGGATCCCCTCGGCGTCGATCCCGAGCTCCTCTGCGGCCTCGCGCTGGAACTCCTCGAGCTGCTCCACGATCGACAGCACCCGCTCACGCACCGGCTCCAGCGCCGGGGGCACCCGGAAGCCGATGTCCGTCAGGCGCACGTAGCGCAGGCTCTCCTGGCTGAAGGCCGAGCCCGCCCGGTGGCGCACGAGCTCGTGCGTGAAGGTCCTACTGACGTTGCGCAGCGCGAACGAGTAGTTGGCGTGCTCGAGCACGCTGCCGTGGGCGGAACGCAGGATGTTGGCGAAGTACTCGAGCTGGTCGGTGCGCACCTTCGTGACGTTGGGGTTCAGCCCCGGCTCCCAGCTGCGGTAGCAGGCCCGGCCGCCGAACTCGACCAGCAGCTCACCGGGGTTCGGCGCCGCTTCGCTCTCCTCGATCCGCTGTCGTAGCCACGACTCCCCGCCGACCTCGCGCAGGTAGCCCTCCATCGCCTCGAGGTCGATCGAGGGCCTCGCGATCAGGAACACCAACGGCCGGGTCTCGTTCATCGGGGCGGCGGATCCTACAGTCGCCCCCGGTCGCCGCGGGGCGCTCGCCGGGCCCCGCTTGACGAGTCGCCGGGCCCCACTTGACGAGTTGCCGGCCCAGGGCGTGGCGAGTCCCCACGCCGGCTTGTGGTGGGTCCCGCGGGCGTGGCGCCGGGACCGGTGGAGGGTCCCGCGCGCCCGTGGGCTCGCGACCCCCCCGGGGGCCTGGGCGATGGTTCTATCCGCTGAGCGCGGGCTCGGTCCGGGGCGGCGCCTGGGCTCCGCGGGCACGGCGCGGGCGCCGCCGCTGGTTGCGCGTCAGCGCGAAGGCGCCGAGTGCCAGCAGGCCCGCGACCGCCCCGATCGGGACGAGCTTGTCCAGCGGGTAGTCGCTGTAGGCGCGCCCGGGCTGCGCTGGATTGAGCGCGGTGTGGTCGCCGGCTTTGTAGATGCTCTCGAGACCCGCGTGGTCGATCCCCAGCAGCCTCGGCGCGAGCGCCGCGAACAGCGCCCACCCCAGCAGCGCGAGCACGCCCCAGCCGACGCCCGCCGCCGTCAGCTGCACCCGCCGCGTGCCCGCGGTGGCGAGCACCAGCCCCGCCGCGGCCGGCACGAGGAACACCCAGATCCCGCCCCAGCCGCGGCCGAGGCCGTACGCCGAGGCGATCGTGGGCTGCAGCAGGCCCTGCGAGAGGAACCGCTCCCAGACGACCGTCTCGGTCTCGTATCCCACCAGCGGGTGGGTGATGGTGGCGATCACCGTCAGCGCGATCGACGCGCCGGCGAGCGTCACCGTGGGGCCGGGGAAGCGCTTCAGCGCGATCCCCAGCGGGCACGCGAGGAAGGGGAGCATCGTGGTCAGGAACCGCGGCCCCATGAAGCCGCCGCCGAAGGGCAGGTAGTAGCCGGAGTTGTAGGTCAGGTAGCAGAGGCAGACCCCGCCGATCGTGAGCGACTCGGCACGGCGCCCCCGCCGGTACAGCATCACCGTCCCGATCGCGCCCATGATCAGCACCGGGGAGATCGTCAGCAGGCCCCGGGAGTCGAACAGCAGCGTCGAGACGATCTTCAGGCTCGGGGCCTCGATCCCGAAGAAGCCTTTGTGCTGGCGGGGCACGTCGGAGTAGGCGAGGTGCGTCCAGGAGTGGAAGGCGTAGTGGTTGTAGAGCAGCAGCGGGATGATCCCGACGATGCCCCCGAGGATGTAGGCGCCCGCGCGGGTGGCCACGCCCCGCACCGTGAAGCTGTCGCTGCGGCTGAGCAGGAACAGGCCGAGGACCACCCCCACGAAGAACACCGGGTACTCGGAGGCGACCGCGTAGCCGACCGCGAGCCCCGCGAGCCACAACAGCAGCAGGCTCGGGGGCCCGTCGCGCTCGCGCAACATCAGCCAGAAGGCGGCGAAGCCGAGGAAGGCGGTGAAGACGTGGCTGAACAGCAGCGTCGAGAGCGGCAGCACGAGCGTGCCGAGGCCGACGATCACGGCCGTGGCGGCCCCGTAGCCGGGCTCGAAGCGGTTGGCCACGGCGAACACGAGCAGCAGCAGCAGCGCACCCGGGAGCACGTTCGCCCACAGGCCGATCAGGTAGATCATCTCGTCGCCCGGGTGATTGGGCGGGGCCACGTGCGCGCGGGTCCACGATTCGGCGTTCACGAGATTGAGCGCGTCGTAGAAGGGCAGCGAGAACAGCGCCAGGCCGGGGGCGCGGGCGGAGTAGAAGTGGCCGCTGTGTTCGGGGTATTCGACCTTGTCCCCGGTGTTCGCCTGGTAGGGGGTGATGGTCGTGTTTTCCTGGTTCAGCGCACGGATCAGGTCGTAGTGGGAGGTCTGGTTCCAGGAGAAGCTCTGGATCATGGTCGCGAAGGCGACCCCGACGCACGCGATCGCCGCGATGCCCAGGCGCCGCCGCCGCCGGGCGTCCAGCCGCGCGGCCCGTCCCCGCTCGGCCTCGAACCGCGCCGTCCCCCCGCCCGGCTGCGTCGTCGCCTCGCCGTCGCTGCCGGCGCCGGGGGCGGGAGCCCCCGGGCCCTCAGTCGCTCCCATGCAGGGCCTTGGGCCCGGGGCCGATCTCGTAGATCACGACCGAGCCCACCTGCCGGCGGGTGATGCCGAGGCCTGCGACGGGCTTGGCTGCGGCGGCCACGGGGTCGGGCGGCTCGGGGATCTCCAACCCTCGCTCGGGCGGGAGGCCCTTGGGGATGACGGTGTGCAGGACGACGGTCTTGATCCCGTAGTAGCGGAGCTTCTCGACGCTGGCCTTGTCGGGGAAGCCCAGCATGCCACCGCGCAGGTCGTCCACGGCGGGGATGTCGAAGGTGCTGTTGCCGATCGGGATCTTCGGGAAGCCGTCGGTCGAGTAGTACTGCCACAGGCGGTCCAGGACGCCGTTGGTGGGGAGGTCCATGACCGGTCCCGCGAGCCGGGTCTCGGCCGCGGCCGGCTGGGGGACGACCGGGTGGGCCATGCGCCCGGCCCCTTCGCCGAGGATCCCCACCAGCAGCACCGCTCCCACCGCCGCGGGTGCCGCTGCCAGCCGGCCGGTCCTCCCGGCCGGGCGGCGCTTCCACCAGCGGGAGAGCACGTCGAGCAGCAGCTGCACCCCGGCTCCGGCCAGCAGCGCGTAGAACAGCGTGGCGGTGGTGAACACGCGGCCGGGCACCCGCACCCCGTTCCAGCCCGGCGCGTAGTCGAACAGCAGCCGATACGGGTAGCCGGGGTGGTTCAGGCCCATCCCGAGCGCCAGGATCGAGCACACCAGGGCCCCCAGCGCCAGCCCGACTCGTAGCCGCGGCGTGAAGGTGCTGCAGAACAGCCCCACGATCGCGAGCGCGAGGATCAGGCCGCCGGGGAAGAACACGTCCTCGTTCTTGGAGTGGACGTGCGCGCGCATGCCCGCGGTCGCGCCGCCCCAGACCCGGTTCGGCGCGGGCGCGGACAGCAGCGCGGGGAAGCTAGAGGAGTAGTTCTTGACTTCTTTGATCGTGCGCTTGGCCGTCGGGTATTTGTGGGAGACCTCGAGGTAGGGGCGGGACTGGTAGACGGCCACCACCGCGAGGAGCGCGACCCCGGCCAGCGTGACGCCCAGCAGGCGCCGCGGGATCAGTGGCGCGGGCGGCGGCTGCTCGCCGCGGCGCTCGCTCCTGGCCCGCTCGGAGCGGCGCCGGCGCGCCCACCCGACCACGACGATCAGGGCGAGCACCGCGAGCAGGTAGCAGTACTGCAGCCCGAGGGTGAAGCCGAGGCTCACCTGCCAGGCCGACACCACCCACCCGCCGAGCACCAGTGCGCGCGAGTCGCGCCGGTAGCCCCGCAGCAGCAGGAACAGCGCCAGCGCGATGCCGCCGGAGGAGATCACGTGCAGGTGCCCCGCCTCGGTGATCCGGTAGGGGGCGTAGGCGAACGCCAGGCCGGTGGCGGCAGCGGCGAAGCGGCGCAGGCCGAGCTCTCGGGCCAGCAGGTACGCGCCGAAGAAGCACAGCGACCACGCGAACAGGAACAGCAGGTTGTAGCGGGCCAGCGCGGCGACGGTGCCCGTCCCGATCCACGCCACCGGCCCGTACCCCAGTAGCGAGTCTGAGAAGGCGAGGCTCAGCGGGTGGGGGTAGAAGGCGTTGGAGTCGAAGATGTGCAGCGGGTCGTGGAACAGCGCGTGGCCGACCCACGCGACCTGCCAGGCGGTGCGGACCGGATCGCCGAGGTCGGGGGCGATGCGGCTGGAGAGGTGCAGGACCAGCGGCCACGTCGTCAGCACCGCGAGCGCCACGCCGGCGAGGGCGGCGAGCGCCAGCTCGGCGGCGGGCAGGTCGGGCGATGGGGCCCACCGCGGCCGCCACGCGCGTGTGCGCGCCGGGGCATGCGGCAGCGTGCCGTTGCCGTGCTCTGGCGGGGGGGCCGGGACTCCGGCGCTCGGCGGGGTGGTGCTGGGGGGGCTGGGCACGCCGGCGCTGAACGTGGGCTTGTCTTCAGCCGCGCGGATCGCCGCAGCATACGCAACACTCCAGCCACCGTGAAGCAGCCCGGCCGGGACCTCGAGCGATGAAGGTGCTCGTCGTGGGGGCGGGCGGAGTGGGCGCGGCGTTTGCCGCGATCGCTCAGCGCCGGCCGGTGTTCTCGCAGGTCGTGATGGCCGACATCTCGCTGGAGCGGGCCGGCGCGGCCGCGGAGCGGCTCGGCGAGCCCGACCGCTTCTCCGCCGAGCGGGTGGACGCCTCCGACCAGGGCTCGGTCGCGGAGCTGATCGGCCGCGTGGCCCCCGACGCCGTGCTGAACGCGACCGATCCCCGCTTCAACGAGCAGATCTTCCAAGCCGCATTCGAGACACGCGTCACATACGTGGACATGGCGATGACGCTGTCCCACCCCCACCCGGAGCGCCCGCACGAGCTGCCCGGCCGGATGCTGGGAGAGACACAGCTCGAGCAGAGCGAGCGCTGGCAGCAGGCGGGCCTGCTCGCGCTGGTGGGCATGGGGGTCGAGCCCGGCCTGTCGGACCTGTTCGCCCGCTACGCGGCCGACGAGCTGTTCGCCGCCATCGGCGAAGTGGGGGTTCGCGACGGCGCGGACCTGCGGGTCGAGGGGTACGAGTTCGCGCCCACCTTCTCGATCTGGACCACGATCGAGGAGTGCCTGAACCCGCCCCTGATCTGGGAGCGAGAGCGGGGCTTCTACACGACCCCGCCGTTCTCGGAGCCGGAGGTGTTCGAGTTCCCCGAGGGCATCGGGCCGGTCGAATGCGTGAACGTGGAGCACGAGGAGGTCGTGCTGATCCCCCGCTGGGTGCAGTGCGAGCGCGTCACCTTCAAGTACGGGCTCGGCAACGAGTTCATCGAGGTGCTGCGCACGCTGCACATGCTCGGCCTGGACTCAACCGAGCCGGTCGCGGTGCGGGGCGTCGAGGTCTCCCCGCGCGACGTCGTGGCGGCCGTGCTCCCCGACCCCGCCACCCTCGGGGACCGCATGACGGGCCGCACCTGCGCCGGGACGTGGGTGCGGGGGACCGGCACCGACGGCGCCCCCCGCTCGACCTACCTCTACCACGTGGTGGACAACGAGTACACGATGCGCGAGTACGGCAGCCAGGCGGTCGTCTGGCAGACGGCGATCAACCCCGTGGTCGCGCTCGAGCTGCTCGACCGCGGCGTGTGGCGGGGCACCGGCGTGCTCGGCCCCGAGGCGTTCTCGGCGGCGCCGTTCCTGGCGCTGCTGGCGGAGCTGGGCTCGCCCCACGGCGTGATGGAGCTGGACCCGGGCGGCTGATCGGGCGCCGACAGCGGCGGGTCGCTCGGCTGATCAGGCGGCGGACGGCGGCGTGTCGCTCGGCTCCCCTGGCACGTCCCCGGACGTGGACCCGTCCCCGGGCGGGGATCCGCCCTCGGGCGGGGATCCCCCGTCGGCCTCGGGGACCAGCAGGTGCGCGCCGTGGGTCACGTGTTCGGGCCCCATCAGGTGGGCGGGGGCGTGCTCCACGGGCGCATCGAGCAGCCCTGCCGGGGCGGCTTCGGTCCTGCGCGCGAAGAACGGCTTGAAGTAGAGGCGCGAGACGATCATCAGCGCCACGCCGAGCAGCATGCCGACCCCGCCGAGCCACAGCGGGAGCGTCAGGCCGAGGTACTCTTTGCCTTCGGCGTTGGCCTTGTGACCGTAGTATTTGAGCGCGTAGATCCCGATCGCGTACATGATCACGCCGCCCGCGAACGGGGCTAGCCCGACGAGCACGAACTTGCGGGCGCTGGTGAAGATCTCCCTGCGGTAGTACCAGGCGCACGCGAAGCCGGTCGAGCCGTAGTAGAAGCACACCGGGATGCCCAGCGCCACGACGGCGAGTTCGAGCACGGTTTCGGACGTCAGGATCAGCGGCACCGCCAGCGCGATCGACAGCAGCCCGAAGCCCCACGTCGAGACCGTCGGCGTCAGGAAGCGGGGGTGGATCCTCCCGATCACCGACGGGATCGATCCCCACTTGGCCATCGACAGCGTGGTGCGAGCCGTCGGCAGGATCGTGGTCTGCGTGGAGGCCGCCGCCGAGGTCAGCACGGCGACGATCAGGAACTTCACGCCCACTGCGCCGAGCACGCCCTTGCCGAGCGCGTTCAGCACGTCTTCTGCGTTTTCTTCGCTGGCGATGAAGGACGTCCCGTGGTAGGCCTGCGCGCCGGCTGAGACGACCAGGTAGATCGCCACCAGCAGCAGCGTCGAGACGACCGCCGCCCGCCCGGGCCCCTCGTTCGCGTCCTCGGACTCCTCGTTGACCGACACCCCCGAGTCCCAGCCCCAGTAGATGAAGATGCCGAGCAGCAACGCCACCAGCAGGTCGTGGAACGGCATCGCGAACGGGTTGAACCAGGACGCCTGCGGGTGGATCGAGTGTGACGCGGCGTTGCCGCCGTACACGTCCACGAGCGCCACCACGGCGAAGATCGCCAGCATCGCGACCTCGAAGCTCAGCAGCAGCTGCTGCACACGCGCGGACAGCTCGATCCCGCGGTGGCAGATCCACGTCATCAGCCAGATCCACAGGATGCAGCCCACGAGCCCGGCGCCCTTGTGCGCTTCGGCCCAGTGCCAGCCGACCAGCTTGAACGTGTAGGTGGACGCGATGAACCCGAGCGATGCCATCACGAGCACGTCGGCGAGGAAGATCGCCCAGCCGTTGACCCACCCCATCCCCGGGCCGAACGCGCGCGTCGTCCAGGCGAACGTCGTGCCGGCATCGGGGTCGGCCTTGTTGAGGTAGCGGTAGCCCGCCGCGATCAGCAGCATCGGGACGAACGAGGCGAGCAGGACGCCGGGAGCGTGGGTGCGCACCCCGGGGTCGGCGACGATGTACCCCAGCGTCGCCGCGAGCGAGTAGGCGGGCGCCGTCGAGGCGACCCCGATGACGATGTTCGAGACGTAGCCGATCGCGTTGCGCTTGAGGCCCTTGCTCTCGACCTTGCCGGTCGCCGGTGCTCCGTATACAACGGCGGTCTCAACTGCCATCGGACGCTCCTCTCCGGGCCGCGCCGGGGGTGGCGCGCGCTCGATACAAAGGCTACGAATCTCACGGACGGATGCACAATGGGCGCAATCCCCAAAAGGCACCGTCGTGCATGTACATCCTGTACATACCGCTCCTCAGGTGTTGACCTCCACCGTCATTGTCCCGAGCCCCGAAGCGGGATATCGTTGTTCAAGGTGTCTAGCGAGCGCGTTCCGGTAGCGGGAGGGAGAGACGAGATGGAAAGCCCCACTGCGGTCGACCCGGTGAGCCCCACGAGCCCCATGGACACGCGCGACGGCTCCACCGCCGCGCCCGGCGCACCGGGCCCGAGCGGCGTGCCGATCGCCGAGCAGCCCGACCGCCTGCAGCGCCTGGCGCGCCGCAACCTGTGGATGCACTTCACCCGCATGGGTTCCTACGACGAGCACCACGCGATCCCCGTGATCGCCCGTGGCGAGGGCTGCTACGTGTACGACGAGCACGGCAAGCGCTACCTCGACGCGCTGTCGGCGCTGTACTGCGTGAACGTCGGCTACGGTCGCGAGGAGCTCGTCAGCGCGGCGGCGGCGCAGATGGGAGAGCTGCCGTTCTTCACCAACTGGAGCTACGCCCACCCGCCCTCGATCGAGCTGGCCGCCCGCGTGGCGGGCCTCGCCCCCGGCAACCTCAACCGCGTGTTCTTCACGTCCGGGGGCTCGGAGGCCGTCGAGTCGGCGTGGAAGCTCGCCAAGGCCTACCACCACCTGCGCGGAGACGACACCCGCCACAAGCTGATCTCGCGCAAGCTCGCCTACCACGGGACCTCGATGGGAGCGCTCGCCGCCACGGGGCTGACGCCGCTGCGGACCCCCTTCGAACCGCTCACGCCGGGCGGCATCCACGTGCCCAACACCAACTCCTACCGCTGGCCGGCCGGCCGCGATCAACTGTGGGCCGCCGACGCGATCGAGGAGGCGATCTCCTTCGAGGGACCCGAGACGGTCGCCGCGGTGATCCTCGAGCCCGTCCAGAACGGGGGCGGGTGCTTCGTCCCGCAGGACGGCTACTTCCAGCGTGTGCGCGAGATCTGCGACCGCCACGGGGTCCTGCTGATCTCCGACGAGGTGATCTGCTCGTGGGGGCGGCTGGGCCACTGGTTCGGTTGCGAACGCTACGCCTACCAGCCCGACATGATCACCACCGCCAAGGGCCTCAGCTCGGCCTACGCGCCGCTCGGCGCGGTGATCGCCGGCGACCACATCGCCGAGCCGTTCCTGGGCGACGGCCGCACCGCCTTCACCCACGGCTTCACCTTCGGCGGGCACCCCGTCGCGTGCGCCGTGGGGCTGGCCAACATCGGGATCCTCGAGCGGGAGGGGCTGTGCGAGAACGTCCGCGCCAACGAGCAGGCGCTGCGGGGGATGCTCGAGTCGCTCGGTGACCTGCCGATCGTGGGCGAGGTCCGCGGCGCCGGCTACTTCCAGGCGATCGAGCTGGTCAAGGACAAGGACACCAAGGAACGCTTCGACGCCGAGGAGGCCGAGCAGCTGCTGCGCGGCTTCCTCGCTCCCGAGATCTACGGTCGCGGGTTGATCTGCCGGACCGACGACCGCGGCGACCCGATCGTGCAGCTGTCCCCGCCGCTGATCGCGGGCCCCGGGCAGTTCGAGGAGATCGAGGCCGTGCTGCGGCCGGCGCTGAGCGTGGCCTCGGAGATGGTGCAAGGGTGGAGCTCACCGTCGAAGGCCTGATCGGCGAGCTCGGCCTGAAGCTCGTCTGCGGCCAACAGCACGGCGACGCGCATGTGCGGTGGGTGCACGCGACCGAGCTGGCCGACCCGACCCCGTGGCTGAAAGGCGGCGAGCTGCTGCTCAGCACGGGCCTGGCGCTGACGGACGCCGCCACCCAACGCAGGCTGATCGAGCGCCTCGTCGAGAAGCAGATCACGGGCCTCGGCTTCGGCACCGGCTTCACCCACAAGCGCATCCCGCCGGCGCTCGTGAAGGCGGCGCGCGCACACGAGTTCCCGCTGTTCGAGGTCCCCTACGAGCTGCCGTTCATCGCGATCACCGAGCGTGCCTTCGCGCGGCTGCTCGAGGAACGCTACGAGCTGCTGCAGCGAAACGTGGCCGGCGACGTGCTCGCGGAGGCCCTCACCGGGCACCTGTATCCGGAGGACGTGCAGGCGCGGCTGCGGCCGTTCGGCATCGGCGGGCAGGTGGCCGTGCTCGCCTTCCGCCCGCCCGACGCGGCGCTGGCGGCGGCGAGCGTGGAACGCATGCTCGAGCGCGAGGGCGTTCCCAGCCTGGTGGCGATCCGCGCGGGCCTGGTGTGCGCGGTCGTCGACGCCGCACCCGGCGGCGGCCAGGAGCTCGCGCCGATGGAGCTCGCCCGCACGATCCGGACCGAGCTGGTGGCGCGCTTCGGCGAGGTCGCCGCGGCGGCGAGTCGCATCGGTCCCACGCAGAGCCTGCGGATGAGCTTCCACGAGGCCCGCTGCGCGCTGGAGGCCGTGCGGCTGCGTAACGGCGACGCCCCCGAGGTGGCCGGCTACGAGGACCTCGGCGCGTTCCAGCTGTTGCTGTCCCTGCAGGACGACGACGCGCTCAGCTCGTACTGCCGCAGCGTGCTCGGGCCGCTGGAGGAGGGCGAGGGCGAGTACGGCGAAGAACTCGCCCGCTCGCTGGACCTGTTCATCGAGCACAACGGCCATTGGGAGAAGGCCGCGAGCGCGCTGTACTGCCACCGCCACACGCTCCGCTACCGGATCCGCAGGATCGAACAGCTGACGGGCCGCGATCTCTCAAACGCCCGCGACCGGATCGAGTTCTGGCTGGCCCTGCGCGGGCGTGAGCTGGCGCGGTGAGGATCGGGGTACCCACCGAGATCAAGGCGGACGAGTACCGCGTGGCGATCACGCCCGCCGGCGTGCGAGAGCTCACCTCCCGTGGGCACGAGGTGCTCGTGCAGGCGGGGGCGGGGGAGGGCAGCGCGATGCACGACGAGCAGTTCGTCGCCCAGGGGGCGGAGCTGCTCCCCCACGCCCAGAGCCTGTTCGCCGAGGCCGAGCTGGTGCTGAAGGTGAAGGAGCCCCAGCCCCCGGAGGTGGAGATGCTGCGTCCCGAGCAGACGCTGTTCACCTACCTGCACCTGGCGGCCGAGCCCGAGCTGGCGCGAGGGCTGATGCGGTCGGGCGCCATCTGCATCGCGTACGAGACGGTCACCGACGGCGAGGGGCATCTGCCGCTGCTGGCCCCGATGAGCGAGGTGGCGGGCAAGATCGCCACGCAGGCGGGGGCGTTCATGCTCGAGCGCCCGCTCGGCGGGCGGGGGATCCTGCTCGGCGGCGTCCCGGGGGTGGCGGCCGCGACCGTGCTCGTGATCGGGGGAGGCGTGGTCGGCATGAACGCGGCCTTCATCGCGATCGGGATGGAAGCCGACGTGTTCGTGTTCGACCGCTCGATCGACCGCCTGCGCGAGCTCGACGTGGCGTTCGCCGGGCGCGCCTCGACCGTCTTCTCCTCCTCGCTGGCGATCGAAGAGATGCTGCCCGCGGCGGACCTCGTGATCGGTGCCGTGCTCGTGCAGGGGGCCCGCGCCCCCCATGTCGTGACCCGCTCGCAGTTGGCGCTGATGAAGCGCCACGCCGTGCTCGTGGACGTGTCGATCGACCAGGGGGGCTGCTTCGAGACCTCCCGCCCGACCACCCACTCGAACCCGACCTTCGAGGTCGACGGGATCACCCACTACTGCGTGACGAACATGCCGGGGGCGGTCCCCATCACCTCCACCAACGCGCTCACGAACGCGACCCTGCCTTACGTGATCGAGCTGGCCGACCACGGCATCGACGCCGCGCTCGACCGAAGCCCGGGCCTGCGCATGGGCTTGAATGTGCGCGCCGGCGAGATCATCCATCCGGCCGTCGCCGAGGCCCTCCAGCTCAGCGGCGCCCACTCCTAGCGACCGACCAGCGACACCCGAACACCCAGCGACACCTGAGCACCCGAGACACCCCGACACCGAGAGGCGAGCACAATGGCGAGCACCGCAGAGACCCTCAGCAACTTCGTCGACGGCGAGCACGTGCCCGCCGGGGGGGACACCGAACCCGTGCTCAACCCCGCCACCGGCGAGGAGCTGGCGCGGGCCCCGGTGTCGAGCGCCGAGGACGTCGACCGCGCGGTTGCCGCCGCGCGGCGGGCCTTCGACGGCTGGGCGGCGACGACCCCCGCCGAGCGCGCCGAGGCCCTGCTGGCGCTCGCCGAGGCGATCGACGGGCACGCCGAGGAGATCGCCCGCCTGGAGGCGCTGAACGCCGGCAAGCCGATCGAGGCGGTCAAGAGCGACGAGCTGCCCGTGATGGCCGACAACCTGCGCTTCTTCGCGGGCGCCGCCCGCTGCCTGGAGGGCCGCGCGGCCGGCGAGTACATGGAGGGCTACACCTCCTTCACCCGCCGTGAAGCGGTCGGTGTGATCGGCCAGATCACACCCTGGAACTACCCGCTGATGATGGCGATCTGGAAGATCGGTCCGGCGCTGGCGGCCGGCAACACGGTCGTGCTGAAGCCCGCCGAGACGACCCCGATCACGACCGTGCGGATGGCCGAGCTGGCCGCCGACATCTTCCCGAAGGGGGTGCTGAACGTGGTCACGGGGCCGGGGCGCCCGACCGGGCAGGCGCTGCTGGAGCACCCGGACGTGGACATGGTCTCGCTGACCGGGTCGGTCGACACCGGCAAGCACGTCGCGCGCACCGCGGCGGACACGCTCAAGCGCGTGCACCTCGAGCTCGGGGGCAAGGCCCCGGTCGTGGTGTTCGACGACGTCAGCCTCGACAGCGCGCTCGAGACGATCGCGGGGACCGGCTACTACAACGCCGGCCAGGACTGCACGGCGGCCACCCGCGTGCTCGCCTCGGCCGGTGTCTACGACGACGTCGTGTCCGGGCTGGCGGACCAGGCGCGTGGCCTGGTGGTGGGCGACACGCTCTCGCCGCAGACGACCCTCGGCCCGGTCAACTCCGCGCGCCAGCGCGAGCGCGTGGAGGGCTTCCTCGAGCGCCGTCCCGGGCACGCCGAGGTCGTGACCGGGGGCGGCGAGCCCGACCGTCCCGGCTTCTTCCTGGAACCGACCGTCGTGGCGGGGCTGCGCCAGGACGACGAGATGATCCAGCGCGAGATCTTCGGGCCCGTGATCACCGTGCAGCGCTTCAGCGACGAGCAGGAGGCGATCGCGTGGGCCAACGCCACGCGCTACGGCCTGGCCTCGTCGGTGTGGACGCGCGACGTCGGT
>DATJBO010000172.1:0-12746 GCA_035515315.1 Solirubrobacteraceae bacterium
GCCGTGGACGGTCGAGCGCAGCTGCTCGTCGCCGAGCCCGAGCGGCCGGCCGAAGGCCACCGCGTGCACGCCCCACTCGTAGGCGGCCCCGGTCAGCGCGCAGGTGCGGGCGATCATCACCTCGCGCAGCAGCGGCTCCACCAGCGCGTGCGATCCGAGGATGCCGGCGCCCAGCGGGCGCATGCGGCTGGCCAGCTGTTCGTGGACGGCGAGCGTGCGGAACAGGCGCAGCGGCTCGGCCTCGGCGCCCGGCGGCATCCACTTCGCGAGCATCGTGGCCACGTCCTCCGAGTAGGGCTCCTGTACGGGTTGTATGCGCGGTGCCTGGCTCATCTACACTCCGATCCTCGGTTGCTTTCGTTTTCGCAGCATAACGAGTTCTGCTTCGATTTACGAAGCGGGCGGCCGCGAGCGGGCGGCGGACGCCGGTGAGCGCGCGACGGCCCGCGTCACCGGGGCTCCCGGTGCGAGGCTCATCGAGCGGGCGCCCCGTGATGGCGCTGCTCGACCTGCTCGGACGCCGCTGGGCGCTGCGCGTGATCTGGGAGCTGAGGGACGCTCCGCTCGCCTTCCGGGTCCTGCAGGAGCGCTGCGCCGGGATGTCTTCGAGCGTGCTCAGCCAACGCCTGCGCGAGCTGCGCGAGGCGGGCATCGTGACGCTCGCCGACGACGGCTACGAGCTGACCCGCGAGGGGCGCGAGCTGTTCGAGCTGCTGGGGCCGCTGCACGGCTGGGCGCAGCGCTGGGCCGCGCGCGGCAGCCGCGCTAGGACTCGAGCAGCAGCGTCACGGGTCCGTCGTTGAGCAGGGCGACCTGCATGTAGGCGCCGAACACGCCCCGGCGGGCGTTGGTGAGCTCACAGAAGCGCTCGTACAGCGGCTCGGCCCGCTCGCCCGGGGCGGCGGCCACGAAGCTCGGACGGTTGCCCTTGCGGGTGTCGCCGTACAGGGTGAACTGGCTCACGCACAGGATCTCGCGATCGCCGAGCGGCTCGTTCATGCGGCCCTCGGCGTCCGGGAAGATGCGCAGCGCGGCGACCTTCCTGGCGAGCCGCTCGACGTCCGCCTCGCCGTCCTCGACGGAGATGCCGAGCAGCACCAGCAGCCCGGCGCCGATCGAGCTCACCGTGTCGCCGTCGATGCTCACCGAGGCGTGGCTGACACGCTGAACGAGGGCCCGCACGGCGCTCAGGCGGTCGCGGCCTCGGCCACGCGGGAGGCCCGCTCGGCCGGGAGGCGCACCAGGAACTCGGCGCCCCCGCCGACGGCCTGGCGGGCGCTGATGGAGCCGCCGTGCGCCTCCACCACCGCACGTGTGATCGCGAGCCCGAGCCCGGCGCCGCCGCGCCCGCGCTCGCGGCCGCCCTCGGCCCGCCAGAAGCGCTCGAACAGCTGCTCGGGCGAGCCGGTCGGCAGCCCCGGCCCGTGGTCGCGGACCGACAGCGTGATCTCGCCGTCGCACTCGCGCACGGCCACCTCCACGGGTGTCGCCGAGGGCGTGTGCGTGAGGGCGTTGCGTAGCAGGTTCCCGAGCACCTGGCGCAGCTGGAGCGGATCGCCGACCACGCTCGCGCCGGGCGAGGCCTCGAGCGTGATCGCCCGCTCGGGCTCCACCGCACGGGCGTCGGCGACGGCGTCGGCCGCGAGCTGTGAGAAGTCGACGGGCTCCCGCTCGTGCTCGGGCGGGCGGTCCAGCCGCGCGAGCGCGAGCAGGTCCTCGACGAGCACGCCCATGCGCTCGGCCTCTTCCTCGATCCGGCGCATCGCGTTCTCGGTGGCGGCTGGGTCGGCAGTGGCGCCCATGCGGAACAGCTCCGCGTAGCCGCGGATCGACGCCAGCGGCGTGCGCAGCTCGTGCGAGGCATCGGCCAGGAACCGCCGTAGGCGCGCCTCGCTGGCCTCGCGCTGCTGGAAGGCCTCCTCGAGACGGTCGAGCATCGCGTTGAGGGCGATCCCGAGGCGGCCGACCTCGGTGGACTCGTTCGCCGGGCTCACGCGGTGGGACAGGTCGCCGGCCGCGATCTTGCCCGCGGTCGCCTCCATCCGGTCGAGCGGTCGCAGCCCGAGGCGGACGACCAGCGAGCCGACGATCGCGAGGGTGATCAGGACGGCGGCGATCACCAGCGCCTCGACGAGCAGGAGGTGGTGCAGGGTCTGCTGCACTTCGGTCGTCGGGACCGCCGCGATCGTGAGGCCGCCGGTGTCGATGTCGCGGGCGGCGTACGCCCGGTACTGCGGTCCCGAGGATCCCACCGAGCCGACCGTGAAGAGCTTTCCGACTGGGACGCGCGCCGGCAGCTTCGGCGCCGCCGGGGTGCGCTGGCCGAAGGTGATGAACACGTGGCGCAGCACCTTGCCGGAGGCGTCGCGCAGCTCCCCGTAGGTGCCTGGCTGCAGGTCGGCACGGGCGCCACCGGGGGCTCCCCCGCGGGGGCCGCCTGGCCCGCCGCCGGCTCCCGGGGCGATCGCGGGAGGACCGAACGTCCCGCTGCCCGCGGGTGCGCCGGCGCCGCCGAAGTGCTCTCCCAGCGGTCCCTGGCCGGAGCGGCTGAGCGCCCCGTGGAGCACCGGCGCCGCGAAGCGTGCCTGCTGGTCGAGGCGTCCCTCCAGGAACGAGCGCTGCTCGGTGTAGGTGACGGCCGCGAGCGCCAGCAGGCCGGCGCTCGCCAACACCAGCAGGCTGGCCAGGACGCGGGCGCGCAGCGATGACATCAAGAGGGTCTTGGAGCCTGGAGCGCGTAGCCGACGCCCCGCACCGTGCGGATCAGCGGCGGACCGTCGCCGTCGAGCTTCTTGCGCAGGTAGCTGATGTACGTCTCGAGCACCCGGCCGTCACCACCGAAGTCGTAGTTCCAGACGTGGTCGAGCAGCTGCGCGCGGGTCAGCACGCGGCGCGGGTTCAGCATCAGATAGCGCAGCAGCCGGTATTCGGTGGCGGTGAGCGAGATCGGCCGGCCGCCGCGCGTGACCTCGCGGGACTCCTCGTCCAGCTCCAGGTCCTCGAACACGAGCCTGCCCGACTCGGGAGCGGCCTGGCCGCTGCGCCTGAGGATCGTGCGGATGCGCGCGACGAGCTCCTCCAGGCTGAAGGGCTTGGTCATGTAGTCGTCGCCGCCTCCGCTGAGCCCGCGGACCTTGTCTTCGGTCGTGTCGCGGGCGGTGAGGAAGATGATCGGCACGCCCGCCCGCTGGGCGCCCAGGCGCCTGGCCACCTCGAACCCCTCGATGTCAGGAAGCATCACGTCGAGGATCATCAGGTGGGGTTTGAAGCGGCTGACCGCGGACAGCGCCTCCGCTCCGGTTGAGGCCTGCTCGACGGTGAAGCCCTGGAAGCGCAGTGCCATCGCGATCACCTCGACGATGTTTGCCTCGTCGTCGACCACGAGGATCCGCTGGCCGGTGCCCTGCGGGGCGCCCGCCTGGCCGTCCGCCGCCGAGCCCGCGATCGCGGGGCCCTCTCCGGGGGATGTCTCGATCGTGCTCACATGGTCCTCCCGCTCGCCGTCTGGTGGCTCGCTCCCAGGTTCGGGGACGGGGTTGAGCGTAGCCTCTGCGGTTGCTGAGAGTTTCCTGAGAGCGGCGGCGGAAGATGCCAGCCACTAAGCTTGGGCTCGCCGTGCCGGCCCGTCGGCTCACAGCGATCATCGGCTGCCTGGCGTTGGTCGCCGGGATGTGCATCGCGAGCGGGGCCGCCGCCGGAGGCCTCGCCGCCGCCGGAGGCCTCGCCGCCGCCGGCGACCCGCCGCACTGGACGCCGCCCGCGCAGCTCACGTGGTACTGGCAGCTGCAGGGCAAGGTCTCCAACAGCGAGCCGGTCGCGGCCTACGACATCGACGGCTTCGAAACGAGCGAAACCCAGGTGGGCGAACTGCACGCGCTCGGCAAGAAGGTGATCTGCTACGTCGACGTTGGCACGGCCGAGAAGTTCCGACCCGACTACGGGTCATTCCCGTCCTCGGTCCTGGGGCACGGCAACGGCTGGCCGGGCGAGCGCTGGATCGACATCCGCGAACTCGAAATCGTGGAGCCGATCATGGCCCGCCGCTTCGAAATGTGCCGCACAGAGGGCTTCGACGCGGTCGAGCCCGACAACATCGAAGCCTTCGACAACAACAGCGGCTTCCCGATCACCGCCGAACAGCAGGTGATCTACAACGAGTGGGTCGCCGAGCAGGTGCACTCGCTCGGGATGGCGGTGCTGCAGAAGAACGACCCCCAACAGACCCCCGAACTCGAGGGCTACTTCGACGGCGCCCTGACCGAGCAGTGCAACCAGTACCACGAATGCGAAGACTTCGCTCCCTACATCGCCGCGGGCAAGCCGGTGCTGAACGCCGAGTACCACCTCGCCACGAAGAAGTTCTGCTCGGCCGACGGGTCCCGCGGCTTCATGGGCGCCCGCTTCGCGGTCGCGCTCAAGGGGAAGAAATTCCAGCCCTGCTGGTAGGCCGTGTCGCCGTGGTGCTGGCCGTGGCCGCGCTGACCGCGGTGGCTGCGACGATCGCGGTGGCCGCGTCGATCGCCGGCGCCGGCGCCGCGGGTGCGCCCGTGCGCGACGCCGCGAGCGGCGGACTCGTCTACTCGCGGGCCAGCGGCTCGGTCGTGCAGGCCCAGCCGCGCGCCGGCAGCTGTCACGCCCGCGCCAGCGGCCTGTTCGAGCTGCCCGATGCGCGCTGCACGCCCGGTGCGCTGAACCCGGCGGTGACCGAGCACACGATCGGCTCGACGATCTGCATGTCGGGCTGGACCTCGAGCGTGCGCCCGCCGGAGTCGGTGACCGAGCCCGAGAAGCTCGCCGACATGCGCTCCTACGGGTCGTCCTCCCGGGCTTCGGCGTACGAGTACGACCACCTCGTCCCCCTCGAGCTGGGCGGCGCCGTCAACGACCCGCGAAACCTCTGGCCGGAGCCCGACTACCCCACCCGCGCGGGCTTCTACCTGAACCCCAAGGATCATCTCGAGCGGGCGCTGAACCGGCTCGTGTGCCGGGGACTGATGACACTTGCCCGGGCGCAGCTGCTGATCGCCCGCGACTGGGTGAGCGCCTACCGGGAATACGGTTAGGGCGATGGAGGCCGTGGAGATCGTCCCGGGTCTCTACCGCTGGGAGGCCGCGAGCCCTCACTGGACTCCCGAGAGCGACTGGCCGCAGATGGTGGGCAGTGTGCTGTATGAGCTCCACGAGGGGGCGGTGCTGATCGACCCGCAGATCCCGGGCGAGGACCGCGAGGGGTTCCTGGCGTGGCTCGACGACCTCCTCGAGGGCCGGCAGGTGGGCATCCTCACGACGATCCGCTGGCACCGCCGCGACCGCGACGAGCTCGCCCGGCGCTACGTCCCCGGGCACGGGGAAGACCCCTACGGCGCCCCCGGGTCGCGCCCCTGGAACGAGATCCCCAGGGACGTCAGCCCGCGCTGGCTGAAGGGGGCGGGGGAGATCGTGTTCTGGCTGCCCGGCGCCGCCACGCTGGTGCCGGGCGACAGCCTGGTCGGAGAGGGCGGCGGACGCCTTCGCGTCTGCCCCGAGAGCTGGCTCGAGGACGTCAGCGTCGACCGGCGGGGCCTGGCGGCGCTGCTCGCCGCGCTGCTCGAGCTCCCGTGCGAGCGGATCCTGGTCTCGCACGGCGAGCCGGTCCTGCAGGAAGGCCGCCGGGCCCTGGCGCAGGCGGTCGAGGAGGCCGAAGCCGGACGGCCGGTGTAGAGGGCCGCCCGGCGGAGGTGGCCGCCCGCCGTAGGGGGCCGCCCGCCGCGTGGGCCGGGGCGGGAAGGATCGCCCCGCGGGCGGAGTCCGGATAGATGTGGGCCCACGAGCACGCTACCTGCCGCTCGTCGCCGTGCTCGGCGTGGTCCTCGGGGGGCTGCCGGCGTTCGCCACCAGCGCCGGGAGCACCCCGACCATCAACGGCCTGGAATCGAGGCAGTGGTCGCCCTCGGAAGTGACGATCGGGGCCGGGGGGAGCGTGATCTTCAAGAACGCCTCCACCACGCTCGAACACAGTGTCAAATGGAAATCGGGGCCGGCCAAGCCCGCCTGCAGCGGCGTTCCTGAAAGCGGAACCACCAACTGGGAAGGGAGCTGCACGTTCTCCACGCCGGGCACGTACACGTTCTTCTGCACCGTGCACCCGTACATGACCGGCACCGTGCAGGTCTCCCCGGCGGGCACCACCACGACCAACGTGACCACGACCGGCACGACGCCGACCGGCACATCCCCGACCACGACCACCCCGTCCGGCTACCAGGAAGGCACCGGCGGGTACGGGTACGGCGGGCCCGGCTCCTCCGCAGGGACTCAGGGCGGCGCCGGCGCCCAGACGGGGGGCGCCGCCGCCTCTCTTGCCGGGGCTGCCGTGGCGCTCGCCGCCGTGCAGCACGGCAAGACCGTCCGCGGCACGGTCCGCGTGCCGGCGCGGGGCTCGCGGCTGGTCGTCCGGCTGCTGGCCCCCTCGGGGCAGATCTCGACGGCGGTGTCGCGGGCGACCACGGTCGGCAGCCTCACCCGCTCGGGCCTCGGCGCAGGCCGCGTGAGCTTCGCGGTGGCGATCGACCGACGTGCGCAGCGGGTGCTGCAACGGCGCGGGCAGCTGAGGCTGCAGGTGCGCCTGACGCTCACCGTGCCGGGCGCCGGCTCCGCGCACCGCACCGTGATCGTGGTGCTGCGGGCCCGTTAGGCGAGGGGCCCAGCCCCGGGGGAGGCCGCTAGGCCCAGGCGGCGAGGTGCAGTAGCGTCCGCGGGGCGACCCCGCGCGCGGCGAGGATGCACGTGTGACCGTCCCGGCGCCAGGTCACCACCGTCGCCCCTTGGTCGCTCAGCACGTAGTAGCGCACGCCGCGGTGTTCGACGGTGGGCGCCTCGGGAAGCGGCAGGGCGGTCCCCGAGAGGATCGTGTACCCGACCCGCGCGGTGCCCCCCGACGGCTTGGGGGCGCTGTAGAAGACGGTCGTCGCGGGGCGGCCGGCGAAGCGGTCGACCCGTGCGCCGCTGGTGGTCCACCCGAGCTCGTGCTTCCAGTAGGGGAAGGGGATGCCGGCCGCCTGGCGCTGGAGCGTCGGCTTGCTGCCGGGACTCTCCGCCGGCGATGGTTCGGTGGGTTGGCGCAGCGCCAGCAGCGCCGCCTGGTTGACGGTCGGCTTGCTCGAGCTCCCAGACGACAGCAGCACCGCGACCAGCGCGACCACGACCAGCGCGGCAGCCGCCACGGGAGCGAGCCGCCAGGAACCCCGCGCGCGCCAGGAACGCCTCGCGCGCGGTCGCTCTGCCGGGACGTCGGCGAGCAGCGACTGCACCGAGGCGTGCAGCTCCGCGGGCGCAGGCTCGTCGTTGAGCGCATGCATGAGCGTGAGGGCGCGGCCCTGCAGCCGAAGCTCCTCGCCGAGCTCGGGGGAGGTGGCAACCTCCGCCTCCAGCTCGCGGCGATCGGCTTCGCTCAGGGTGCCGTCGGCCGCCCGTGCGAGCCGCTCCTCTGCCTTTCGTCGTCGCATCATCTTGGCCCTTCTGTTGTAAAGACTCCCGAAGAACCCTTCTTATTCCCGCCCTCCGGCTTCGCCATGTCGGGATCCCGCGGGGCCTCCTCGGGTCCCGGGGCCTCCCCGGACCGCGCGGCCTCTTCGGGCCGCGGCGCTGCCTCGGGCCGCGTCGCCGGTGCGCTGTCGCCGAGCTCCCGGGCGATCCGCTGGCGTGCCCGGAACACCCGGGTCGCGATCGTCGCCTCCCGCGTGCGAAGGGCGCGGGCCGCCTCACGATAGGACAGTCCGAGAACGTCCACGGCCACGAGGGCGAGGCGGTGATCCTCCGACAGGGATGCGATCCGCGAGATCAGCTCGCGCGTCTCGACCGCCTGCTCGGGGCGGGTGCCCGTGCGAGGGTCCGTCGGTTCGACTTCCTCGAGCTGGCTCCCGGAGATCTGCGGCCTGCGCGAGGCGGTGCGTCGTTGCGTCAGGAAGGTGTTGCGCAGCACCCGCAGCAGATAGGCGAGCTCGTCCTGGCCGTGGAGCATGCGGGGACGCGCCAGCACGCGGGCGAAGGTCTCCTGCACCAGGTCCTGGGCGTCCTCGCGCGAGCCCGTGAGAGCCCACGCGGCGCGAAACAGGCGGTCGGTGTGCTGAGGTAGAGAGGCAGGATCCAGCGGCGGCATCAGACCCCCACCGTGTGTGCTCGAGGCGAGCACATGACGGATGGACTGTAGCTGGCGGTCGGCGTCACGCACCGCACCGCCACGGCCGCGTGAAAGGTTGCGTGTCGTTCGGAGTCCTAGTGGAAAGATGATCGAGCGAGAGGTTTCCCGCCAGTTCCCACCTGACGAGCCCGGAAGGAGATCGATGTCCTCCCCAAGCAAGCGCGCGGTTCGCGCCCGCACCGCTAGGCGCGCGGCGCTCGCGCTCACGGCCTGTGGCGCCATTGCAGTGCCGGCGGCTGCGCTCGCCAGCAGCGGCCACACCGCACGCACCCACGTCGTCACGCTCCAAGGCATTCGCTTTCACCCCGCGACGCTGAACGTGAACCGGGGTGACAGCGTCACCTGGGAGTGGCGCGACGGCGGCGTCGAACACAACGTCACCGGCTCCCATTTCCGCTCGCACACCCAGGGCCACGGGTCTTACACGGTCCGTTTCACCCACAAGGGCACGTTCTCCTACCATTGCACCATCCACGTCTCGGAAGGGATGGTCGGCAAGGTGGTGGTGCACTAGAACCGGTGCGCGGGCCGAGCGGGCGGCTGTAGACGGCGGCCACCCGCCGGCCATCCGCACTCGTGTAGGGTGCTCCGCGATGGCGGAAGTGGCGCTTGTCACCGGAGCCTCCTCGGGCATCGGTGCAGAGTTCGCGAAGCAGCTCTCGGCGCGGGGATACGAGCTGATCCTCGTGGCCAGGCGCGCCGAGCGGATGCAACAGCTGGCCTCCGAGTTGCCCGGGCGAGCCCACGTCGTGTCGTGCGACCTGGCCAACGACTCCGCCGGGCTTGCCGCGAAGGTGGGGCAGCTCGGGCTCGAGGTGGACATGCTGGTCAACAACGCCGGCTTCGGCACCCACGGGCGCTTCGTCGACATCGACCACGTGCGCGACGCCGAACTCGTGCGGGTCAACTGCGAGGCGCTCGTCACGCTCACCCACGCCTTCCTGCCGGGCATGCTCTCGCGACGTCGCGGGGGCGTGATCACGGTCGCCTCCACCGCCGGGATGCAGCCGATCCCGTTCGAGATGAGCTACAGCGCCTCGAAGGCCTTCGCCCGGTCGTTCAGCGAAGCACTCAGCGCCGAGCTGAGAGGGACGGGGGTGAAGGCGCTGTGTGTGAGCCCCGGGCCGGTGCCCACCGAGTGGCAGGAGGTCGCGGGTTACGAGCCTGGCTACCTGCCACCGGTGCCGGGCAAGATCTCGGCCGAGCAGGTCGCGCGCGAGTCCCTCGAGGCCTTCGACCAGGGCAAGCGGAGCATCATCCCCGGAGCCGTGATCCGCTGGTACATGCGCATCAACTCTCCCGCACCCGTGGGCGTGAAGCTGCGTGTGCTGGAGCGGATGTACCGGCCCGACTGATCGAGGCACCGGAACCCGGCGGCTTCGGCCGGGGCTTCGCCTGAAGCGGGAACCCCCTGCGGCAGACCGATCCGGCGGCGATGGGCGGCGATGGGCGGCGGTGGGCGGCGGTGGCGGCGACGGGCGGCGACGCACGTGTTGACCCGCCCCGGCGGTTGCTCTACGCTGTGGCTGCAAAGGGGGTAGTAGGCAGTGCTTGTCACATTGACGATCGTTGCGGTAGCCGGGCTGGCCGCCGGCGCATGGGTCGTTGCCGTGTGCCGCGGGGCCGCGTCTGGAGACCGTGTGCGGCAGAGCGGGGTCGGCACTGCAGAAGATCCCCGGACCTCGCAACATAAGGACCGTATCCGTCCCTCCTAGAGGAGGGTGCGGGCGCCACCGCTCGAGTCAAGCAAGCGCCCGCACCCTCCGCGAGGGCCGAGCAGGACCTGTTCGGCGGGGTGGGCGGCGCGGCCGGGAGTGATCGCGCAGGTTGCTACTGCCGCCACAGCTCGCCGGTCCAGATTGTCGGCTGGCCGAACACGCCGACGATATAGAAGCCGGGTCCGAACACCTCCCATTCGCCGCCGTCGTTCGCGGACACGGTGACGATGCGCCCGCGCCAGGTCTCGATCTGCAGCTCCGACGTCGGCCACACGGTGGCGTAGTCGATGACGTCGCCGGTGAGCGTCCGCAGCGGCGAGAGGAGCGGCATCAGCTCGCGCGGCCCGAGGTACACCACGCCATGCCCGGCCTGCTCGTCCCATCCATCCACCTCGGGGCCGATCTCCTGCTGGCCGGCGCCTTCGTCGCTGAGCGTGAACGGCAGGTTCAGCTGCACCTTGAGCTGGCTGCGGCTGCGGGGATCGCGCGCCACGAGGACGGCCGGGTAGCTCAGGTCGAGCTCCTCGACGACGTAACCGCCGACAGGCAGTGACCACGGGCCAGGAGCAGAGAAATCCGGCACACCTGCCATGAGACGAATGTAGTCCGTCGCGGCCGGCGCTCAGGGGCGCCATTTGGGGTCGCCGATCGTGCCGTCACGGAGCCGTCCCTGAGACACTGGGGTCGTGTTGACCCTCTACGGCGTAGCGGTCCTGACCTTCATGATGCTGATGTACGCGCTCGAGCGCCGCGGCAACGGCTTCGTCCTGGCGTTCGCGGTCGGATGCGTGTTGTCGAGCAGCTACGGCTTCCTCGCCGGCACGTGGCCGTTCGGTGTCGTGGAGCTGATCTGGGCCGGGATCGCGGCGAACCGGTACTCCCAGCTGCGGCGCGCTCGCCTCTAGAGAGGGCGGCTCGACGCTACCGCGGCTGCGCGTGGCTACCGCGGCTGCTCGTGCCTCGCCGGCGCGACGGCCTGCCCCGGAAGGAGAACCGACGCCACCGACAGAAGCCGACCCGTAGTAGAGCAGGGCGATCGGAGGGGCCGCCGGGAGGCTGCGGGTCGACGGTGAGGCGAGTGGGCCGCCGGTGATGTCGGGCGCCTGGAGACCGCGTCGTGCGCCAATGCACAAACGCCGGCCTCCAAGCTCAAGAGCAGCCCGAGGGGGTGGGGCGATCCGGCCCTCGGTCCCGGGTGACGGCTACGCTGTTGGCTATGGCTGAGCCGCGCGAGATCGAGCTCGTTTTCGCCCCCCAGGAGGAGGGTGGCTATCACGTGTACGCGCCCGACCTGCCGGGTCTTCACACGCAGGGCGACTCGCTGGATGAGGCCGTCGCGAATGCGACTGAGGCCCTCGAGCTCTACGTCGAGGGCCTGCGCGAAGAGGGTCGTTCCCTCGACACCGGCGTGATCCGCCGCAAGTTCCCGCTGCCTGCGTGAGCGCTCGTCGCCTGCCGGTCGTCTCCGGCGCGCAGCTCGTACGGGCGCTGGAACGGGACGAATGGCAGGTCGCTCGCCAACGCGGCAGTCACGTTCGCCTCAACCACCCAGAGGTCGCTCAATGCCGGCGAGGCCGTTGAGTTCGAGTGGATCGAGGTCCCGCCCCCGGGCCAAGACGGCTACTCGTTTCGGGCGGAATATGTTCGGCGAGTCCCGTAGTGCGCTTGCGGCGGATCGCCCGAGCGCGTCGTAGTCGCGCTCGATACCGCTCCCACGGCTTGTTCTGATGCGCTAAGCGTCAGGCGTCGCTCCACGCCTCGTCGCCCTCGTCCCTGGGGAGCGGTCCACGGGGCTCGCGCACGCCGGCTGCGCCGCCGTCAGAGCCATCGCCAGTATTGACGCGTGCGATCACCTGCCCGACCGCAGCGGTGTCGCCCTCGCTAACGAGTAGCTCTGCAACGGTGCCGGTAACCGGCGAGGGCAGCTCCACATCGAGCTCGAGGGACGAGACTTCGACGATCGTCTCATCGCGACCGATCGAGTCGCCGACCCCCACACGCCATCCGAGGACGATGCCGTCACGTGCGAGGCCGTCAGGAACCAAGACATCGACAAGCAAGAAGATCGTTTCAAGGTTAGACCTAGCTGCTTTGGTCGATAATGCACGAGCCCCTCTGAGCGGTTCGCGCCGGGGCCGGCATGCCTGCGGTGCTGCCTCCGCCGCGCCGGCCCGTCAACCCCTGAAGGGGTCGCGGCCCTCGGCCGCTTGACTGGCCGCCGCGGCTCCGGCGGTTGAGCGGTCAGGTCGGCTCGACGAGCCCACCTAATCGATGATCAGCCGGAGGTGCCTCGCGGTCAAGGCGGCCCCGACAGGGGCGCGCGAAGCGCGGCCGAAGCGCGACCCCTGCCGGACTTCGGCGTGGTGAGGGTCCGCTCGGTGTACGAGGCGACGACCCGGATGTGCCAGCGCGGGAAATCGACGTTGCGCCGTCCGGCAGGCGGTATTTCGCCTACCAGACATCGGCGCGTGAGCCGCGCCGGCACACCACGTGTCCCTTCGGCGCCCTCAATCGAGGCCTCCAGGAGCAGCGACGTCGATGGAGGGCCAGGGCCATCGTCGACGACTCCGACAGCTCGCGTCTCCCGAGACCAATTTGGAGACCAATTGGAGACCAAATTGGCCGTCCTGCCTCGAGCACGATGAGGGAAACCGTTGATTGCAGCGGCTTCTGAGTGCCGGAGGAGGGACTCGAACCCCCGACACGCGGATTATGATTCCGCTGCTCTAACCGACTGAGCTACTCCGGCAAGGGGGCCCGGGCTGGATCGACCCGGGGGTGCGATTGTAGGCCGCGCCGAGGAGGATGGTCATCCCGCTACGAAAGGATGCCGCGGCGCATCGCCTCGC
>DATJBO010000173.1:0-4729 GCA_035515315.1 Solirubrobacteraceae bacterium
GACTTCTACCGGGTCCCGCTGTTCCTGCTGCCGATCTACAAGGCGGCCGCCGTCCAGTATGGCGTGCCCTGGCAGATCCTCGCCGCGATCAACGAAATCGAGACCGACTACGGCACCGACCTGTCGGTGTCGAGCGCCGGCGCGGTGGGGTGGATGCAGTTCATGCCCGGCACCTGGCTGCAGTACGGGGTCGACGCCCTCGACGCGGGCTACGCGGACCCCTATAACCCCGTCGACGCGATCTTCGCCGCCGCCCGCTACCTGCGCGCGGCCGGCGCCTCCGACAACCTCAAGGCCGCGATCCTCGCCTACAACCACTCCGAAGAATATGTGAGCTCGGTGCTCCTGCGGGCGAAGCTGATCACCACCTACCCGAAGGGCGTGATCGCGACCCTCACCGGCCTGATCGACGGTCGGCTGCCGGTCACCGGCAAGGAGCTCTCGTGGAGCACGCCGGGTGGCAGCTCCTCGGCGACGCCGGAAACCCCGTCGAGCTCGAGCTCGACCGCCACCGCCGGTGCGACGCCGGCCCAGCCGAGCCAGGACACCCCCGGCTCGACCGCCCCGCCCTCGCCGCAGGCGGCCGCGGCGGGCACCGCGACCGCCCAGCCCCTCAAGCTGGCGGACCTGAGGACCTCCTCGAAGGCCAGCGTGGTGGCCGTCCAGGACGGCCGTGTGATCGGCCTCGGAGCCTCGCGCAGGCTCGGCTTGTACGTGATCCTGCGCGACGTGTACGGCGACGTGTTCACCTACGCGGGGCTCGGCGCCATCGCCCCGACCTACACGACCCCGAAGACGCCGGCCGGCGCCTCGAGCGCGGCGGTCGCCGCCGCCAGCAAGGCACCCGCGCCGAAGGGCCCGGCGAGCGCCGGGACCCAGCCGCTGACCCTCAAGCCGCCCGCCCCCAAGCCCGCCGGTCACGGCTCCTCGGCCAACAGCGGCAAGGTCACCATCGCGCCGGTGGCGCCCGCGGGGGTCCCGGCCGGGATGGGACGCGTGCGCCTGTACGCACACCCGGGCAACCCCGACGCGAAGGCGGCGGCCGTGGCCAAAGCCACCGAGCGGGCGCGCCAGGCTCGCACGGCCAGCCACCCGCTGCGCAAGGGCTCGGTGGTAGCCGCCGGGACCGTGCTCGGCCATGTCAGCGTCTCCCCCGAAAGCAAAGCCGGCAGCCTCCGCTTCGCCGTGCAGCCGGCGGGCGACTCGGCGAGCATCGACCCCGGGTCGGTGCTGTCCAACTGGGCGCAGCTGCAGGCCGCGCTGCACCCCGAGGGCGCGAAGGCGTCGAACGCGCTGCTCGGTGCGACCGCCAGCGACGTGCTGCTGCTCACCCGCTCACAGCTGCAGCGCGCGATCCTCTCCGATCCCGAAATCTCGATCTACGGCTGCGGCCGGCGGGACATCTCCAGCGGCGTGATCGACAAGCGGGCGCTGGCCGTGATCGCGTTCCTGGCGCGCAGCGGGCTCGAGCCCACGATCAACGGACTCCGCTGCGGGCAGCCCGAGTACACCGCCGGTGGCGAACTGTCGCCGGCCTACGACGGCCGCACGGTCGGGATCTCCGCGATCAACGGCGCCAAGGTCGCCCACCACCAGGGGCCCGGCACGATCACCGACCTCACGATCCGCACCCTGCTGACCCTCCCCCAGCGGTTCGTGCCGCACGAAATCCTCAGCCTGATGCGCTACCCGCAGTCGTCGAACACCAAGGCCAGCAGCGTGTACTGGAACCAGATCCGGCTCGTCTTCTCCCCGCACCACCCCACGGCCGCGCCGGCCGGCGCGGCGGGCGCCCGCGCGCAGGCCGCCGCAGCGGGGCAGCCGCCCGCGCGCAACCTCGGCAGCGGCGCGCTGAGCAACTCGCAGTGGGAAGCGCTGATGGGGCGCATCCAGGGGCTCCCGTTCCCGACCGTGCCTACCAAGCCCAGCTCCTCGGCGATCCCCGACCCGAGCCGACCGCACTAAGCCGCCCAGCCCGCCATGGCCAGCTTCGGGGGCATCGACCTCGGCGGCACCAAGATCCAGGCGGCGATCGTCGACGAGGACAGCAGCGTGCTGGGCTCCGCCCGGCGCCCGACGCCGACCTCGGGCGGCCCACCGGACATCGCCCGCGAGATGGGCACGGCCCTGCGGGACGCCGCCGCGGCGGCCGAGGTCGAGCCGCATGCGCTCGCCGGGGTGGGGGTGGGCTCGCCGGGCACGGTGCGCGGGGGAGAGGTCTCCAGAGCCCGCAACCTGCCGGACTGGGAGGCCCCGTTCGCGCTGGGACCTGAGCTCGAACGGCTGCTCGGCTGCCCGGTGGCGCTCGGCAACGACGTGCGCGTCGCGACGATGGCGGAGTTCAGGCTCGGCGCCGGGCGGCTGTACCGCTCGCTGCTGGGCGTCTTCTGGGGGACGGGTGTCGGCGGCGGGCTGATCCTCGACGGGCGGCCGTGGGTCGGCCGCGGGGCAGCCGGCGAGATCGGCCACGTGGTCGTCGAGATCGATGGCGCCAGGTGCACGTGCGGGCGGCGGGGCTGCATGGAGGCCTACGCCGGGCGCGCCGCGATGGAAGCCCACGCCGAATACCTGCACCGCGAGAAGCGCCGCCGCACGGACCTGTTCAAGCTGATGGACGAGCACGGCCGCACACGGCTGACCAGCGGGGTATGGGCGAGGGCGCTCGAACACGGCGACAAGCTGGCGGTGCACATCATCGACCGCGCCGTGCGCGCGCTCGGGGCCGGGGTGGCCTCGGTGATGAACGTGCTCGACGTCGAAGGGATCGTGATCGGCGGCGGCCTCGGGGTGCGCCTCGGGCACCCCTACGCGAAGCGGATCGCCGACGCGATGGTGCCGCACCTGTTCACCGACGACGACCCGCCCGCCGTGCACGTGGCGGCCCTGGGAGACCTGGGAGGGGCGATCGGGGCCTCGCTGCTGGTGCGGGAACACGAACCGGATGGTGCCGGCGGCGTCACCCCGGCGCAGGCCGCACGCCCCGCGGCGACGGCGTCACCGCCCCCGGGCGTAACGGTCCCGCGGCCCTGACCGCCCCCGGGGGCCTGACCCGTCCCGCGGCCCTGACCGTCCCGCGGCCCTGATCGCCCCCCGCGTCTCACCGCCCGCCGGGGGCGCCGCCGAGGTGGCGAACGGCGGGCTCGGCGGCCTCTATGTTGGACGTCATGCTGTCGTTCTGGCCGTCGATCGTGCTGCTGTCGATCGCCCAGGGGGCGCTCGTGGCGCTGCCGGCGCCGCTGCGGGGGGAGCGCCTGGCTGGCCTGCGCAGCGGCCGTTGGGCGCTGATCCCGCCGCTGTCGGTGGTCGCCTTCGTGTTCATCACCCGGGCCGCCGAACACGCCAGCGCCGACGGGCTGACCTACCTCGCGCTCGTGTGCGTGCCGCTGCTCGCGGCGCTCGCCCTGGGGGTGCTCGCCCGCGGCGCCCGGGCACCGGCAGCGCTGCTGGTGATCCCGCTGTTCGCGCTGGCCTGGGCCGACCACGGCGCGCTGCCCGGCCAGGCGGCGGCGCTGTCGCTGACGGGGCTCAGCTGCGTCTCGCTCGGCGTGCTGCTGGCGGCGGTGACCCCTCCCCGGTGGCTCGCGTGGGGGATCGTCCTGATGGCGCTCGCCGACACGGCGCTGGTGACGGCGGACCTCCTGCAGCGCCCCAACAACGCGCTCAACGCCGCCCACCCGGTGGCGGGGCTGCCACGCCTGCAGAGCGCCGTGCTCGGCTCCGCGGTGATGGGCTACGGAGACCTGTTCATCGCGGGCGCGCTCGGGGCCCTGCTGGCGAGCGAGCTCGGCCTGGCCGAACAGCTGCGCGCCGCGCTGCTGGTGGCCGTCCTCGCGCTCCTGTTCGACCTCCTGTTCCTGGCCGTCGACGAGCTGCCGGCGACGGTGCCGGTGGCGCTCGCGCTCGTGCTGGTCGCCGTCAGTCGCCGTCGAAGAGGGCTGCAGCCGCTGCCGTCAGCGCCGCCTGCTCGGCGGCTGCGTCCGGCCCGGGCCGATCCTGTTCGGCGCCCGCTCGCGCCGTGATCGTGCGTGCCCCAACGTCGATCGGCGCGGGGGCGTCGACTTCCCGCCCGGACCCCGCGCCGGCCTGCTCGATGCGGCGCACCTGCGGGATCACACGGTGGTCGAAGGACCCGACGGCGTCGTTGTAGGCGCCGACCGCGGAGTCCAGCTGGCGGCCGAGCTTCGAGAGCGGCTCCACGAAGCGGCCGAGCCGGCGGTGAAGCTCGCGCCCGCAGTCGGCTATCTCCCGCGCCGACTGCGCGATCAGCTCCTGGCGCCACCCGTAGTGGACGGCCCACAGCAGGCCGATCAGCGTCGTCGGCGTGGCCAGCAGCACCTGCTCGGAGACCCCGTACTCGATCAGCGCGGGGTCCTCCGCGAGCGCGGCCTGGTAGATGCCGTCGGAGGGGATGAACATCACCACGAACTCGGGGGAGAGCTCGAGCCGGCGCTGGTAGCCCTTCGAGGCCAGCTTGGCGATGTGCTCGCGCGTCTGGCGCGCGTGGCGCAGGGCGTGCAGCTCCCGCTCGGCCTCGTCGGTGGCCTCGATCGCCGACAGGTATCCGTCGAGCGGGACCTTGGAGTCGACCACCACCACCTTCCCGCCCGGGAGCCGCACCAGCATGTCGGGGCGCAGGTCGCCGTCCTCGCCGGTGATCGTGTGCTGCTCGAAGAAGTCGCAGTGCTCGACCATCCCGGCCATCTCGACGACGTTGCGCAGCTGCAGCTCT
>DATJBO010000174.1:0-8557 GCA_035515315.1 Solirubrobacteraceae bacterium
GGCGAGCAGAAGTTCGTGGTGGCCAACGGCGACGAGGGGGACCCCGGCTCCTACATCGACAAGTACCTGATGGAGCGCAACCCGCAGCTCGTGCTCGAGGGGATGGCACTCGCGGGATACGCCGTCGGCGCCGATCACGGCTTCGTGCTGACGCGCTCGGAGTACCCGCGATCGAAGCCCGCACTGGAGCGCGCCGTCGAGTCTGCGCGCCGCGAGGGGCATCTCGGGGACGACATCTCGGGCAGCGGCTTCAGCTTCGACGTGACGGTGCTCGAGGGGGCCGGCTCGTACGTGGTCGGAGAGGAGACGGCGCTGCTGGCCTGCCTGGAGGGACTGCGGGGGACGGTGTCCGCACGACCCCCGTTTCCGGCCGAGCGCGGTCTGTACGGCGCACCGACGGTCGTCAACAACATCGAGACGCTCGCGAACGTCCCGTTCATCGCGCTGCGAGGTGCCGATGCCTACAGGGAGATCAGCCCGGGCGCCTCGACGGGCTCCAAGCTGGTCTGCTTCAACGAGCGCTTCGCCGCCCCCGGGGTCTACGAGGTCCGCTTCGGCGAGACGCTGCGTGAGCTCTGCGAGGTTCTCGCCGGCGGGATCCGCGGGGGCATCAAGGCGGTTCAGATCGGGGGCCCGCTCGGGGGCATCCTGCCGTCGTGGAAGCTTGACACCCGCTTCGACTTCGACGCGCTCGCGGCCGAGGGCTGCATGGTCGGCCACGGGAGCATCGTCGGCTTCGACGAGCGGACCGACATGCGCGCCCTGACGCGGCACCTGTTGCGCTTCGGTGCCCACGAGAGCTGCGGCAAGTGCTTCCCCTGCCGGATCGGTCTGCGCCGGGCACACGAGATGTTCGAGTCCGACGCGCCCGTGGACAGGGACCACCTCGAGGCCGTGCTGGAGGCCCTGGAGGTGGCGAGCCTGTGCGCCCACGGCGGCGGCATGCCCGCCCCGATCCGGAGCCTGCTCGAGCACTTCCCCGAAGAGCTGGGGCTGGGCTGATGCGCGTGGACGTGGACGGTGTCGAGCTGGAGGTGGCACCGGGTGCCAGCGTCCTGGAGGCGGTCGAGCGTGCCGGCGGGCGGCTGCCGACGCTGTGCTACGACGATCGCCTCGAGCCGTTCGGCGCCTGCCGCACGTGCCTGGTGGCGGTGGAGGGGGCCCCGGCCCCCGTGCCCGCCTGCACCACCCGCTGCCGGGAGGGCATGCGGATCGACACGCGCGACGAGACCGCCACCCGGGTCGTCACGACGGTCGTCGAGCTGGTCCTCTCCGAGCTCGACCGGCCGCCGGCACCGGACACCGAGCTGGCGAGGGTCGTCGCCTCGCTCGGGGTCGCGGCCGGCCGCTTCACCGGCGCCACCCATGAGGTCGACGTCGACGAGCGCCACCCCTACCTGGCCTTCCGGCACGAGCTGTGCATCTCCTGCGGACGCTGCGTGCGGGCGTGCGACGAGGTGCAGGGGGCCTTCGCCCTGACGGTCACCGGGCGCGGCTTCCACAGCAACGTGACCGCGGGCCTCGACAGCGGCTTCCTGGACTCGAGCTGCGTGTCCTGCGGCGCGTGCGCCGACACCTGCCCCACGGGCGCGATCATCGAGCGGCGGCTGCTTACACTTGAGCGGGAGCGCGACGATGACACGGACTGAGTCCCCAGTGGCGACGACGTGCGGGTACTGCGGCGTCGGATGTCGCCTGGAGGGCCATGTCGCGGGCGGCGAGCTGATCTCGATCACGCCGTCCCGCGAGGGACCCGCCAACCGGGGCCACGCGTGCCTGAAGGGGCGCTTCGCCCACCGCTTCGCTTCCTCCCCGGACCGCCTGAGAACCCCGCTCGTCCGCTCCGGCGGGAGCCTGCGCGAGGCCAGCTGGGAGGAGGCGCTGGAAACGATCGCCGTCCGCCTGGGAGCGATCAGCGACGCGCACGGCCCGGACGCGATCGCCGGGCTGGCCTCGTCGCGCGCGACCAATGAGGACTGCTTCGCGATGGCACGGCTGATGCGCGCCGCGATCGGCACCAACAACATCGACAACTGCTCCCGCGTCTGCCACTCCCCCACCTCGTTCGCGTTGCGACGCTCGTTCGGCCTGTCCGGGGCGACCGGCTCGTTCTCGGACATTGAGGCGTCGGACGCGGCGATCATCATCGGCGCGAACCCCACGCAGGCCCATCCCGTCGTCGGCGCGAGGATCAAGCAGGCGGCCCTGCGGGGACTGAAGCTGGTCACCATCGACCCGCGGCGGATCGAGCTGGCCGACTACGCGGAGCTGCACCTCGCGCCCCGTCCGGGAACGAACGCGGCGGTGATGCTCGGGCTCGGGCACGTGCTCGTCGCGGACGACCTGCTCGACGAGGAGTTCATCGCCGAGCGCACCGAGGCGGCCGAGGCGACGCTGGAGCTGCTCGAGCAGTACACGCCCCAGGCGGTCGAGGAGATCAGCGGCATCCCGGCCGCGGACCTCGAGCGCGCGGCGCACATCTACGGCGAAGCCGGCGAGGCGTCGGTCATCTGGGGCCTGGGCGTCACCGAGCACAAGTACGGCTCGGAGGTCGTGCAGCTGATCTGCAACCTCGCGATGCTGTCCGGCAAGGTCGGACGGCGCGGCTCGGCGCTGCTCCCGCTGCGGGGCCAGAACAACGTCCAGGGCTCCTCCGACATGGGTGCGCTGCCCGACACCTACAGCGGGTACCGCCCGGTGAGCGACGAGCAGGTGGCCGCCAGCTTCGAAGCGGCCTGGGGGGTCCCGCTGTCGCGGCGCCACGGCTACAAGGTCCCGGAGATGTTCGACGCCGCGGTCGCCGGCGAGCTGAAGGCGATGTACATCTTCGGCGAGGACGTGGCCCAGACCGATCCCAACAGCGCTCACGTCGCCCGCGCGCTGGAGGCGCTCGAGTTCCTCGTCTGCCAGGACATCTTCCCCAACGAGACCACCGCGCATGCGGACGTGATCCTTCCGGCGTCCTCGTTCCTGGAGAAGGACGGCACCTTCACCAATGCAGAGCGGCGGATCCAGCTCGTTCGGCCCGTACTCGAGCCACCCGGCGGGGCGAAGACCGACCTGGAGATCATCACCTCGGTGTCGCGCGCGCTGGGGCACGAGATGGGCTACGGCTCGGCGAGCGAGGTGATGGATCAGATCGCGGCGCTCACACCCGACTTTGCCGGGGTGAGCCACGACCGGATCGGCAGTCGGGGACTGCAGTGGCCCGTCGCTCCCGACGGCAGCGACAGCGAGATCCTCTACCGCGAGCGCTTCGCGCTGCCGGGCGGGCGTGGCAGGTTCGCCGCCCTGCCCTTCAAGCCGCCCGGTGACGCCGCCGACGAGGAGTTCCCTCTGATCCTCGTCACCGGCCGCGTCCTCGAGCACTACAACGCCGGCACGATGACGCGACGCACGGGCAACGTGGAGCTGTCCGACCGCGACTGGCTGGAGATCCACCCCGACGACGCCGCGCGCCTGTGGATCGAGGACGGCGAGCTGGTGTCCGTTCGCAGCCGGGTCGGGCGGGTCGAGCTCTACGGCCGCGTCACCGACCGCATCGAGCCGGGTCACGTGTTCACCAGCTTCCACTTCCCCGAGGCGAGGACGAACCTGCTCGTGGGTGCCTCCGCCGACGTGAACACCGCGTGCCCCGAGTACAAGGTCGTGGCGGTGGACGTGCGACCGATACCCGAGCGCAGGGCCGCGACCCCCGCGTTGGCCGAGGCGTGAACGAGCCCTCCGATGCGCTCACCGCGCGCACGCTGGTCAGCGTCACGCACGATGGGCGGCGCGACGATGTCGCGGTCGAGGAGCCGCTCGAGATACGCGTGGACGGCGCGCCCCTGGCGGTGACGATGCGCACGCCGGCCCACGACGAGGAGCTCGCGCTGGGGTTCCTCTACGGCGAGGGCCTGATCGACGGCCCGCGGGCCGCGGGTCCGACCGCGGACTTCGCCGCGAACGTCGTCGAGGTGAGCGGACCGCTGCTGCGCGATGCCGATTCGCGGCGGTTCTACGCGACCTCGTCGTGCGGCGTGTGCGGGAAGGGAGCCCTCGAGGAGCTGGGCACGATCGCTCCGCCCGTCGGGCCCGGACCGCGGATCAGCCGTGCGCTGCTGGCCGATCTACCCAGCCGCCTGCGCCAGCCGACGTTCGAGCGCACGGGCGGACTCCACGCCACCGCGCTGTTCGACGTCCACGGCGAGCTGCTGCTCTTGCGCGAGGACGTGGGGCGCCACAACGCGATGGACAAGGTGATCGGGCGCGCCCTGCTCGACGGTATGCTGCCGCTCGCCGAGCAGGTGCTGTGTGTCAGCGGCCGACTGAGCTTCGAGCTGGTCCAGAAGGCGGCCATGGCGGGCGCGCCGATCCTGGTCGGCGTCGGGGCGCCGAGCTCGCTGGCTATCGAGCTTGCCGGCGACCGCGGGATGACCCTCGCGGGCTTCGCGCGCGGGGGGAGCGTCAACGTATACACGGCGGCGCAGCGCGTGCGAGACGGCTGAGGCGGACGTCCGCGGCCGACCGCCTATCTTTTCCTGCGTCGGGAGCTCGACCCATTCGCGGGCTAGGCTCGCAAGCGATGGCGCGTGAGCAATCGCCCAGCACCGAGTGCGTCACGCAGGTCTACGAGCACGATCCTCACGCCCCGGGCGATGACGGGTTCGAGCCCGGGACACTCGGTCACCTCGTCGCCGGGAACCGCGCCCGCATGCTCGATCCCCGCCGCACGCCCGTCGCGGTGATCGGGGTCGACCGGGTGCGGGGGGAGTTCGAGGTCGAGGTCGGCGCGTTCGAGGACACCGGGGCGCTTTGGCGGCTGCCGATCGAGGACGTCTCCCGCTTTCAGTTCCCGCTCGGGAGCGAGAGGCTCCCGAGCGACGGGGTGCAGGAGCTCGAGCAGCTCGTCGCGAAGCTCGCCCGCCGTATCAGGATCCCCGTCGCGGCCGAGGCCCGCGAGCGCACGCTGCTGGACCTGGCCCGGGAACGCGAGCGTCTTCGCCCCGAGCTGCTGCGCGTGCCGGCGCTACGGGAGATCGAGCTCGAGCGCTGCGTGCGGGACCGCACGGGCTCGACCGTCGCGGCGGCGGCGCTGGAGGGGCTTCTCGAGGCCGCCGGGCTCGCGAGCCTCGAGCGGTCCCTTTCGGAGACCTACGTCTCCAACCCCAACTCCGGCGAGGTCGTCAAGGGCCACGCGATCGTGATCGCCGAGATGGGCCTCTGCCCGTACGCGGGCAAGGCCGTCCGCGACGAGGCGCTGTTCGAGGGCGACGGAGCCAGGGATCGCCGCCGCCGGCACGTCCTGCTGCGGATGGCGTTCCTGCAGGAGCTGGCCGATCTGCTCGCCCTCACCGCCGTCGAGCTGTACCGGGGGACGGCCCTCACCGCCGTGCTCGAGGCTCGCCACCACCCGTCGCTCATCGCCGCGACCTTCTCCCGGGACGTCGCGACCTCCCACTTCGACAGCCCCACCGATGCGGCCCTGCTCGCACGCCAGCGCGTGCCCGTGTCGAGGCTGTTCATGACCTTCCTCGAGACCGCCGCCATGAACGATCGCTACCGCGAGGCCGAGGCCGTGCTGATCGGAGACCCGGACAACCCGGCCTTCTAGCCCCGGAGGCCGGGGGACGGTGAGATAGCCTTCAGGGCGGGCCATGTCCGATGCGGTCGTGCATCTCTCCTCCGTGGCTGGGAGTCCACTGGTGGATTCGTCGGGGGCGAAGCTGGGGCGAGTCCAGGACGTCGTCGCACGACTGGACGGGCGAGCTGTGCTGCCGCTCGTGAGCGGCCTGAAGGCCCGCATCGGCGGCCGGGAACTGTTCGTCCCCGCTGACCGCATCGACCGCCTGGGGGTCGCGGCCGCGAGAACGTCGACGACCAAGCTGAACCTCGCCCAGTTCGAACGACGCGCGGGAGAGCTGCTGTTGCGAGCGGACGTGCTGGGTCACAGCATGATCAACGTGGACACGGCCCGCCTGGTGGTCGCACGGGAGGTCGAGCTGAGCTGCCACGACGGCGTCTGGCGGGTGGCCGGGATCGACCCCAGCTTCGGGGCGAGGCTGCGGCGGCTACTGCCGCGGCGCTTTCGAGGTCACCGGGGCGAGCACGCGGAACTCGTCGAGTGGACGCATCTGGAGCCGTTCGTCGGTCATGTCCCGAGCTCCCGCCTGCGCCTGACCCACCGTCGCCTGGGACGACTGCACGCCGCGCAGATCGCGGACCTCGTCGAGGCCGCCTCCCACGAGGAGGGCGAGGAGATCATGAACGCCGTGGCCGCCGACAAGGAGCTCGAGGCGGACATCTTCGAGGAGCTCGACGAGGAGCACCAGCTCGAGTTCCTGCGCGAGCGCTCCGATGGGCAGGTCGCAGCCGTGCTCGCACGGATGGAGGCCGATGACGCGGCGGATCTGCTGATGGAGCTCGACCAGGAGCGGCGCCTGCCGGTGCTCGAACGGCTGCCGCCGGCGAGGCGCATCAAGGTCAAGAGGCTGCTCGGCTACAACCCGCAGACGGCCGGCGGCATCATGAATCCCGACTTCGTGACGGTGCGCGAGCGCTCGACCGTGGAGCAGGCGCTGGAGCTGGTGCGCCGCAGCGACACCCCGCCCGAGCGCACCCAGCACGTCGTCGTGGTGGACGAGGAGGGCCGGCTCGCCGGCCCCGTCGCGGTGGCAGCACTGGTGAAAGGCCCCGGACACCAGCCGGTCGGCTCGCTGGCCGACCCCAACAGCCCCTCGGTGGCCCCGGAGACCGACGTCCCCGAAGTGGCCAGGCTGATGACCGACTACAACCTCACGGCGATGCCGGTCGTGGACGGCGAGGGAAGGCCGATCGGGGTACTCACGGTGGATGACGTGCTGGAGCTGATGCTGCCCGAGGATTGGCGGCGGCGCTTCGGGCTGGCACGGGATTAGCAGCCTCGGCGCTGGTAGTTTCCCGGAGGTGGAACGAAAGGCGCCGGCGCGCGGCCGGCTTGCGGTGACACTGTTGCTCGCGACAGCGCTGCTGTGCGTGTCGAGCGCTTCGTCGCGTGCTGCCACACACGCGGGCGAGATTCTCGGGCTCGGCGCCGGAGGACTCGGCGAGCTCGGCCCGGCCACGTCCGCGCCGGTCAACGCCTCGCCGGTCGAAGTCACGCTGCCCGGCGAGATCGGTGGGGGGCGCGTGCTTGCCACCGGCCTAGGCTTCAGCCTCGTCACGAGCGGGGGCGGCCAGCTCTTCGGCTTCGGTGACGATGTGAACGGAGAAGCCGGGCTGCCCGGCTACGAATCGCTCCAGCCTCCGCTCGAAATCCCGCTTCCGGGTGCGTCGGCCGCGCCGAGCGCCCTGGCCGCCGGCGCCTCCAGCAGCTTCGCGGCAACGGCGAGTGGGCAGCTGTTCTCGTGGGGATGGAACGAAAGCGGCATCCTCGGCCGTGGCGCGGGCACCGAAAAACGGGTGCTGCCGGGCGCGGTGACGCTCCCCGGAGCCGTCGGCGGTATCGCGTCCGTCGCCACGGGCGGCGCGACGCTCGTCGCCACAACGAGCGGCCAGCTCTTCAGCTTCGGCGAAAACAAGTACGGGCAGCTGGGGCGCCCCGAACACTCGGGCACGACCACGCCCACGCCGAACCCGGGGCTGGTCTCGCTGGCGGCGCACGTCACGCAGGTGGCCGCCAGCTACGAATTCGGACTCGCGCTGACCTCGACCGGCGACGTGTACTCGTTCGGGATAGACGACGCCGGCGAGCTGGGGACGGGTGAACCGGAAGAACCGAACAGCAACCCCCACCCTACGCCTGCGCAGGTCACCTTCCCGGCGGGCGCCGGTCCGGTCACGCAGATCGCCGTCGGGGAACTGACGGCCTACGCCCTGACCGCGAGCGGGCGCCTGTTCGGTTGGGGGGAAGGCTTCGCACACGACCAGCTCGGCTTCGAAGAGCAGGACCCCGTGTGGTCGCCGCGCGAAATCGTGCTGCCGGGCGCGAGCGCCCCGATCGTTCGCATCGGCGCCGGCGAAGAGGCCGCCTACGCGCTCACGGCAAACGGAGTGCTGTTCGGCTGGGGCGGCAACGAAAACGGCGAGCTCGGCAGCGGTGCGAGCAAGTTCGTCAACCCGACGCCGAGCCCGATCGCGCTGGGAGAAGGGACCACGGTGGACACGATCTCCTCCGGGTGCTGTGCCCTGCACGTGCTGATCCTCGTCGCCGACCTGGGCGTCGGAGGCTCGCTGCCGGCCGGCCTGGTCGGCACGCCCTATGCGGCGAGCGTGCCCTTCTCCGGCGGTACGCCTCCGTACTCGTTCTCGGCGAGCGGGCTGCCGGCGGGGCTCGCCATCGATGGCTCGAGCGGGGCGATCTCCGGCACCCCTGTGCAGGCGGGGGGGTCGGCGCCGGTCGTCACCGTCACGGATGCATTCGGGATCCAGGCCAGCGGCACGCTTTCGCTGAGCGTCGCGCCGAAAGCCGTCTGTGTTGCGTGTGGCGTCCTGTCGCCGTCGCCGATCTCGCTCGCGAGTTTGCGCGCGTCGCTGCTGTCCCAGCTCGGCCTCCACGGCAAGGCCGCGAAGATCGGCCACGTCCTCACGCACGGCTACG
>DATJBO010000175.1:0-24128 GCA_035515315.1 Solirubrobacteraceae bacterium
CGAGCGCTCCGACCGAGAGGAAGCGCCCCGTACATAGACTCCTGCCGGCCATGCGGTTCGAGAAGTGGCAGGCACTGGGAAACGACTACCTGATCGTCGAGCGCTCGGAGCTCCCGTTCGCGCTCAGCCCGGGCCGCGTGCGCCGGATCTGCGAACCGCACTTCGGCGTCGGCTCGGACGGGGTCCTGCTGCTGTCCGAGCCGGCGGAGCCCCAGGACGTCGCCGACCTGCGGATCTTCAACCCCGACGGCTCGGAGGCCGAGCTGTCCGGCAACGGCGCCCGCGAGGCGATCCTGTACCTGCGCCTGCGTGGCTGGACCGAGGCCGACACGTTCTCGATCGGCACCCCCGCCGGCAGGATCCGCCCGACGATCACCGGACCGGACACGTGCTCGGTGGACATGGGTGTCGCGAGCCTCGCATCCGAAGACTTCCCCGGCGGCCCACCCGACGGGCGCGGGCGGATCACCGTCGAGGGCCACGATTGGGACTTCCGCCACGTGTCGATCGGCAACCCGCAGTGCTCGATCGGGCTGGCGTCCGGAGAGGTGCTCGAGCAGCTCGACCTCGGCCTGGTCGGGCCGCCGATCTGCAACGACCCCCGCTTCCCCAACCGGACGAACGTGTCGTGGTACGTCGAGCAGGCCGGCGCCGGCGGCTCGGGCCAGCCGGCCCGGATCCGGGCGCGCATCTTCGAGCGTGGGGTGGGGGAGACGCTGTCCTCGGGGACCGGCGCGAGCGGCGCCGCCGTCGCCTACGTCGAAGACCAGCCGCCGCGACCGGGGAGCGCGACGGTCGTCGTCTCGCTCGATGGGGGGGAGCTCGAGGTGGAGGTCGGGGAGGATCTACAGGTGACGTTGACGGGCTGGGCCCGACCCGTGTTCTCGGGGCGGCTCAGCGAGGACCTCGTAAAGGAGCTGCATGAGACCGAGTAAGCGCCTGGAGCGCATCCCGCCGTACGCGTTCGCCCAGCTCGAGCGCAAGATCGCCGCCAAGCGCGAGGCCGGGGTGGACGTGATCAGCCTCGGCATCGGCGACCCGGACCGGCCCACGCCGCCGCTGGTCGTGGAGGCGATGCAGGAGGCCGTCACCGAGCCCGAGACCCACCGCTACCCGACCAACCGCGGGCGCGAGGACTTCAGGCAGGCCGTGCGCGACTTCTACGAGCGGCGCTTCGACGTGATCCTCGACCCGGAGCGGGAGATCATCCCGGCGATCGGCGCGAAGGAGGCGATCTTCAACCTCAACCTCGCGTTCCTCGACCCGGGGGACTACGCGCTGGCAGCCGACCCCGGGTACCCCGTGTACACGGGCGGCCCCTGGCTCGCCGGGGCCGAGCCGGTGCTGATGGCGCTCGAGCCCGAGCTCGGGTTCGTGCCCGACCTCGACCGCATCGACGCCGACGTCGCCAAGCGGGCCCGGCTGATGTACCTCAACTATCCGAACAACCCCACCGGGGCCGTCGTGCCCGAGAGCTTCTTCGACCGCGTCGTGGAGTTCGCGTGGGAGCACGACATCCTGGTCGTCCACGACAACGCCTACTCGGAGATCACCTTCGACGGCTACAGGGCACCCTCGTTCCTGGCCACCAAAGGGGCGAAGGACGTGGGGATCGAGGTGTTCTCGCTGTCCAAGGGCTACAACATGACCGGCTGGCGGTGCGCGGTGGCGGTCGGCAACGCGGATGCGTTGGAGACCTACTGGCGGCTGAAGACGAACATCGACTCCGGCCTGTTCGAGGCCGTCCAGCTCGCGGGCATCGCGGCCCTCTCGCCGGAGGCGGACGCAGAGGTCGAGTCGATGAACGTGCTCTACAAGCGCCGCCGAGACCAGGTCTGCGACGCGCTGCGCGAGATCGGCGTGGAGGTGCAGCCGCCGCACGGCACGATCTACGTGTGGGCGCCGGTGCCGGCCGGCCATGAGAGCTCGGCCGCCTACTGCGAGCACGTGCTCGAGCAAGCCGGCGTGGTGCTCTCGCCGGGCGCGATCTACGGGCCGGCGGGGGAGGGGTGGTTCCGCATCTCGCTGACCACTCCCGACGACCGCCTGCTCGAGGCGATCGAGCGGCTGGGCGCGCTCAGGGCGTAGTCGTGAGGAGGTCCTAGACTCATAGATGGATGGATTCGAGTCACAACGGTCGCGGTGATGGGGACGCGACGCGTGTGCGGCCAGAGCGGAACGGGTCCCAGCCCACTCAGCGCGCACGCCAGAGGGCCTTCTGCATCGCCGCGGCGCCGAGCGCCGATGAGGATCTGAGCGAGCTCGCCGAGCTGCTGCGGACGGCGGGCGTGGCCGTGGTGGGGGAGCTCGTGCAGCGTCGCGAGCGCCCGCATCCCGACACCTATCTCGGCGGCGGGAAGCTGGCCGAGACGCGCGAGCGGGCGCGCGAGGCCGGCGCGAACCTGGTCGCCTGCGACGACGAGCTGACCGCGCGCCAGGAGCGCAACCTCGAGCAGGCGCTGGGGCTGCCGGTGGTCGACCGCACGACCGTGATCCTCGACATCTTCGCCTCCCACGCCGGCACCGCCGAGGGCAAGCTGCAGGTGGAGCTCGCCCAGCTCGAGTACAACCTCGCCCGCATGCGGGGCCTGTGGAGCCACCTCGAGCGCCTCGGCGGGGGGATCGGGACGAGGGGCCCCGGGGAGACCCAGATCGAGACCGACCGCCGCTTGGCGCGGGACCGGATCGCAGCTCTGCGCAGGCGCCTGGAGCACGTCAAGGGCACCCGCGCCGTGCAGCGCGCCGAGCGCGAGCGGGCGGCACTGCCGACGGTCGCGCTGGTCGGCTACACCAACGCCGGCAAGTCGACGCTCCTGAACGCGCTCACCGGCGCCGAGGTGAGCGTCCGGGACCGGCTGTTCCACACTCTCGACCCCACCACCCGGACGCTGCGGCTGTCGGGCCGGCCCTACCTGCTGACCGACACCGTCGGCTTCATCAGCAAGCTTCCCCACCAGCTCGTCGACGCGTTCGCCGCCACGCTCGAGGAAACCCGCCGCGCCCAGCTGCTGCTCCACGTGATCGACGCCTCGGCCTCGCGCGAGAAGATCGAGATGATGAAGCACTCGGTCGAGCGCACGCTCGAGGAGATCGGCGCCACCGACGGGCCGTGCCTGCTGGTCCTCAACAAGGCCGACCTGCTCGACGCCGAGGCCCGCGAGGCCGTGCGCCTGCGCTACCCGCGGGCGGTGCTCGTCAGCGGCGTGACGGGGCAGGGGCTGGCGGAGCTCGGCGAGCGGATCGAGAGCGAACTGGCCCACACGCTGCGCGCGGTGGAGCTGCTGGTCCCCTACACCGACGGCGCGAGCCTCGCGGAGCTGCACGAAGTCGCCGGCGAGATCGCCCGCGAGGACACCGCCGAGGGCGTGCGCGTGCGCGCGCTGGTGCCGGCCCACCTGGCCGACCGGCTGGCCCGCTTCGCGGTCGCCTAACGGTCGTCGCCGCTGCCGGACAGGACGCCGCGCAGCTGTCGCGAGCGCAGCTTCTCGAGGTTCGCTCGGGCGACGTCGTCGAGGTCGAGGTCGAGCTCGGTGGCCAGCTGGGCCAGGTACCAGAGCACGTCGCCGAGCTCCTTCGCCAGCTTGGCCCTGCGCTCGGGCGTCAGCTCCCCGCCGTCGTCGCGGATCGACTTCTTGATCTGCTCCGCCACCTCACCCGCCTCACCGGCCAGGCCGAGGGTCGGATAGGAGAGCCCGGCCTCGCGCGGATACATGGCCGTGCGCCGCGAGCGCAGCTGGTAGTCGGACAGCTCCACGGCGCCCGATCATAGGCGCGGCCACGGCTCACTCGGTGGGGCTGCGCCGCAGTTTGCGCGCGATGCGCCCGTGCTCAGAGCCCGGCTGCGCGACGGGCGCTCAGGTGGGTGGCGTCCTCGAGGGCGTCGTCGAGCGGGTCGAGCTCGCCCGGGTCGATGCCGAGGGCGCGTGCGATCAGCCAGTCGGCGAACCATGCGTTCTTCGGCAGCAGGGGGCCATGCAGGTAGGTGCCGAGCGTGTTGCCCGTGATCGCCCCCTCGAGGCCCGAGCTTCCGTCGTTGCCACGCCCACGCAGGACCCGGCCGAGTGGCTCCTGATCGGGGCCCAGCCGGGTATGGCCGGCGTGGTTCTCGAAGCCCGCGAGCACGCGCTCCCCGTCGTCCCTCACCCCGCCCGTCACGGCGACCCTGATCGCGATGTTGCCGATCAGGCGCGGCTGATCGCTTCGCACGGTGTGCACGTCGAGCAGGGAGACACCCTCGATCTCCTGTGAGCCGAGCGTGTAGGAGTGCCCGAGCAGCTGGTAGCCGCCGCACACGCCGAGGATCACCGCGTTGCGGCGGGCCGCGGTATGCAGGCCCGCGCGCTTGTTGGCGATCAGGTCGGCGGCGCACAGCTGTTGGTCGCGGTCCTGGCCGCCGCCGATGTAGAACAGGTCGTGGTGCTCGCCGTCGAGCTCCTCGCCGAGCCCGCTGGCGTCCAGCCGAAAGCCGAGCCCCCGCCAGTTGCAGCGGCGCCCGAGCACGAGCAGGTTGCCGCGGTCGGCGTAGATGTTCATCAGGTCGGGGTACAGCGCACAGACCCGCAGGGTCGGGCGTCCGGCGGCTTGCGCTGCGCCTCCGGCGAGCACGGCGTCAGGCACCGAGGATCACCACCGTGCTCGCGGTGTGCAGCTCCGTGGGCGAGACGCTGCGCACCTCCAGCGCCCGCAACCCCACCAGGGCGGCCTCCTGCTGCAGGCGCTCGGCGGTGAGCCGGTCGAGCTCGATGACCTCGCGCTCGGGCTGCTCACCGGGGTCCGGCTCTACGCCGGGCTGCGGCTCTGCGCCAGGCTGCTGATCGCCGCGCTCGACGTGCCGCTCGAGCTCGATCCGGATGCGCCAGCGGCCGACGCTCACGCGGGTCGGTCGGCTGCTGTAGAGGACGCCTTCGTGGCGGGCGAGCTCGGGCTCGAGCTGGAGGGCTTCGCGGTCGGCGTCGAAGGGCTCGATCTCCTCGACCAGGGCACACGCGAGCACCCCTCGGTCGCACATGTGGGCGCGTACGGCGCGCAGGAACGCGAGCCGCCCCGCCCGCCCGCCCATCAGCTGCACGGTCTGCATCGGCACCAGGCACAGGGCGTAGTCGCTGCGGGCCAGCTTGAAGGCCCGGGCGTCGCCGCCGACGGCTGCCACGTCGAGGCCGGTAGCGCGCTCCGCGAGTGCGGCGAGCAGGATCGGGTCGCGCTCGAGCGCGGTCACGGCGTGGCCGCGGCGGGCGAGGTCGATGCTCACGCGGCCGGTGCCGGCGCCGATCTCGAGGATCGGCTCGCCGCCGGCGGCGTGTGCCCGAGCGAGCTCGCGCCACAGCTCGAGGTCGGCGGTGTAGAGCCCGCACTCGAGGTCGTGCCAGATCACGACCGGGCGCGCCCGGGCCGCCGCGCGCTTGGGCGAAGCCGCCCTCACCACGAGCTGCTCGCCTCCCCGCGCGCGACGAGCAGCTCCCGCAGCTCGAGCATCGCGGTGTAGGTCGGGAGCGCGTACAGCGGCGCGTCGGCACGGTCGGCGGCGGCGGCGGCGGCGAGCGCCGCCGGCAGGTCGGGCTCGACGTGGATCCGGGCGGGGTCCACGCCCGCGTACTTCATCCGCACCGCGAGGTCGGGTGCGCGTGTTCCACTGCAGGTGACGCTGCGGATCCGCCCGGCGAGCAGCTCGAAGTCGGCGTCCCAGATCCAGGACACGTCGCGGCCGTCGGCGATGTTGTCGTTGAGGACGCCCAGCAGGTCGTGACGGCCGGGCTCGAGCGTCAGGGTGCGCAGCACCTCGTTGGCCCCGGCGGGGTTCTTGACGAGCAGGATCCGCAGCTCACGCGGCTGGGCGAGCGCCGGCGAGCCGTTGCGGGGCGGCGCGGGGGCGAGGGTCACGCTCTCCGCCCGCCCGAACGCCGGCCGTACGTCGCCGAGTCCCGCCGCGACCGCCGCCAGCGGAACGTCGAGCGCGCTCGCGAGGGCGGCGGCGGCGAGGGCGTTGTAGACGTTGTAGAGACCGGGCAGGGCGACCTCCACGCGGACCTCGCCGTCCGGCGAGCGCAGCGTGAACTCCGAGCTGCGCACCCCGTGGAGGACCACATTCGCGGCGGTGAGCGCGGGCGTCGGGCGCCGCTGGCCGCAGCTGTCGCAGTGGTAATGGCCGAGGTGGCCGAGGTACACGGCGTCAAACGCGTAGGGGGAACCGCAGCGGCGGCAGTGCTTGGCGTCGGCCGCGTGGGACATGCCGGGCATCGCCAGCGCGTCGTCCTGGATCCCGAAGTAGAGGGTCTGCGGGTGTTCGCGGCCGAGGTCGGCGACCAGCGGGTCGTCCGCGTTCAGGACGGGGCAGGTGGAGCGCGCGCCGAGCACCTGCTGCCAGCTCTCGGCGATCCGCTCGAGCTCGCCGTAGCGGTCCAGCTGGTCGCGGAACAGGTTGGACAGCACGATCGCGCGGGGGGCGAGCTCCTCCGCGACGGCGGCAAGCCACAGCTCGTCGACCTCGAACAGGCCCAGCTCTCCCGCGATCCCGCCGCGCGAGCTGGCTGCTCCGAGCAGCGCCGTCGCCACGCCGCCCGCCATGTTCGCCCCGGCCTGGTTGTGGACGAGAGGCACGCCGGCCCGGCGTAGGATCGCGGCGGCCATCGTCGCCGTCGTCGTCTTGCCGTTGGTAGCCGAGATCAGCACGCTGCCGAGCCGCAGGCGGCTTCCGAGGGTGCGGATCGCGTCGGGCTGGAGTCGCATCAGGACCTTCCCGGGAGCGCTCGTGGCGCCGCCGCCGCGCCACCGCGAGATCGTGCCCACCGTGCGCGCGAGGGCGAGCTTGGCGCCGAGTGCGGCCGCCATCAGCCGATCTCCGGGACGCGCGGCTCGGGGCCGGAGTGCTGCAACTCGGCGAATGCGCGATGCGGGCCTCCCGCGGCGGGCACCAGCATCCGCACGGCGCCCCGCAGCGCGCGCACCCGCAGCGGGAGCGTCCCGATCGGGTCGCCGTCGGCATACATGTCGAACGGGCGCTCGGAGCTGATCGCCACCTCGCGGGCGCGGAAGCCGCTCACGCCGGGCTCGTGGACGTGCTCGCCCTTGAAGACCTTCGGGATGATGCGCGTGAGGAAGGCGAGCTTGCTGACGCTTTCGAGCACGATCACCTCGAGCATGCCGTCGTCCAGCAGCGCCTCCGGCGCGGCGCGCATGCCCCCGCCGTAGCACTGTGAGTTGGCGGCGCCCACCGTGTACGCGGTGACGCTGATCTTGCGGCCGGGGGGGTCGAGCTCGAGCTCGAAGCGGGCGGGCTTCCACGCCAGCAGAGCACGCAGGGCGCCGTAGAGGTACACGAGGCCTCCCAGCCACGAGGGAGCTTCGTTGGCGATCCGGTTGGCTTCGCTGTCGAAGCCCACGGAGGCGATCCCGACGAACGCCCTCGGATCGCCGGTCCCGTCGACGACCAGACCGAGGTCGACCGGCCGGGCGTGGCCGGCGGCGATCACCGCGGCCGCCTGGTCGGGCTGATCGGGGATCCCGAGGACCCGTGCGAGGTCGTTGCCGCGCCCCCCGGGAATCACGCCCATGACCGCTCCGGGCAGATCCCTCAGCGAGTCGGCGATGGCGCCGATCATGCCATCGCCGCTCAGCGCCACCACGACCTCGCCGGCGTTCGCGCCGTCGCGGGCGAGCTCGCGCGCGTGGTCGAGGTCGCGGGTGTCGAAGCGCTCGACGGCGACACCCATGCGCCGCAGTGCGCTCTCGGCGGCGGGGGCGACGCGTGCCGCCCTGCCACCGCCGGCGGATGGGTTGACGATCAGGCGAACGGGAGCTGACACGTGCTGCTGGGAGGGTATTGAGGGTCTCGCCGCAGGGAGCCGCGGCGAGGCGCAGCCCTCAGCCCGCTGCCGCGGCGGCCTTCGCCCGGTTGCGCCGCCGGCGTCCGACGGCCGCGAGGATCGCGAGTGCCGCGATCACCACGAACAGCCCGAGCAGGATCCCGGGCGCCAGCCCGAGGCCTCCGAACGGCAGCGAGATCAGCTCGACGATCCCGAGACCGATGGCGAGCAGGACGATGACCAGGAGGATGATCAACAAGATCCCCCGCACCCTCGCGAGGATGCCGGCCGACGAGGGGGGGACCAGCAGGCCCATCGCTCTCAGGGCGAACAGTTGGCGGCGACTCGGAGGCGCCTGGCCGAGGCGCTCCACGGCGCTCTTGAGGTCCCCGGCCCGGCGTTCGGCGAGGGCCAGCGACGCATCCGCCATCCGGCGGATCTGCATCCGCTCCTGTGGCCTGGCGGCGGCGATCGCCCGCTGGAAGTAGCCGCGGGCGGCGTCCGCGTCGAATCGCTCGGAGGCACGCGCGCCGAGGATCGCGAGCGCGGCGGCCTTGTATTTGGTCTCGGCCTGGAGCTCCTCGTCCGAGCGCTGCTCGAGCGCCTGGATCGCCTCGATGCCGCCCCGCTGTTCGATGCGAACCTGGCGTTGTTTGGGTGCCATGGCGGCTCATTCTATGGTGCCAGCCGTAGCCCGCGGGGCGCACCCGGGCCGGAGCGCCCTACTCGCGCGGGGCCTGTGATCCGGCGTGCAATCCGGGGCGCTGGGAGGCGCTATCCTCGCCGGGTGACGCCTGTGTCGCGAACGACGGTCCGGGGGATGCTCCTCGCGTGGGGAGCCGTGCTGCTGCTCGTCGTGGGCGCCTCGGCAGCGATGCTCGCGCCCGCAGCGCAGGCTGCCGGGTCGGTGGGTGGCAGCTCCCTGCAGGAACTCGCCGAAACCCCGGAAGAAAGCACCGCCCCGGCGAGCACCACGAGCACCACGGGCACGTCGGAAAGCAGCGACACGAACTCTCGGAAAACGATCATGATCGCGATCATCGCCGCGGTCATCCTGCTCAGCGCGATCGGCTTCGTGATCGCCCGCGACGCGCGCCGGGTGGCACCGGCGACGGATGCCGACCTCGCCGGAGCACGCGCTGGCGGCCGTGACACCGCCGTGACGATGCGCAAGCGCCGCGCCAAAGCGAAGGCGGCGCGCCAGCAGCGCAAGCGAAACCGCTGAGCGGCGCCGGCGGGCCCTCTGCCACCGTCCTGGGCGACGCCGCCGGCCACCGTCACCGGCCCCGCGCCGTCAGCCGTGCGTGGGTGCCGTGCGCCGCGGCGTGAAGCTCGTGCGGACCCGCGGCGGAGACGCCGGCGCCGGGGAACCGTGCGGGCCGCGGCGGGGAAGGTGGGGGAGGGGCCCCCGGGGATGGGGGTCGAGCGGCCCCGCCGGAAGGGCCCTCGAGCCACCGTCGTCTTCGCCCGAGTCGGTGCCCTCCGGGGCCCGCATGGAGGCGTCGTCGCGGAACGGGATCCAGAGCATCAGGGCGGCGATCGGCAGTTTGATGAGGGCCGCCAGGATTAGTATCCAAAGCCACACGGGCATCCCGATTGCGATGGTACTACCAGCCCGTGGCTACGCAAGGGCATCCGACAATCGACATGCTCCACGCCGACCTGGAGGGCTGCAGGCGCTGCCCGCGGCTGGTCGAGTGGCGTGAGCGGGTCGCCCGGGAGCGGCGGGCGGCGTTCGCCGATGAGCACTACTGGGGCAGACCCGTCCCCGGCTTCGGAGACCCGAACGCCCCGATCCTGCTGTTCGGCCTGGCCCCCGCCGCGCACGGGGCCAACAGGACCGGGAGGATGTTCACGGGCGACCGCTCGGGAGACTTCCTGTTTGCCGCCCTGTGGCGATGCGGCTACGCCAACCAGCCGACCTCCACGACGCGCGAGGACGGTCTGCGGCTGAAGGGGGTGTGGATCGCGGCAGCCGTGCGGTGCGCCCCGCCGGCGAACCGGCCGACTCCACAGGAGCGCGACAACTGCCTGCCGTGGAGCGTCTCGGAACTGGGCTTCCTCGAGAGGGTGCGGGTCGCGATCTGCCTCGGGGCGTTCGCCTGGGACGCGGCGTTGCGACTGAACGCCGCCGTGAGCGAGCCGCCGGCGCCCGCGCCCAGACCGCGGCCGAGGTTCGGCCACGGCGCCGAGCACGAGGGAGCGCCGCTGAGGCTGATCGGCAGCTACCACCCGAGCCAGCAGAACACCTTCACCGGCAAACTGACCCCCGCGATGCTCGACGACGTGCTGCGGCGGGCCGGCGAGCTGGCGGTCTAGGGTGGACGCGTGCCTTACGCCTCCGCCGATGCCCGTCGCGAGCTGCTCGAGGAGGTGGCCAGGGCCGCGGATCACCTGTCGGTCGCGTTGTCGGATCTCAGCGAGGCCTTCGAGCTGCTCGACGACACCACCGCCGAGCGGCTGGAAAAGGAGCTGTTCGGACCTGTCCAGGCGGCATACGGGCGCATCCGCCGCACGCATGGGGAGTTCGCCCGGCGCCACGATCTGGCCGGGGGTACCTTCGCGCCGGCCGTCCGCGGTGCTCCGGGGCGGGGGATCAAGGCCTTCCTGGACGACGCGGTGAGGGAGGTCCACGGGGCGGACACCACGCTGGCCACGCTGCAGGACTCGATGCTGCCCGTGGAGGTCGGGGATACCGAGCTGCGCACCGGGCTCGCGCAGGTCCGCGAGCTGATCGGCTCCTTTCAGGCTCGAGCGCGGGAGTTCGGGCGGACGCTCGGCCGCTGAGGCCCGGCTAGGCTCGCGCGCCGGTCACTCGACGGGCTCGCCGTTGGCCGTCAGCGAGACCTCGATGTTGCCGCGGGTCGCGTTGGAGTAGGGGCACACCTTGTGGGCGGCGCCGACGAGCTGCTTCGCCGCATCCGGGTCCTCGACCGAAGGGAGCTTCACGTCGAGGCCGACCTCGAGCTTGAAGCCGCCCTGCCCGTTGGGGAGCAGCGACACCGACGACTCGATCGCGACGTCGCCCACCTCGGCCTTCAGCCGTCTCGCGACGACGCTGAGGGCGCCCTCGAAGCACGCCGCGTACCCGACGGCGAACAGCTCCTCCGGGTTGGTTCCTCCGCCGGGGCCGCCCATCTCGGCCGGAATCCTCAGGTCGACCTCGAGGGCGCCGTCGTTCGTGCGGCCGTGACCATCCACGCGGCCACCGGTCACGTGGGCCTTGGCGGTGTAGAGCGTGTTGGCCATCGTGGTCCTCCCAGTCGGTGTGAGGGAGCCAGATGGTAGTGGCGTTACCGGGTCGCGGAGTGCACGTGCGGGCTAACGTGCCTCGCGTGATGAGTCGTAGCTGCCCGACGAGGAACGGGGCACGCCGGCGGTGACGCGAGGCCTGATGCGCTTGAGCGAGTGGCTCGCGCGCCTGTCAGCCCCGCTGCGGGCGACGGTGGTCGCGGCGAGCGTGTTCGTCCTGCTGGTGCTCGTGTTCGTCGCCACGGGCGAATCGATCGGCTCCGCGATCGCGCAGGCGGCGTTCTGGGCGATCCTCGCGGTCGTCGCGGCCTTCGTCGGCCGGGCGCTGGGTGCCCGGCGTCGCGGGGGGCCAGGTCCCTAGTCGCGTGGCAGGGGGCGCCAGCGTGATGGGCAAAGGCAAGCCCGCCCTGGCGGGAGATCCCCTTCAAGTTGACATAACGTGCATTATCGAGCGCGAATCGCGCGGCCTCGTATCCGTCACCGAGCACGGCAAGCGGGGTATCTTCCGCGTGGACATCGTGCGCCGCGCCCTGCGGACCGCCGGATACTCGGCGTGGATCTTTTCGGCTGTTCTCGCCATCGCGGCAGCCACACTGGCGCTGTGGACATCGTTCGCGGGGCTCGGCGCGCTTCTGTTCGCGACGGCTTTGGCGACGCTTTACGTGGTCGTCCAGCAGCTGCATCGAACGCCCGTCCGCGGTGGCCTCGTAACCAGCTTCGTCCTCTCGATAACGACGCTGCTGCTGACCCTGCTGCTTGTGGTTGGCTTGCGGGCCGACTCGGGGTAGCCGCGCGGCGCGACATGCACTATCAAGCACTACTAACGGCTGAGCCGCCGCCACCGTTCGTGCATTATCGAGCGCGAAAGGCAAGCGCAGTGCTCGTCGAGCGACTCGGACGACTGGCCGACGCCCGGATGAGCGAAATCTGCGCCGCACTAGCCCTCGCCGTCGACTGCCAAGCGTGACAACCGCAAGCTGAGCCCGTCGTGCTTCAGACCAATGCAGAAGAGGCGGTTCAGGCCCCCGCCGGACTACTCAACGTCTTGCGTTACCCGATCCGCTCTGCCAGCTCGATGATGATCCCCTCGGGACCGCGGACGTAGCAGAGCCGGTAGCTGTCTCTGTAGCGCTCCAACTCGCCGACGAGCTCAGCGCCACGCGCTCGCAGGCCGGCGACGACCGCGTCGATGTCCTCGACGGCAAATGCGACATGGCGGATCCCCGGTGTGTTCGCCTGCGCGTCCCTGTACTCGCCCTGGTGCGGCGGCGTGTGGAACTTCGCCAGCTCGAGTCGCCCGTGGCCGTCCGGAGTCTGCATCATCGCAACGTCGGCGCGAACGCCCTCGAGCCCTACGATGCGATCGACCCAGCGGCCCTCGACCGACGCTTCGCCCTGCAACTCGAGTCCGAGCTCGATGAAGAACTCGGTCGCCGCCACGAGGTCGTCCACCACGACCCCGACGTGCTCCATCCGTTGGATGGTCATCTGTTCGATGGTATGGACGGCGCGCGACAGCCGGCTCAGTCGCCCCTGATCTCCCGCACCACGGCCCGGCATCCCGTCACGGGCTCGCCGTAACGATCTTCCCAGGCGCTCGCGGCGCTCCGCAGGGCCGAGTCGCGGTCGGGTGCGAGCCCGTGCCACTCGAGCAGGCACGCCGGCGAGCGACGAGCAGTGCCGACCCCGGTGTCGGCGGGCGATTCGGCGTCCGGATCCCGCTTTTCGAGCTCCACGGCGAACATCGGCCTCACGAGCAACACGCTGCTTCCCATCTTTACCCCCCTGGCGGACAACTAACCCGGCCTGCCGCCGGGCGACGCCGCCCCCGCGGTCGCCCGGAGTCGTATAACTGTCCCGAGAGACGCGATGCAAGAGCGGCTTGAGATCCCGCCTGCCATTCGCAGCGACACCCGCGACGGGGTCGCCGCGGAGGGCTCGCGCGGCGAGGGCTCGGACGAGCGTTCCGCGGCAGTGACGGTGAAGCGGGTCGCGCTGGCCGCCGCCACCGCATTCCTCTCGATCAACCTATGGACGGGCTCTCCGGTGCTGGCCCTGTGGGTCGGCTCTGAGGCGGCGGACGAACGCGCTCTCAGCATGACCCCACTGTTCGTCGTCGTGGTCACGCTCCTGGTCGTGACGCTGTTGATCTCCGCGGCGCTGTTGTGGCTGGAGGTGCGCTACAGGATCCTGGCCGACCTGCCGCCGAGGGAAGCCCGGCTCACCTGGCTTCGGCCCTTCAACGCCCAGCGGGAACCGGTGCGACAGGTTGCCACGAGCCTGCCCGAGCGGATCGTCACGCTCGTCGTCTACCTCGCCGTGGTGCTGCTCCTCGTCTGGTTCGTGTTCTTCGCCGGCTCGCCGCTCGGCGACTACGCCCAGTACGCCTGACGGCGCGTCCGCGGCGCCGTAGCCGCAGCCGTGGTCCCACCCGGACCCGGATCAGCCACGATCACGGCCATGAAGCGGGGAGCGCTTCTCGGCATGCCGGACACAGGTACCAGGGCGGCTCCGAGCTGGTGTCGATCAGCCACCCGTAGGTGACCGCCTCGGCGATGGAGTCGGCCTCGCTCCGACAGCCGCACTTCGAGCAGACGAACGGCCCCTGTGGTCCCTGATCGGCGGCTGGGCCCACCGCCGGCCTCTACTCCCCGCCGGCCTCGATGATTTTCTGGGCGGCGTGGAGCATCCCGAGGGCCACCCATGGGAACATGCCGGCGCGGACCCGCAGGCCAACGTTCCCGTCGGGTCCTTTGACTTCCACGATCGTGATCACGCGGCCGATTTCGTAGTTGTCGCCGAAGTCGGTTTCGATCGCGTCCATCTGCTCGGCCACTTCCTGCATGAGCTTCGCGCGCGGGTCGTGGCTCGACGCGTCTCCAGGGCTGTCGTTCTCCGAGCTCGACATGGAGTCCTTTCTGGTGGGGGTCCCGAGGATGATCGCACCCCTTTCCCGCCGACAGGCCCTCCGAGCGGCTCTCGCGCTGACGAGCCTCGCGCAGTTATGTCAACCTTTGCGGAGGCATGAGGGGACGGATCTCCCGGAGAATGGCGATCGCCGCCGTGGCGTTGGCCGCGTTCGCCGGCGCGTGCTTCGCCGCGGTCACCGCACCTGGCCAGTCGAGCCGGACGAGCCGCCCGGCGATCGCGATCGAGGTCGCCTCGGTGCGCCCGGTGCCGGCCTCCTCCGAGCCGGTGCTACCGCCGGAGCCCGCCCGGCTCCAGGCCGCGGCCGACTACCTTGGCATCCCCGTCGAACAGCTGACCGCGCAGCTCACCGAAGGCAGGTCCCTCGCCCAGATCGCAGACGCCATCCCAGGGAAGTCCGAAGCCGGGTTGATCCAGGCGCTCGTGCAGCAGCGCCGCGAGCAGCTGGCCAAACGGGCCGAAACCCTCCCCAAGCGGGTCAAGGCCGCGGTGCTCAAACTGGGAGGACCAGGCTCGGGCGGCGGCGGAGGGATGCTCGCGGTCGCCCGCGCGTACCTGGGGATCACCGCCGTGGCGCTGACCAGGGAGCTGAGGTCCGGCAAGACGCTGGGAGGTATCGCCGAATCGACGCCCGGTCGCTCGCGCGAAGGCCTCGGCAAAGCCCTCTATGCGGCCCGCGAACACCAGCTGAAGAGCGCGGCCCAGGCAGGCAGGTTGAGCGAAGCCGCGACGCACGCCCGCCTCGCCCACGTCCAGCTGCGTGTCGACCGGATCCTCTCGCGCACCCACCACAAGGGCGCCCACAAGCACGCCCACCGGCCCGCCCGGTGAACCCGTAGCCGATCGTCCCCGGCGCCCGCCGCCAGGGCGAGGCGGCCCCGCGGGAGCCGGCTATTCGACGGTGAGCGTGCCTTCCATGCCGGCCATGCGGTGGCCGGGGACCGAGCAGTAGAACTTGTAGGTGCCCGGTTTGAGTTTCAGCGGGATCGTGTGGGAGCCTCCGGTGAAGGTCGTCGTGGAGGCCACCCGCGCCCCGGAGGAGTTTTCGATCGTCACGTTGTGAGCGATCGGCGAGTTGTTCGTGAGCGTCAGCGTCGCCGCCCCGGCTTTGGCCGTGAGGCTCGTCTTGTTGTATCTCAGTTCGCCGTTCGGGTTGGCTTCCAGCGTGAGCTTCTGCAGGGCACTGCCCGCGGGCGCTTTCGTCGAAGTGCTCGACGTTTTCGAGGTCGCGGTGGTGGCGGTGCTCGAAGTGGTTTTCGAGCTGGAGCTCCCGCACGCCGAGATCGCCAGCGCGAGCAGGGCCGCCAGCCCCAGCGGCGCCAGCCCGCGCAGCGAGCGGGACGAGAGCGGGAGCCGGCCCGACCTCGGCTCGGTCGGCATCGGGTTCGTGGGCCGGGCGCTCGGCACGCGCCAAGCTTACACGCAGGGGCTATGGCTCGGTGTGCACGACCACGTCGGCGATCCCGTCGATCCGGCTGCGCAGCTCGTCCTCCAGCTCGCTCGCCAGGCGGTGGGCGTCGGTGAGCGACTCTGCGGCCCCCACCGTGAGGGTGAGGAACAGCACCAGGCCCCCGTCGGTGGAGATCAGCTCCACCATCCGGGGCCCGGAGCCGGTGAGCTCGCGGACCAGGTGCTCGATCTCGCGGCCCGCGCGGCTGGTCGTGCCCCCATCGGCCGCGCGGCTGCTGACGGGTTGCTCGAGCGGCTCGAGGTGGGTTTGCACCTCCCCCACTCCCGGCCTCGTCCGGATCGCCGCCTCGATCCGCTCGGCGGTGTCGTGCGCCGCCTGCAGGTCGAGGTCGGCCGGAAACTTGAGGTGCAGCGACACGCTCGCCGTGCCCCCGTGCTCGAAGATGATGATGTCGTGCGCCTCCTTGACCAGGGGCTCGGCCAGGGCGATCGAGAGCACGCGCTCGCGAAGGTCCAGGCCGCGGCGCCGGGGCTCCACGTGCACGACCACGTCGCTGCCGGGGAGAGCCCGCCCGACGGCGCCCTCGATCAGATCGGCGGCCCTGTGGCCCTCGACCACCGCCTGCCCGGGCGGCACGCTCACGACCACGTCCGCGAAGTAGCGACCCGCCGACTCTCGCAGCCGCAGGCGGCTGACCTCGAAGTCCTCGCTCAGCTCGGCGATCGCCTCCTCGGCGGCCGCACGGGCCTCGACCGGCGCCCGATCCATCAGCACGTTGGCGTTCACGGCGGTCAGCCGCACCGCCGCGAACAGCATGATCGCGGCCACCACCAGGGCGGCGATGGAGTCCGCGTCGTGCATGCCTGCGTTGACGGCCAGCAGGCCCACGACGACGGCCACGGAGCCCGACAGATCGGCCCCGAAGTGCCAAGCGTTGGAGCGCAGGGCGGGGCTGTCGAAGCGGCTTGCGCCGCGCATCGAGATCCTGGTCCGGGCTAGGTCGAGGGCGATCGCGAGGCCCAGGATCGCGAACTGGAACCACCGCACGTCGGGGGTGGTGCCGCCCAGGACCAGGTGGCGGACCCCCTCCACGGTGACAACCACCGCGCCCGCCAGCAGGATCGCCGCCTCGCCCAGCGCCCCGAGGTTCTCGGCTCGCCTGTGCCCGTACGGGTGGCCCCGGTCGGCCGGCCGTCCGGCGACCCGCACGGCGAACACGGTCAGGCCCGCCGCCACCACGTCGCCGCTGGACTCGATGCCCGCCGATACCAGACCGAGGCTGTGGGTTGCGAGGCCGACCCCCAGCTTCAACGCGACCAGGGCCGCGGCAACGCCCACCGAGACGACCGTCGTCTGCTGAACGCTCATCGCCGGGGCCGGCTCGCGTGCGCGGCTCATCCACGAGAGCGTAAGGCGGCGCGTGGCGCGAACTTCTCAAGGGGGCGCCCTCGGCGAGCGTATCTTGATGGTGATGGGCCACTCGCACGCCGGCCACACCCACCACATCAGCCCCGAGGGCGACCGCAGGCGTCTGGCGGCGGCGCTGGCAGTGATGCTGGCGGTGATGGCCGTCGAGATTGTGGGCGGCGTCGTGGGCCATTCCCTGGCGTTGCTCTCCGACGCGGCCCACATGCTCGCCGACGCGGCTGCGCTGGGGCTCTCGCTGCTGGCCCTCCAGCTCGCCGCCCGGCCCGCCCGCGGAGCGATGACCTTCGGCTTCTCCCGGGCGGAGGTCCTCTCCGCCCAGGCGAACGGCATCACGCTGGTGATCCTTGCCGCATTCATCGCCTACGAGGCGATCAGCCGGCTTGTCAACCCGCCCCACGTGGACGGGACCCTGATGCTGGTGATCGCGCTCGGGGGGATCGCCGCCAACACCGTGGCGGCGCGCCTGCTCGCCGGCGCCGAGCGGCGCAGCCTGAACATCGAAGGCAGCTTCCAGCACGTCCTCACCGACCTGTACGCGGCGCTCGCCACTGCCGCCGCCGCCGTGCTGATCCTGGCCGCGGGCCTCGAGCGCGCCGACCCGATCGCCTCGCTGCTGATCGCGGCGGTCATGATTCGGGCCGGCGCCTCGCTGGTGTGGGCCTCGGTCCGGGTATTCCTCGAGGCCGCTCCCGCGGGCGTGGACCCCGAGGAGATCGGCTCCACGCTGGCCTCCCAAAGCGGCGTCGTAGAAGTGCACGACCTGCATGTGTGGGAAATCACAAGCGGGTTTCCGGCGCTCTCCGCGCACGTGCTCGTGGGCCCCGACCGCGACTGTCACGAGCTCCGCCGCCGCCTGGAGGCGCTGCTGCACGAGCGTTTCGGCCTGGACCACACGACCCTCCAGGTCGATCACCGCGGCGAAGACCTGCTCGAGATCGCGCCCGCGCCAACCGGCGCGGGCGTCTCGGGCGGCCCTCAGCCCGATCGCGCGTGAGCCGACGCCACCCCGGGCCCCACGTACGCCTCCCGGGGCGCGCCCACTTGGACGGATTGGCCGCCGCTGGGCGCGATGCGGCGCGAGACGGCCCCGTGTTCCCTTTGGGCGCCTCTGGTGTATGTTCATGTGCGTAGTCCGGAGGCCCCGGACTCAGCCCCCGTGGCAGCACGTGCCGATGGAACCGCTGCGCGGACCGCTCCGTCAGGCACCCCCGCGGGTTTGCTCCTGAGCCGCGCGGGAATCGCCCCTCATGTGATCTCCGCAGGCAGGGGAGCGCGTACAAAACGTCGAACGAGCAATTGTAACCAGCGTCTGAGAGACTAATTGACAACGCAACTATCGAGGCGTATAATTCCGACTATAAGCATCGGATTAAGAAGGACGCCCCACAATGTCTAATTCCCCCGCCCCCACAACCGCAGCGCTCGAGGCCGTCGTCGCCCTTCCGGACGCCGACACCGAGGTCGAGGCGGTCCTTGACGAGAGCGGCGAGGAGAACCCCGCCGCCGAGCGCCTGGACAGCCCGATCGAGCGCACAGACCTCGCCCCCAGCGAGACCTTCATCCCCGAGGCCGTGGACCAGCTGCTGGCGCACTCGCGGCGCTACCCGCTGCTCACCCCGGCCCAGGAGATCGAACTGGCCAAGCGGATCGAGCGCGGTGACCTGCACGCCAAGGAACTGCTCGTCAACTCCAACCTGCGCCTGGTCGCGTCCAACGCGCGTCGCTACCAGAACCAGGGCCTGCCCCTCGGGGACCTGGTGCAGGAGGGCATGCTCGGACTGATCCGGGCCAGCGAGAAGTTCGACTGGCGCAAGGGCTTCCGTTTCTCGACCTACGCCACGCTCTGGATCCGCCAGGCGATCCAGCGCGGGCTGGAGAACTCCGGGCGCACGATCCGCCTGCCCGTCCACGTCGCCCAGCGCTCCCGCAAGGTCGGGCGCGTCGAGCGCGAGCTGTCGGTCAGGCTCGGCCGTGAGCCCACCATCGAGGAGCTCGCCGAGGAGACGGGCCTGCCGATCGAGCAGGTGGAGGAGGTTCGCCACCAGCGTGCGGCACTCGTCAGCCTCGACCAGCAGATCGGCGAGGACGGCGACACCGCCCTCGGAGACCTGCTCCCATCCGACGCCCAGGTGCCGGAGGAGACCGCTTGGGACAACGAGCGCGAGCGGATCGTCCACCGGGCGATCTCGCAACTGCCCGAAACAGAGCGGAAGGTTCTCACGATGCGCTTCGGCACCGGCCCCGAGGAGCCCCAGACGCTGACCGCGATCGGCAAGCGCCTCGGGTTCTCCGCCGAGCGGGCCTCCCAGCTGGAGCAGCGGGCTCTGAAGAAGCTCGCCGAGTCGCCCGAGCTGGCGGCCCTGCGCGAGGCAGCGTAAGGCTCTCCCCCACACGCCGGAGGCTCATTCTCCGGCCGGCCCCACAGGCCACCCACGGCGCTCATGCGCCGCCCAGGCAACACCCCCAACCGAATCCCCCCTCAGGCGCCCCGTCCCGACTCGATCGGGCGGGGCGCCGCTCTTCTCGCGAGCCGCCCGCGAGGCCCGGCGGAACTTCGGGGAACGCGTGCGATAGCGTCTGACGCCATGGCAGACTCACGCCGTGATCGGATGGTGGAGCTGACCGTGGCGGTCGGCGAACGGCTGCTGGCGCCGATCGAGCGCTTCATCGGCCGGCGCTCACTGGTGGGCGACCACACGTTCTTCGACACCGCCCAGTTCCCGTGGGTGGACCACATCGAGCGCAACTGGACGGTGATCCGGGAAGAGCTCATGACGCTGCTCGAGGACCACGACGCGCTGCCCAACTTCCAGGACATCTCCAAGGACCAGATCGGGATCACCGACGACGACCGCTGGAAGACCTTCTTCCTGTACGGATACGGCTTCGAGGCCGAGCTCGGGGTCGAGCTGTGCCCCCGCACGGCCGCTCTGATGCGCGAAATCCCGGGGATGACCACGGCGATGTTCTCGATCCTTTCGCCGCACAAGCACATCCTCGACCACCGCGGCCCGTACAAGGGCGTGCTCCGCTACCACCTAGGCCTGATCGTTCCCGAGGACGCCCCCGCCTGCCGCATCCGGGTCGGAGAGGACGTCCGCCACTGGGAAGAGGGCAAGAGCATGATCTTCGACGACACCTTCAACCACGAGGTGTGGAACGACACCGACGAGACCCGCGTGGTCCTGTTCGTGGACGTGCTGCGGCCCCTCCCCTACCCGGAGTCGGCCATCAACCGCCTGATCATCAAGGCGATCGGGATCTCGCCGTTCATCCGGGACGCCAAACGCAACCAGGAAGCCTGGGAGCGCCGGTACCGGGAGCGCCGCCGCCTGGCCTCCTCCACGGGGGCGGGCGCGGTCTCCTAGACCGATTCCTGCCAGGGGATGGCTTTCGACGCCCACGTGTTGAGCGTCGTGAACTCCCCGGTGACGATCAGCACGCCGAGCAGGATCATCACGGCGCCCCCCAAAGCGATCACGACCGGGAAGTGGCGGCGCACGACCCCGAGGGCCTCCGTGGCCCGCTCGAACGCCAGCGCGATCACCAGGAACGGGATCGCCAGGCCCGCCGAGTAGAACGCCAGCAGTAGCGCCCCGTGGGCCGCCGAGCTCGAGATCGCGGCCTGCGTGAGGATCGCCCCGAGCGTGATGCTCGTGCACGGCGTCCACGCGATCGCGAACGCCGCCCCGGCGATCAGCGGCCCGCCCCGGCCGGCCATCTGCATCAGCCTCTCGGAGTGCCACTCACGCCCCAGCACCCGCACGAACGGGCTCGCCAGGAACGCCACCCCCATCACGATGATCAGCAGGCCGCCGATCTCGGTGAGGGCGTGTTTGTGTTCCTTCAAGGCCGATCCGATCACGGTGGCGCTGAGGCCGAGCAGGATGAAGATCGCCGAGAAGCTGGCGATGAACAGCAGGCTCGGCATCAGCACCCGGCGAGCCCCCACCCCCTCCTTCAGGTCCACCGGCGTGACGCCGATCACGGTCGACAGGTAGCCCGGCACGAGGGGCAGCACGCACGGCGACAGGAAGGACACCAGGCCCGCCGCCACCGCCACGGGGATGCCCACGCCGGTGGAGGCGTCCGATGAGGCGAGGATCGCCGTGCCGAGATGCGTCAGGCCCACTTGCACCATCAAACAGGATGGCGCATCCGGGCCTGCAGCTCGGCAACCTCCCGCTCGAGGCGCTCGACGCGGGAGAGCAGCTCCTGGAGCTGCCCCGGGGCGGTCGGCGGGGGCGACACGGCGCCGGCCTCCGCCGTGGGGACGGCCCGGGCCTCCGCCGTGGGGACGCCCCGGGCCTCCGCCGTGGGGACGCCCCCGGCCGGGCCCTGCTCGTCGGGCTCACCCTCGTCCAGCAGCTGGACGTAGCGCTCCTCCTTGTGTCCCGGTCGGCGCTCCAGGCGCCGCACGAGGCCCCGGCCGATCAGCCCCTCCAGCGACTGCAACACGGAGGCGAGGTCCCCGAACGCGTGCATGCGCTCGGAGCGCTGCTTGAGCTCTCCCGGGGTCTGGGGGCCCCGGAGCATCAGGGTGCACAGCAGCGCCTGCTCGGGTTGCCCGAGCGGGAGCACGTCGGCGAGCAGGTGGCGGTACTTGACCGCGCGGGAGCCCGCACCGCTGGCGAGGCGGACGTATCCCCGGCGCTCGAGCTTGCGCAGCGCCTCCCGGATCGTCTGCTCGTCGTACTGCACGACGGGCTCGCGGTTGGTGGTCTGGTTGCAGGCCAGCCGCAGCGCGTTCAGGGACAGCGGATAGGCGTCCGGGGTGGTCTTCTGCTTCTCCAACAGGCAGCCGAGGACCCTCACCTCCTCGAAAGACAGGGCAGAGGTTCCGGCGAACGGGCGCGCTTCTGCGCTCATGCAGCCGAAGCCTATCCGCGCGGGTCCACGGTTCGGCTCCGGTTTGAGGGGGACGCGGCAAATGCCGCGCGGCGCTTCCGTGCCATATCTGTGCGCACGAGACGTGGGGGCTACGCCCAGCGCGGTGATGAGCGGCCAGCAAGCTCCTCTGGGCTCGCTCCCCCTCACGGTGAATGCTACGCCCCCCGGTGAATCCCGGGAGCGCCCCATGGCCGAGGGCGCGCCGCGAGGCCCCACTACAGTCATTGGGGGTGAGTGCACAGCCTTTCGGCGGGGGACATGGAGGCCACGGCGTTGGCGCAGCGTCGACGCGGAACGGCCGCGGTGAGCCCCCGGCGGGCGACATCGAGCCCAAGCCCGCGTCGCTGAAGCGGATCGCGAGGCTGTTCGTCCCCTACCGGGCCCGGATGGGGCTGCTGCTGAGCCTGATCGTGCTCGGCTCGATCCTCGGGGTGGCGTCCCCCTTCCTGGTCCGGGAAGCCGTCAACAAGGGGCTGATCGGCCACGACCTGAACCTGCTGGGCTGGCTGGTGCTCGGGATGATCGCGCTGGCGGTCATCAACGCGGTGATCGGCGTGGCCCAGACCTGGATCTCCAACGAGGTCGGTCAACACGTGATGCACGACCTCCGGGCCGCCGTCTACGAGCACCTGCAGCGAATGTCGCTGGCGTTCTTCACGCGCACCCGGTCCGGGGAGGTACAGGCGCGGATCGCCTACGACATCGGCGGGATCGACGACGTGGTCACGAGCACCGCCACGTCCACCGTCTCCACGGTGGCGACGGTGCTGGCGACCGTGACGGCCATGTTCGCCCTGAGCTGGGAGCTGACGATCTTCTCGCTGATCCTGCTGCCCTTCTTCGTGTGGCTCACGCGCCGCGTGGGCAACGAGCGCAAGCGCATCCAGTCGGTTCGCCAAAGCCGACTGGCGGACATGTCCACGCTCGTGGAGGAGTCCCTGTCGGTGTCGGGGATCCTGCTGGCGAAGACGATGGGACGCTCGAGAGAGCTCGTGGACCGCTTCCGCAACGAGTCGGACGAACTGGCAGACCTCGAGGTGCACGCGCGCATGGCCGGCAGGTGGCGGATGGCCACGGTCCAGATGAGCTTCGCGATCATGCCGGCAGCCGTCTACTGGTTCGCCGGCTTCACCAACGTCAACGGCCACGCGGCGATCTCCGTGGGCACCGTGGTGGCGTTCACCACGCTGCAGACGCGTCTGCTGTTCCCGATGCAGTCGCTGCTGTCGGTGGGCGTGGAAGTGCAGACGTCGCTGGCCCTGTTCGGGCGGATCTTCGAGTACCTCGACCTCCCCATCGACATCGTCGAGCGCCCCGATGCCAAACAGCTGCCGGAGATCCGCGGCGACGTACGCCTGGACGGGGTGTGGTTCCGCTACACCCCGGACGCCCCGTGGACGCTGCGGGACATCTCTGCGCAGATGCCGCCCGGCAGTCACACGGCCCTGGTCGTCGAAACCGGTGCGGGGAAGACCACGCTCGCCTACCTCGTGGCGCGCCTGTACGAGCCCGAGCGAGGCGCCGTCCGCCTCGACGGCGTCGACATCCGCGACATCAAGCTCGACTCGCTGGCCTCCGCCGTGGGTCTCGTCTCCCAGGAGACCTACCTGTTCCACGCTTCCATCCGCGAGAACCTCCGCTTCGCCTGCCCCGACGCGAGCGATGAGCAGATCGAAGACGCCGCCCGGGCGGCCCAGATCCACGACCTCATCGTGTCACTGGCCGAGGGGTACGACACCCCCGTTGGGGAGCGTGGCTACCGCTTCTCCGGCGGGGAGAAGCAGCGCATCGCGATCGCCCGCACGATCCTTCGCAATCCACCGGTGCTGCTCCTCGACGAGGCGACGTCCTCCCTCGACACCCAGACCGAGCGAGCCGTTCAGCAGGCCCTCGACGAGCTCTCCCGAGGGCGCACCACGATCGCCATCGCGCATCGGCTCTCCACCGTCCGCGACGCCGACCAGATCCTCGTGCTCGACGCGGGAACGATCGTGGAAAGAGGCACCCACGAGGAGCTCGCGGAACTCGGAGGCCGTTACGCGGGACTGCTCAGGGGCTCGCTGCTCGACGGCCCCGCTGCTCTGCTGGAGGCTGGTGCGACCGCTCCCGTGGAGCCTCCCGCGCTCGCCTGAGGCGTCGCACGGCGCACGCTCATCCTGTTCGCTGCCGGGCGACTACTGGCCCACGCACTGGAAGCGGATCGTGTCGTTGGCCGCTCCCGTGAAGTATTCGAACGTGACTTGCGTGCCGCTCGCGTAGGCGATGCTGAGGATCGGCACCTCCCTGGTTTCGTCGTAGCCCGTGCACAGATAGCTCTTGCTCGAGGCAAACACCGCCGAGTTCGTGAAGGTGACGGCCAGTTTTCTCGCCGTCGCGGTGCCTTCGCCCTCGACAACATGTGCCGTACCCTCGCTGTTGCC
>DATJBO010000176.1:0-13513 GCA_035515315.1 Solirubrobacteraceae bacterium
CCGCACCCGGCATCGAGCGTTCGGACAGGCCCGCCGCGGAGGGTCCGGCGCACCCACAGCCAGCGGTCGAGCACGCAGGGGTCGCCGTGGATCAGCAGGGAGCGCCATCCGAGCACCCGCAGCATCAGGTCGGACATGCCCATGAACATATCGGCGCCCCGGCCCCGCGCGGGGAAGCTAGCCTGCGCGGCATGAGCGATCTCCCCGCGTGGGGCTCCGGCGCCCCCGGCGGGGCGACAGCGGCAAACCCCGGTCCGCCGGGCGGGGCGGGCACGGGCGGGGCGGGCGCGGATCGGCCTCCCGCGGCCCGCGTGGCGCTGGCCCACGACTACCTGCTCGTGATGCGCGGCGCCGAGCGCGTGTTCGCCGCGATCGCCGACATGTTCGGAGAGGCGCCGATCCTCACGCTGCTCTACGACGAGCAGGCCCTCGGCTGGCGCTTTCGCGGCCGCTCGGTCACCACCTCGCCGCTGCAGCGCCTTGGCGCCGACCAGCGGAACTTCAGGCGGATGCTCCCCCTCTACCCCGCCGCGGCGAGCCGTCTGCCGGTGCCACCGTGCGAAGCCCTGATCAGCAGCAGCAGCGCCTTCGCCCACGGCGCGCGGGCGCCGGCCGGAGCCGTCCACGTGTGCTACTGCCACAGCCCCTTCCGCTACGTCTGGCACGAGCACGCGCGTGCCCTCGCCGAGACGCCGGCCGTCCTGAGGGGACCGATGCGGGGGGTGCTGGCGATGATCCGCCGCTGGGATCTGGCGGCGAGCGAGCGCGTGGACCGCTACGTCGCCAACTCGCTGCTGACCCGTGAGCGGATCAGGAGCTTCTACGGCCGTGAGGCGGCGGTCGTGCACCCGCCGGTGGAGACCACCCGCTTCGCTCCCGGGACGCCGGGGGACGAGCTGCTGCTGGTCTCGGAGATCGTCGCCCACAAGCGGGTGGGCGTCGCGCTGGAGGCAGCCCGCCGCGCGCGGGCGCCGATCGCGGTGGCCGGGTCCGGGCCCGACCACGAGGCCCTCGCCGGCGCCTACCCCGAGGCCCGCTTCCTCGGTCGCGTGGACGACGAGGAGCTGGCGCGTCTGTACGCGGGCGCGAGGGCAGTGCTGGTACCGGCGATGGAGGAGTTCGGGATCACCGCCGTCGAGGCGCAGGCAGCGGGCCGGCCGGTGATCGCCGCGCGGGCAGGGGGCGCGCTGGAGACCGTCGTCGAGGGACGCACCGGGCTGCTGGCCGGGCTCGACGACGTGGAGGACTTCCGCCGGGCGATCGAACGGCTCGACCGGCTGCCGTTCGACCCCCAGGAGGCCGTGGCCAACGCGGAGCGCTTCTCGGTGGGGGCGTTTCGCCGGGCGTTGCGGGCGGAGCTCGATAAGGCGCTCGAGCAGGGCCCGCGCACGCACCGGCCACAGCGGGGGCGCGGGAAGGGCGGCGGCTAGCGTGGCCGCGGAGCGGCACCTGCACATCGCCTGGCTCGGCGCCGGCCCGCGGGACCGGGAAACCGGCGGGGTGCCCGGGGTCGCCACCGACCTGCTGCACGGGCTCGCCCGGCGGGGGCACCGCGTGCAGTGCATCTTCGCCGGCGAGCCGCACGAGCTCCCCGAGCGCCTGCGCGGCCTGGACAACCTGTCGTTCGTGTGGAGCGGGCTCGGCTGGCGCTGGAGCGGCTGGTACACGCGCACCCGGATCGGCGCGTTCGTCAGCGGCCTGCTGGCCCGCGGCCTCGCCTCGGTGCGGCTGCGCCGGGAGGTGGCCCGCCGTCACCGGGGGGATCCGTTCGACGTCGTCTACCAGTTCTCGAGCATCGAGACGCTGTCGCTGCCGGCGAGCGTCAGACGCAGCGTGCCGCTCGTGATCCATCCCGAGACCCACGCCGAGGGGGAGCTGCGGTTCCTGATCTCCGAGCGCCACCTGGCGCTGCGCAGCCAGCCCGCGTACACGCTCGCGGCCGCGATCGCCGTGATGTGGCTGCGCTCGGTCGTGCAGCGCGTGCTGATCCGCCGGGCGAGCCTGCTGGTGTGCATCAGCGCCGTGTTCCGCGACCACCTGGTGCGAGACTTCCGCTTCCCGGTGCAGAACACCGTGGTGGTCCCCAACCCGGTCCGGCTGAGCCGCTTCGAGGACGTCGACCTGCAGCGGGGACCGCAGCGCCCGCCGGTGATCCTGGTGCTGGGGCGGGTGGCGGTGCGCAAGGGCGTGGAGAGCGTGGTCGCGATCGCCGGGCGCCTGTACGAGCGCGGCGTGGACGCCGAGATCCGGATGATCGGGCGCACCAGCCTGTGGTCGAACTACACGGGGCTGCTCGAGGATCTGCCCCCGAACGCCGCCTACCTCGGCCCGATGCCGCCCGACCGCATCCCCGGCGAGCTGTACCGCAGCGACGTGCTGCTGCAGCCGAGCAGGTACGAGCCCTTCGGGCTGACGGTATCGGAGGCCCTCGCGGCGGGCGTGCCGGTGGTGGCAACCAGCGAGGTGGGGGCAAGCGAGGGGGTCTCCCCGGAGGTCTGCGCCGTGCTCGCGCCGGGCGACGTCGAGGGGATGGCCGGGGCGATCGAGGGGATGCTCGCGGCCCTCGAGAGCGACCCAGGCCGGATCCGCGGACGTGCCCGCGGGGAGGCGGAGCGGCTGTTCGCCGAGTCGCTGGTGTGTGAGCGGATCGAGCGGGCTCTGCTGGAGCTCCTTAGAAGGTCCGGCCGCCGGTGAGCCGAACATTCAAGCTGCCGGCCCGGAGGGCCGATGCGGAAGAAGCGAACCGACGGAGGAGTCCTCGAGACCACGAGAATGTCGACGGTCCTGCTCATCATCCCCAGCGTCTGGCTCACCACCGCGGCCCTGGTCGTGCTCCTGTGCCGCGGCGCGGCGCGCGCGGACGAGGCCATTTACGAGCAGCGGCGAAGGGACGGCGGTCAGCGCGGCGAATGGCCGCTGGAGGGCCCCCAGGCCCCCTGTGAGCGCCGCGAGCGGCGCCTGTCGGCGGCCCCGCTCAGAGCCCCCGACGGCAGATCACGTGGGGGACGGTGCGCAGCAGGATCTTGACGTCGCTCCACAGGTTCCAGTTGGCGACGTACAGGTAGTCGATCGCGACCATCTCCCGCAGCGGCACGCGAGCCGGCCCGAGGATCTGCCAGGGGCCTGTCATGCCGGGCGTCAGCTCCAGGCGCCGGCGGTGCCAGCCCTCCACGCGCTCGTCCTCGTCGACCACCAGCGGACGCGGGCCCACGAGGCTCATCTCGCCCCGGACGATGTTCCACAGCTGGGGCAGCTCGTCGAGCGCACTGCGCCGGAGCAGGCGCCCGATGCGCGTCACGCGCGGGTCCTCAGCGATCTTGAAGAGGCCGTCCTTGGCCTCGTTGCGGTCCCGCAGTGAGTCCTTCAGCTCCTCTGCGTTGGTGACCATCGTGCGGAACTTGAGCATGTAGAAGCGCTCGCCGTGGCGACCGACGCGGAGCTGGCGGAACAGCACCGGCCCCCGGCTGTCGAGCTTGATGGCGATCGCGATCACGAGCAGCAGGGGCGATATGGCGACCAGCCCGACGGATACGCCGACGAGGTCGAAGATCTTTTTGAAGCGCGCCGAGGAGCGTGTCAGGTCGAAGCGGCGGACGCCCATCACGGTGACGCCGTGGAGGTCGTCGAACTCGACGGACGAGCCCACAACCTCGAGCAGGCGGGGCAACAGGCTGACGCGCACGCCGACCGCCTTCAGCGTCCTCACGAGGTTCAGCATCTCGCCCGCGTCGACGCTGCGAGGAGCGATGACCGCCCGGTGCACGTCAAGCGTCTGGGCGAGGTCCCGGATCTCGGCCAGACGGGCTTCGGAGAAGCTGTCCGTGGACCACGGGGCGACCTTGTCGAGGTCGAGGTGGGCGACGACGTCGGCCCGGACCCCGCCGTGGCCGGTCAGACGCGTGCGGATCGTCTCGGCGGAGAGCTCATCGCCGATGAACAGGCAGCGCTCGATCGGCGCGACGCGAAGCGCCAGCTGCCGGGCCCCGGCCCGCATCACGACCAGCAGGACCGCCAGGGCGAGCCACAGGAACAGCGCCTCGTGGCGATCGAGGTGCCCCGACACGAACAAGCCTCCCGCCAGCCACGCCACGAGCGCCACCAGCGTGGCCAGCTGGAACAGCTTCGGGGCCTCGTCGAGCGTGGTCTTGCGGATCAGCGCTTCGTCGCGGTCGTACAGCCCGAGCAGCTTCGCGCACACCACCACGATCGGCAGGGCGGCCAGCCCAAACCACGTGAGCGCGACCGAGCGGTTCGAGAGCTCGATCGTCAGCACGAACGCGCCGGCGACGGCGAGCAGGTCGGCGATCAGCAGGGACCGGCGGAAGAGGGCGTCGCGGCGGCGGCACGCGCTCGGCCCGCGCGCCTCGGAGATCCCCGCTGCCAGCGACAGGCGCCGGCGACGGCGCAACCCCCCGTGCGGGATCGCTACCGGCGGATTCAGGAATCCCTTGTCGGTCCCACTGCCCGCCTCGACACTCATCTACTCCCCGCCTCCTTGCCTCTCCCGGACCTGATGCAGCCCCTCGTCCGGATTACCCCAAGAAATGCCGAGATTTGCCAAATCTCGTCGCGCGTCGCGCATCATAATCACCCCCGCGGGCCAGCGCAACCCCGGGACGGGCGCGCCCGCTCACAGCCCCGCCACAGCAGCGGACCCGCCGCGCCGGAGCGGCTCCGGGGCCTCCGCCCGCCGGACCGCGCCGCCCCGGATCGCCAAGTCCCGACGCTCCATGCGGCGTCCGTCCGGCGGCTTGGCGGGCCGCCGGCCCGGAAGCGCCGAGCCCCCGCGGCCGGCGGCGGCTTGACCCGTCCCGCCGGCCGCCCCTCCCCAGGAATGTCGGCTAGTAGGACCATCCCCCTCCACAAAGTGAGGATTTCCGCTATATTCGCCCGCTCGCGCGACGGGAGGGCGTGCGGGTGGCCGACATACGCGACATACGCGACATACGCGTAACGCATACCCACGAACGCGAGCAATCATGCACATAGATCCCTATATCGTGCTTGGCAGCGCCGTGGTGGGCTTCCTGGTGGGCATGACCGGCGCGGGCGGCGGGGCGCTGATGACGCCGATGCTGATCCTGCTGTTCAGCGTCACGCCCTCGCACGCGATCTCGAGCGACCTGGTCGCCGCGGTCTGCATGCGCCCGGTGGGAGCCGCCGTGCACCTGCGCAAAGGCACGGTGAATCGCAGGCTCGTGGGCTGGCTGGTGCTCGGGTCGGTGCCGATGGCCTTCCTCGGTGCCTACCTGCTGCATCTGATGGGCAACTCCAAGTCGGCGCAGACGAACGTCGAGACCGTCCTCGGCGCGGCGCTGCTCGTGGGGGCCTGCGCGATGGTGCTGCGCTACACCCTCGACCTCCGCTCGGGGGAGGGCCGCTTCGCGTTCATCCACGAGGTCGTCCCGAAGCCCGTGCGGACGGTCCTGGTCGGGATGATCGGTGGGGTCATCGTCGGGCTCACGTCGGTGGGCTCGGGCTCGTTGATGATCATCCTGCTGCTGTTCCTATACCCCGCGATCGGGGCCAACCAGCTCGTCGGCACCGACCTCACCCAGGCGGTGCCGCTGACCGCCGCGGCCGCACTCGGCGCCGTCGCCTTCGGCCACATCGAGTTCGGCGTGACAGCGTCGCTGATCGTCGGCAGCGTTCCTGCCGTGCTGGTCGGATCCCTCTTCTCTTCGACCGCCCCGGACCGCTACGTCAGGCCCGTGATCACGTTCGTGATCTTCGCCTCGGGGCTCAAGTACGTAGGGCTGGGCACCGAAGCGCTCGGCTGGGTGCTGTGCGCGACGCTGCTGGGCGTCGGCGGCCTGTGGCTGGCGCTCAAGCGCCCGTGGGAGACGCTCGGGGCATCGGCCGAGCTCGCCGCCGAGCAGGGCCCCGACGTGGTGCTCGAAGAGCTCGCCGTCGCCGAGACGCCGGCGCGGCCACGGGACGACTAGCTCGGCCCTAGAGCGAATCGAGCGGCACGCCGATGATCTCGAGACGGCGGGTGAGCCCGCCGAGTGCGAAGTCGCGGACGCCCTCGGCAGTGGCGCCGATCGCCCCGAAGTCACGTTCGGAGCCGGTGTCGGGCGGCGCCAGCGACTGCGCGACCGACGGCAACAGGTCGCGCAGCGTCTGACGCACGACATCGCCGGCGTCGGGGTTCGCTCGCACCGTCTCGCGCAGGAACCACACGCCGAAGCCGATGTGCCTGGTCTCGTCGTGGTGGATCTTCGAGTAGCCCTCGACGAAGCCCGGGAGCAGGTTCTCGCTCGAGAGGTAGTCGGTCGTGAACCTGAAGGTGGTCAGCCCGAGGGTGCTCTCCAGGATGACGTGATACAGGGTGACGAAGCGGACCTTTGCCGGAAGGCTCCCGGGTTCGGCGACGAGCCGCTCATGTGACCGCACGAGCTCCTCGTCGAAGATGTGCCGGAAGGCATCCGAGACGTTCGCGCGGGCGCGGTCGACGTGCGCCGCGATCGCGGCCGGTTCGGCTACGACCTCGTCCTGGAAGCGGGCGTAGAACTGCATGTGGCGGGCCTCGTCGACCTGCTGGGTGGAGAGGAAGGTCGCCTCCTCCTCGCTGCCGTAGGCCCCCACCAGACCCGAGAACTTCGTCGTGATGCGCTCCTCGGCGACCATCAGCGAGGAGAGCACGAAGAAGATCAGGTCACGGTCGCTCCCGGTCATCCCCTGCCAGTCGCGGTTGTCCTGAGCGAGATCGATCGCGAACGGGGACCACTGGGATTCCTCCCAGCGCCTGTAGAGGGTCTGCGGGTCATTGAGCTGGATTTCGTCTGCAATCACGATGGGTCCGCCACGGGCTTGTTGGCCCGGATGATTGCCGAGGCGGCGTGCTCGTGGACACGGTGCGTCTCGTTGATCTCAACGTCGGTGAGCCCGGCTGCCGTGAGCGCATCGGCGAACTCCTGGCGTGTGAGGGCTCCTGCGATGCAGCCCGTCCAGGCGGCCACGTCGGCGCGTGTCTGGTCGTCCATGTCGCGGTCCGCGATGACGTCCGAGACGGCGAAACGACCGCCGGGCTTGAGCACGCGTGCGGCCTCGCGGAGGACCCGAGCCTTGTCTCCCGAGAGGTTGATCACGCAGTTGGAGATCACGACATCGACTGAGGAGTCGGGGATGGGGATGTGCTCGATCTCGCCCTTGATGAATTCGACGTTGTGGATTCCGGCCTCGCCGGCGTGGGAGCGGGCGAGCTCGAGCATCTCGTCGGTCATGTCCAGGCCGATCGCTCGTCCTCGCGGACTCACGCGCCGGGCGGAGATGAGGACATCGGCCCCGGCGCCCGAGCCGAGATCGAGGACGATCTCGCCATCCTTCAAGTCGGCTACCGCCGTCGGTACGCCGCAGCCGAGCGATGCACCGACGGCACTGTCGGGCGCGTGCTGTGACTCCTCGGAGTCGTACAACGCACTCCCGAATACCTGCCGGCCCGACGCATCGGTGGTGACGACGCCGGTACTGCAGCAGGAGGTGGCTGTTCCGGTCGCTTGCTCTCTTGCTTGTTGCTCGGCGATCGCACGGGCCGCGGCGGCATAGCGTTCGCGCACCTGGTCTCGAACGGAGGAGCTCGTGTGCTCGCCGTCATCGTGTGACCCGCAGCAGCCGGCCTGCGGCTCGGCGGTGCGGCGTTCGTGGTCCGCGCTCAGCTCAGCCATGCGGACAGCTCCTTCAGCGAGTCGGGGATCACGTAGTAGTACGCCCACAGCCCGCGGCGCTCGGAGTCGACGATCCCGGCGTCGCGGAGCTTCTTCAGATGGTGCGAGAGCGTCGGCTGGGAGATCTCGAACAGGGGGACGAGCTCACAGACGCAAACCTTGCCCGCGTGCTTTCGCAGCACGTCGACGAGCTGCAGGCGGATCGGGTCGCCGAGCGCCTTCGCGACTGCGGCCATGCGCGTGGCCTGGGAGCGCTCGACGTCGGGATAGACGACCGGCTCGCAGCAGCGCACCCCGGCTGGACGCTTTTGCTTGGGGGTCAGCTCCAGATCGACGCTCATCGATCTACGTATATCGATTGAAAAGACATCTGTCAATGGATATCTTCCGCGCATGGCAGAGGCGGTCGCGGTCATCACCGACATACACGCGAACCTTCCGGCGCTCGAAGCGGCGCTGGGCCGCATCGACGAGCTGGGAGTCGACAGGGTGTACTGCGGCGGGGACCTGGTTGGCTACGGGCCGCATCCGAACGAGGTCTGCGCGCTGATCGCGGAGCGGCAGATCCCGACGATCCACGGAAACTACGACTACGCGATCGCGCGCGAGGAAGAGGACTGCGGCTGCGCCTACGTCACGCCGCACGACCGCGAGCTCGGACAGCTATCGGTCGACTGGACGCTCGCGCACACCGACCGGCCGTCGAAGGACTTCATGCGCAAGCTCGCCTTCGACCTACAGTTCCCCGTCGGCGCCAGCGACGTCCACCTCGTGCACGGCTCGCCCAGAAAAGTCAACGAGTACCTGTTCGAGGACAAGCCGGCGTCGCTCTACGAACGGCTGGCCGCCGCCGAGAGCGATCCGGTGCTCGTCTTCGGCCACACCCACAAACCGTGGGTGCACGAGTACGGCGGGGTGCTGTTTGTGAACTGCGGCTCGGTGGGCAAGCCGAAGGACGGCGACCCCCGCGCCGCGTTCGCGCTGCTGCGCCCGGCAGATGCGGGTGTCGAGGTGAGCATCGAGCGAGTCGCCTACGACACCGAGCGCGTGGCCGCGGAAGTTCGCGGTGCGGGGCTGCCCGGCGAGCTCGCCGAGAAGCTGGTGGCGGCGGCGTGAGCGCTGCCGTGCCCGCCGTCCCCTCTCTGCGCCGTCGCCTGCTCGCCGAGTTCCTAGGTTCGGCCTTCCTCGCCGCCCTCGTGATCGGCTCGGGTATCGCGGCGCAGAGCCTCTCGCCCTCGGACACCGGCTTGCGGCTGCTCGAGAACGCCGCGGCAACCGCCGGCGGCCTGTTCGCGATCATCCTCATGTTCGGGCCGGTCTCCGGCGGGCACTTCAATCCCGTCGTATCGCTGAGCGACGCAAGCTTCGGCGGGCTGCGCTGGCGCGACGCCGCGGCTTACCTTCCTGCGCAGGTTGGGGGCTGCTTCGCGGGCGCCGTCGTGGCCAACTTGATGTTCGAACTCGCCGCGGTGAGCATCAGCACCCACCACCGCGCCTCGCCGGCACATTTCGGATCTGAGATCGTCGCGACGGCTGGCCTGATCCTGGTCATCTTCTCGCTCGCGCGCACGCGTCGCCTCGCGAGTGCGCCCGCCGCGGTGGGCGCCTACATCGGGGCCGCGTACTTCTTCACGAGCTCGGCGAGCTTTGCCAACCCGGCGATCACGATCGGGCGCATGTTCTCCAACACCTTCGCCGGCATCGCGCCCGCATCGGCACCCAGCTTCATCGTCGCTCAGCTCGTCGGGGGGTGCCTCGCGGTGCTCCTCGTGCGAGTGCTCTACCCCGACGTGAGCCCCGCGGACGCGGCCGAGGTAATCGTCCCCCACGCGGATGCGGTGGCCGAGCTGCCGTGACGCGCCGACGGGGCCGCACCACCCACCGCGCCGGTGCGCGGGTCGGCATGCCAACCTACTGCAGCGAAAGCCCCCGGGCCGTCTTGTGCGCAATGTGACCGGCCGCCCCGTCTGACGGGGCGGCCGGCTGCTGTGCTTCCGTGCGGCGCCGCTGGGATGGCGGCGGTTCCCCGGGCGCATCCTCACGGACGCGCCGGGACGTTTCCCTACGCTTCTTTGCTTCCGATTTCGAGTGCTCCTGCTTCAGCGACCTTCAGCGCCTTCTTCGGGAGCGGTTCGTAGTCGATGCCTTTGATCTCTTCACCGCCGCCTCCGGTTTTCGTGTTCAGCACGAATTTGAGGTAGTCGGACACGGTGGTGGCGATCTCCTGCGATTCTTCAGGGGTGATCGCCGGCACCAGGCTGACCAGCGGAGTGTCGTACAGCCTGAACGCCAGGTCGTAGGTAAGACCGCAGGCCGGGTACGTTTTCGAGACCGCGAGTCCTTTCACCTGCGACCAGTCTTCGCGCGTGCTTTTCGGCGGGAATTTTTCGCCCACCGCGTTGGCGTAGACCGTCTTCGCGCAGTTGGAGTTGGCGACCGCTTCGACGTCCCCGTTCGTGGACGGTTCGGCGTATTCCACTTTTTTCGAGGTCGGCTTGCTGTTCGACACGGGCGCCCAGAAGCGCTCCATGCCTTCGCCGCCTTCGCCCGTGGCGGAGAACAGTTTCTTTTCCCTGGCCACGGCGAGGTCGGCGTAGCCGATCGAGTTCGGCGTCGCGCCGACCTTTTCGATCACACCGGGGTTACCGGTTTTCGCCGGCCGTACGATTTCGGCAGCTTCCGGCCAGCGCTGGTTTTCACAGCCTTCCGAGACCTGAACCCAGGTCCGTTTTTCTTTGGCCGGCTTGATCGCTTTGCACGGCTGGCCTTTCCCGGCGCCTTCCGGTTCGTTCTCTTCTTCCATTTCGATTTCGCCGGTGCCGATCTGCCCGAGGAACGCCTTGAAGATGTGCGTCGTACCCGATTTGTCCAGACGCACGACCACGTTGATCGTCTGTTCGGCTTTCGCCGGTTCCGAGCACGTCAGTTTGTCGCTTGCCGAGACGTTTTTTTCGACGGCTTCCTTGTAGGTTTTGATCGTGCCTTCGTAGATGCCCGCCACGACTTTGGCTTCCAGCGACAGTCGTTTGATCGTTTCTTCTTTTTTGGCGAGCTTCGGTTTGCTTTCGGCCGTGCACCCTTCGGGCAGGTTCACGATCACCGCGACGGCACCCTGGGCGATCGGGACGCTCTGGATTTCTTCGCCTTTGTTGGCGACGAAGCCGTCGTTGGTTTCCATTTCTTCCTTGACGGTCTTGCTCGGAGCTTCATCCGTGCCGCAAAGCGGGAATTCCTTGTAGCGGCGGTTTCCGGCCCCGCCCTGGCCGAAGGCTTTCAGGCAGGCACCGCTGCCCTTGTTGTTTGTCGGCACTTCGTTCTGGTTGTAGATGAACGTTGGTTTTTTCGCGCCGCTGCAGGCGAGGGTGTTGGTCGATTCATTGAATTTTTTTTCCCAGACTTTCTGGGCAGGCGCCTGGAACGTCGAGCCGAGACCTTCGATGTTGCTCCCGGCGCAGTGTTCCAGCTGGTCCGTTTTCGGACCTTTTTTCGCGAGCGCCGTGCCCGGCAGCGCAGCCGCCATGAGCGCCACCGCGGTCGCGGCGATGAACACCGCGCGACGAACGAGAGTCGTCATTGCCTGACTACCTCCTATTGGTCATCGATTATGCGGGGCTCATACCGAACGCCCCCGGGCGCGTGGACCGCGCCACGCAGTGGACTCTCTCAATCGAGGCCGGCTGCGACGTTACGATCCTGTACACGGTCGCCGTTATCGGGATCTTCACATCTAACTTATTGCGAAGTGACGATCGTCACATCTGCAGCCGATGATCGGCGCGTGCGCACCGATCGGCCTCGCCTCCGGCTGCTGCGGCGGCACGGCCCGCGAAGCTCACGGGCTGGGCCTCAGTGCTTCTTCTTGGCAGCCGGCCGCAGCGTCACGCTGGCCTTGGTCGTGCGCGTCACGGCCGAGTCGTGCGCCAGGAAGGTCGCGGTCGCATGCAGGACGTGCAGGTGGGAGAGCAGCGAGCGCGCCTGCCCGGACAGGTGCAGCCCCACGGCCTTGGTGGCGCCACCGGTGACGGCGAAGCTGCCCCGTGCCAGCACGACCGTGACCTTCTTCGGCTTCTTGCCCTTCTTGGCGGCCTGGGTGATCACGGTCTGCAGGGCGACCGTGCCCACGCATTCGCTCTGTTTCGGCGGGCAGCTCACGTGGAGCGTGAAGGCCCCGGTCGGCTGGACGGTCAGCGATGTGCCCCCGGCGATGTGGGCTTCGGGGTTGTGGACGACTTCTTCGGAATGGACTTCGTTGCCGGGTGGCGGCGGAGGAGGTGGCGGCGGCGGCGGGGGTGGCGGTTTTTCCTGCGGCGGCGGTTCTTCCTGCTTGACGAACATCGGGACTTTCAGTTCCGTGTGACCTTCGCCGCCGGCGGTGTCCTTCGCTTCCAGCGTCACCACGCAGATGCCGCCGCAGTTGGACGCGAAGGAGTGTTCGACCGTCCCCGTGAACGAGCTTTCTTTGCCGACCACCGATTCGGTGACGGCGGCACTGCCGTCGCTGAAGCGCCACGTCAGTTTCACGTGCGGGACGGTTTCGTTTGGATCTTTGGCGACCGCGACGTGCAGCTTCACGGGGGTGCCGGCGGGCAGCCCGCCTTCGGGGAAGGCAGCGTTCGGTTCGATCTTGAACGTGATCGCGGGCAGCGCCGCGGTGATTGTTCGCACCACCTGCTTGGTCGGCGTGCCGAGCTGGTCGGTCGTCACGGTCTCGGTGATTTCGTATGAGCCCGCCTGTTTGAACGTGTAGGAGAGAGACGTCGCACGGCCCTGGTCTTGGGGACCGGGGATGATTTCCTCGCTTGCGACTTCCCCGTTGCGCACGATCGTCCAGCTCGTCGCGAGTGCGTCGGCGCCTTCCACTTTCGAGCTGAGCGTCGCGGGTTTGCCGAGCGGCACTTCCTGGAGGTTGCCGCTGTTGCCGATCTGCACCGTCGGCACCGTCACTTCGACGTGTCCGCAGGCTTCCGCGCCCGCGCCGGAGCCGAACTTCGCCAGATACGGTTCCACTACAGTTTTGCCGCCCGATTCGAACTCGTTGCCGCCGAAGGTCTCCGCCGAGTCGGCCGTGCCCCCGATCTCCATCGGCATTTCGTTCGAGAAGGGGATCTCGCACTTCGGCTGTTTTGAGGTCTTGTTCTGACCGCCGGTCCAACCGACCTCTGTGATCGTCAGTTCACCGGCGTGTTCGACCGCGTTCAGGAGCATCACGCCGTACACTTCCGGTTCGCCGTTGGGCGACACTTCGGCGCTCGCGTAGATCCGCCCCTCTTCGGCGCCGGTTGCGACGTAGGCGATGGTGCCCGTCTGTTCTTCTTCGCCGGAGAGCTTCGCTGCGCCTTCCGGCGGCAGCACGGCTTCCGGCAGGGCGAAGCGCTCGCGCGGGACGACTTTTTCTTCTTTGAACGATCCGCCGGCGTTCGCCGAGATGGGGATTTCCCACAGATCGGCCTGTTCCAGCTCCACGAGCGCCCGCCCGCCCTGCGTGACGACGAGCGAATTGGGCTGTTCTCCGCCGAGTTCGAAGCAATTCGGTTCGGCGACCACCGCCTGGCCTTCGTCGAGGCAGTTCTGGTTGTCGACGTAGCGCGGGCCGAGGGTGCCTTTTTCGCCTTTTTCATCGACGTGCACCCTTTGGATCACAGAGTGAAGTTCTTCGGCTTCGCTGGCCTGCGGCGCTTCGTCCTGCTGTGCGGAGATCAGGATGTCGTGCGTATGGGGGTCGACGGCCAGCCCCGCGGGCTCGATCAGCGACTGCCTGACTTTGTCCGAATACGGCAGCAGCGTCGACGGTGCCATCAGTTCGGTGTATTCGAGTGCTCCGCTGTGCACTTCGGTGGAGACCGAGA
>DATJBO010000177.1:0-6997 GCA_035515315.1 Solirubrobacteraceae bacterium
GGGAGCGGGTGCTCGGCCTGCCGCCCGAGCCGCGGCTGGACAAGGGCATCCCGTTCTCGGAGCTGCGCTCGAAGGAAGGGGCGGCGGCATGAACCTGGCGCTTTCGGACGAGCAGGAGTTCCTGCGCGAGGCCGCCCGTGGTGCGCTGTCGCGCTTCAAGACCCTCGAAGCGGCGCGCGAGGCGCTCGACGGAGACCAGTCGGCGCTGCCGGACCTGTGGCCGACCGCGACGCAGGCCGGCTGGCCCGGCTTGCTGATCGACGAGGCCCACGGCGGCGCGGGCCTCGACGCGTTCGACGCGATGCTGGTGATGGGTGAGTGCGGGCGGGTGCTGGCCGCAATCAACCTCCTCGGACACCTGCCGGCGAGCGCGATCCTCAACGACTCCGGTGACGGCGCACCGATGCTGACCGAGCTCGCCAGCGGCGAGCGGCGGGCGGCCTACCTGCCCGTGAGCCCGCCCGGTGACCTGCACGAGGACTGGACGGTCGACCCCCGCCACGGCCTCGAGCGCGCACCTGCGCCCCAGGCCCGCGAGCAGGACGGCCAGCTGGTCGTCAGCGGCGAGCTGGCGTTCGTGCCGGACGCGCCGGGGGCTGACCTGCTGGTGGGTGTCGCCGTGCGAGACGGCAAGCCGGTCGGCGTGGCGATCGAGGGGAGCGCCAAGGGCGTCGCGGTCGACCCGGTGGAGCGCTACGACGCGACCCGGTCGCTGGCCCACGTCAGCCTCGCCGACGCGCCGGCCACGGTGCTCGACGTGTCCGAGGACTCGCTGGCGGCGGCCTGGTACCTGTCCCAGGCCCTGCTCGCAGCGGAGTCGCTGGGCAGCGTCGAAACCGCGCTCGACGTGAGCGTCGAGTACGCCAAGGAGCGCCACACCTTCGGGCGCGCGATCGGCTCCTACCAGGCGATCAAGCACGCGCTCACCGAGGTCCTGCGCCAGCTCGACAACGGCCGCTCCCTGCTGTACTACGCCGGCTGGGCACGCCGGGGGGCTCCTGAGGAGTTTCCGGTCGCCGCCAGCGCCGCCCGCTCGGTGGGCGGACGGGCGCTCGACGAGGCCTCGCGCACGATGATCTCGGTGCACGGAGGGATCGGGGCTACGTGGGAGCACGACGCCCCGCTGTACTTCCGCCGCGCCCAGCTCTCACGGCGGCTGCTCGGCGGCACCGGTGGCGCGACCGACCGCGTCGCCGGCGAGCTGCTCACCGCACCCCAGGCGGCCTAGCTTCAGCGCGACGCCGGGGTGCGGGCCGACGTACGGCCCCTCGCGCGAGCGCCGGCCCGGGGGTGCGCCCGGGTCCGCGCCCTGCGCCGGGCCCTCGCCGCGGCCCGCTTCGCCGCGGCCGCCCGCCGAGCCTGTTCTTCGCGGATCAGCGCCGCCAGCACCGGCGCGCCGTAGGCGGCGTGGACGGCCCCCACGAGGCCTTCGTCGAGGCCGCAGTTGATGCAGAAGCCGTGCTGGGACCAGCCGATCGCGCGGGCCAGCACCTGGTCGGCGTACAGCACGCCGGTGGCGTCGTGGCCGTAGTAGTCGTAGGCGGCGTCCCAGGCCGCCCCTTCCAGCCCGTAACCCGCGCCGTCGGCGGACAGCAGGTGGCCCGCCGCCATGATCGAGTCGAAGTCGTCGTACACCGACGGGTGCTTGGCCGTCCGGTGGTCGTAGGCGCCCGGCCGCCGCCCGTGGCGGTAGGACCCGCGCATCAGGGCCCACGTGCTGACCGGCCCGTTGGTCACGTTGAACTGCATCGGCCCGGCGCAGCAGTGCGCGAAGTTGAGCCCGCGGTAGATGCCGGGGGCGGTCGAGAAGGCGCTCTCCTGCATGTGGATCGACGCCAGCAGCAGCCAGTTCACCGCGAACGCCGACTGGGCGGTGGCGTAGATCGGGTAGAAGCCTTCCATCCAGTGGCGCGAGATGTGCACGCGCGTGAGCGCCGCGAAGCGGCGGGTGTCCGCGGCCTGCTGGCCCGCTGAGGGCTGCTGGATGATCACCTCACGGGCCCCGGCCCCGGCGTGGTCGCCGGCGGTGGGCGCGCCGCCCCGACTCGCACCCGCCCCACTCGCACCCGCCCCGCCGGCCGGCGCGGGCGCGGGCGTGGCGACGTGGAGCACGATCGGCGGGGGCGCCGCGTGAGAGCCTTCCAGCACCCCGCTCAGCGCCAGCACCAGCGCCAGCACGCCGGCCAGCACGAGCCCGCCCGCGACCAGCCAGGCGCCGCGTTCGGAGGGCGGGGCCGGCGTCCGGGCGTACTGCGTCTCCGAGGCGCTCACCGGCGCTAGAGCGTAGCGCGACGATCTGCCGCCCCAGGGGTTACATCGGCTGATGAGCGGGCGAACGACCAGCGTGCCCTCCGACGCTCCCAGCGCGCTTCGCAGCGTGTCCTGCGCGCTCGTGCTCGCGGCCGCGCTGGTGGCCGCCCAGGTAGTCGAGGTCGCGACCACCGCCGCTGCCGCCCGCGTGCCCGGCCGAGCCGCCGCCGGGCCCCCCGCCTTGAGCGCCGCCCAGACGCGCTACCTGGTGCTCGCCGAGACGGGGGTGGCGCGCGCCCGGCAGCGCTTCCGCGACGCCCACCGCCACTGGTACGACGAGCGCCTGGCGGACCGCGACCGCTACCCGCTGGCAACGATCTGGGACGTCGTGCCCCTGTTCGAGTCGCTCGACGCGCTCGCGGTCGCCCGGCCGAGCCCGCGCAACCTCGCGGCGGTGCACAGCTTCGCCGCCGGAGCGGAGCGCTACCTCAACCGGGGACTGCGGCCGGTGCCCGGCTACTCGCCCTACCCGGGCGACCGCGAGCGCAACACCGAGACCTGGTTCGACGACAACGGCTGGTGGGGGATCGCGTTCATGAACGCCTACCGGGCGACCCGCTCACCGCGCTACCTGCGCGACGCCGAACGCGCCCTGCGCTACATCGCGGCCGCCGGCTGGGACCCGGCGAGCGGCGGGATCTGGTGGAACACCCACCATCCCTACAAGGCCGGCGAGGCGATCGCCGCGGGGACGCTGCTCACAACGCTCCTGTACGCCGAAACGCACTCGAGCTTTGCGCTCGGGCAGGCCGAGAAGTACCTCGCGTGGGCGGACACCGCGGGCTTCAGCCAGGCCGACGGCCTGTACGCGGCCAGCAATCTCGACCCGACCCCGATCGACTACATCGAGGGGCCGCTGATCTACGCGCAGGCGCTGCTTTGCAGGCTGCAGAGCTCCCCCGCGCTGTGCGAACGGGCCGAGCAGCTCAAGCGCACAGCGCTCTCCCGCTTCGGCTACCTGCTCGACTTCTCACCCCAGTACGACGCCATCTACCTGCAGTGGATGCTCGCGCTCTACGGGCTCGACGGCGACCGCACGCTGTATGAGCTGGCGGCCGACAACGCCCGCGACGCACAGACGCGGGCGCTGAACGGGGAAGGGCTGTACCTGCTCTCCTGGAACGGCGAAGTGCTGCCCCGCCAGTACGCGCTGCCGAGGATGCTGCAGACCCACGCCGCCACCACCAGCCTGTTCGCCTGGCTGGCGGTCTATCCCCCGCCCTCCTAGAGGCCCATGCCGCGCTGGAGCATGCGATCGAACAGCCGGTCGGGCAGCAGCCGCCTGGCCGTCAGGATCATGCGCGCGTCGCGGCCCACCAGGTAGCGGGCCCGCATCCGCCGCGAGCTCAGCGCCCGCGCGATCACCGCGGCCACTGCGTCGGGTGAGATGCCCCGCTTGGCCGTCTCCTCGAGCACGCGGGTCATCTTCGCGACCACCTCGCCGTAGACCGGCTCGAGCTCGGGCGGGATCTGCAGGCGCTCGGCCTCGTCGCGGCTCTTGTCCCAGATCGGCGTGGCGACCGACCCGGGCTCCACCAGAGCGACCTGCACGTGGGAGCTCGCGAGCTCGATGCGCAGCGAGTCGGCGATCGCCTCGATCGCGTGCTTGGAGGCGCCGTAGGGAGCCGTGAACGGCATCACCACCAGGCCGCCGATCGAGGACACGAACACGATCCTCCCGCGCCCCCGTCGCAGCGCCGGTAGCAGCGCCCGCGTGAGGGCCACCGGGCCGAAGACGTTGACCTCGAACTGGCTACGCAGCTCGCCGCTCGAGAGCACCTCCAGCGGGCCCCCAGCGCCGACCCCCGCATTGTTGACCAGCGCATCCAGCCGCCCGCCACCGTCGCCGTCGATGAGCGCCAGCGCGGCCTCGATGTGCTCCTCGCTGGTGACGTCCAGTCGCAGCGGCTGGATCTGCCCGTCCGGAGCCTCGGCCGCGAGCTGGGCGCCGGCCTGCTCTCCGCGCACCCCCGCCAGCACCCTCCACCCGGAACGGGACAGCCGCAGGGCGCTTGCACGGCCGATCCCGCTCGAGGCGCCGGTGATGAGCACCGTGGGCACGCCGCGACGTTATCCGAAGCGGGCCCAGGGGTCCGGTCCGGGAGCGATAGCTGCTTGCATGGTGGGGGCAAGCTGTTGGGACCCTCCTCCGCCATCGAAGCTCGTTCGCTGAGCAAGCGTTACGGATCGATCGAAGCCGTCCGCGGGATCGACCTCGACGTCGCGGCCGGCGAGACGGTCGCGCTGCTGGGGCCGAACGGGGCCGGCAAGTCGACGACGATCGACATGGTGCTCGGCCTGTCGCAGCCCGACGGCGGGGCGGTGTCGGTGTTCGGAGGCCCCCCGGCCGAGGCGATCGGCGAGGGCCTCGTGGGAGCGATGCTGCAGAGCGGCGCGCTGATCCGCGACCTGTCCGTGCGGGAGCTGATCGCGATGGTCGCCTCGCTGTATCCGCAGCCGCTGGAGGTGCAGGACGCGATGGCGTTGACCGGCCTCGACGAGTTCGCCTCGCAACGCACGCAGAAGCTCTCCGGGGGCCAAACCCAGCGCGTGCGCTTCGCCGTGGCGCTCGTCAGCAACCCGCGCCTGCTGATCCTCGACGAGCCGACGGTGGCGATGGACGTCGAGGGCCGGCGCTCCTTCTGGCAGACGATGCGCGAGCTCGCGTCGCGTGGCAAGACGATCCTGTTCGCGACCCACTACCTAGAGGAGGCCGACGCCTACGCCGACCGGGCGGTGCTGATGGCGAGCGGCAGGATCGTGGCGGACGGGCCCACCACGCAGATCAAGGCGATGGTCGGGGCCCGCACGATCCGGGCGACCCTCCCCGCGGCCGGTCTCGCCGAGCTCGCGGAGCTGCCCGGCGTGAGCGCCGCCGACCGACACGGGCAGGCGATCGTGTTGAGCTGCTCGGACTCCGACGCCGCCATCCGTGCGCTGCTCGAGCGCTTCCCGGAGGCGCGCGACATCGAGATCGCCGCCGCCGGCCTGGAGGAGGCGTTCCTCGAGCTGACCGCCGCGGAGTCCTCGTGAGCGCCCTTCCCTACACCCGCTTCGAGCTGCTGCGCACGCTGCGCAACCGCCGCTTCTTCATCCTCTCCCTGGCCTTCCCCGTGATCCTGTACTTCCTGATCGCGGGGCCGCAGCGGACCAACCACGACCTGCTCGGCAGCGGCATCTCGGCGCCGCTCTACTACATGGTCGGGATGGTCGCCTTCGGGACGATGAGCGCGATGCTCTCCAGCGGCGCGCGGATCGCGACCGAGCGGGCGGCCGGCTGGACCAGGCAGCTGCGGATCAGCCCGCTCTCCCCGCGTGCCTACTTCCGCGCGAAGGTGCTCACGGCCTACCTCATGGCGCTGCTGAGCATGGCCGTCCTATACGTGTGCGGAGCCTCACTCGGCGTGCACCTGCCGGCCAGCCAGTGGCTGAGGATGACCGCGATGATCGTGATCGGCCTGGCCCCCTTCGCGGCGCTCGGGATCCTGCTCGGGCACCTGCTCACACCCGATTCGATCGGCCCCGCGCTCGGCGGCGGAGTGGCGCTGCTGGCGTTCGTCGGCGGCACCTGGTTTCCGCTGACCACCCACAGCGTGCTGTACGACGTCGCCCGGTACATCCCCTCCTACTGGCTCGTGCAGGCCAGCCACGTCGCGCTCGGCGGCAAGGCGTGGGACGCCAAGGGCTGGCTTGTGGTGGCCGGCTGGACGCTGGTGCTCGCCGCGCTGGCGCGCCGCGCCTACCGCCGCGACACGGCCCGCCTCTAGAGGGTCGGGCGCCGGACGGCGTCCACCCGATCAGGTGACGAGCGGTGCCCCGCGCCCGATCAGGCGACGGCCAGCGCCTCGCGCTTGGTCTGCAGCGAGTCGATCAGCTCGTCGAAGGAGGCGGAGAATTTGTCAACGCCCTCGCGCTCGAGCGTGTCGGTCACGTCCTCGTAGTCCAGGCCGGCTTCCTTCAGCTCGGAGAACACGCGCTGCGCCTCGGGCAGCCCGCTCTGCAGCCGCGGCTGGGGCCGGCCGTGGTCCTGGAAGGCGAGGATCGTCTCCTCGGGCATCGTGTTGACCGTGTCCGGGCCGATCAGCTCGTCGACGTAGAGCGTGTCGGGGTAGGCCGGGTTCTTGGTCGAGGTGGACGCCCACAGCACCCGCTGGGGCGTGGCCCCCTTTGAGGCCAGGAACTCCCAGCGGGGCCCCGCGAAGGCCTCCAGGTAGTGCGCATAGGCGAGCCGCGCGTTGGCGACCGCGAGCTTGCCCTGCAGGCGCTCGTCGGCGCCCGTCTGCTGCAGGCGGCGGTCCGCCTCGGTGTCGATGCGCGAGACGAAGAAGCTCGCCACGGAGGCGACCTTCGACGGGTCGCCGCCCTCGGCGACGAGCCGCTCGAGCCCGCGCAGGTAGCACTCGACGACCTCCGCGTAGCGCCGCACCGAGAAGATCAGGGTGATGTTGACCGAGCGGCCCTTGGCAGTCACGTCCTCGATCGCGCTCAGCCCCGGCTTGGTGGCGGGGATCTTCACGAGCAGGTTGGGGCGGTCGATCGCCTCGTGCAGGCGCATCGCCTCGCGGAAGGTCTCGAGCGTGTCGTACGCCAGCCGGGGGTCGACCTCGATCGAAACGTAGCCGTCGCGCCCGACGCCGCGGTCCCACACGCCGCGGAACACGTCGCACGCGTCGCGGACGTCTTCTTC
>DATJBO010000178.1:0-2002 GCA_035515315.1 Solirubrobacteraceae bacterium
ACGGCCCCCTCGAGGCCCATCGCGCCGAACTCCGAGGTCGGCCAGCCGACGGTGAACAGGGGGGCCTTGAAGCCGCCGCCGGCCATCGCCTGCGCCCCCAGCCCGTAGCCCTTGCGCAGCACGATCGTGCCGATCGGCACCGACACGTTCGCCCCGGCCAGGAACATCCGCGCGAAGTGACGCACCGTCGCGGTCCGCTCGGCGGCGGGGCCGACCATGAAGCCCGGCGTGTCGCACAGGAACAGGACCGGCAGCTCGAACCCGTCACACAGCTGCAGGAACCGCGCGGCCTTGTCGGCCGCCTCTGCGTCGATCGCCCCGCCGAGGTGGGCGGCGTCGTTGGCGATCACACCCAGCGGGCGCCCCTGCAGGCGCACCAGCGCGGTCACCATCCCCGGCCCCCACCCGCCTCGCAGCTCGAGCACGGAGCCCTCGTCGAACAGCTCCTGCACGACGGCACGGATCTCGTAGCGGCGCTTGCGCTGTTCGGGCACGAGGCTCCTCAGCCGCTCGGCGTCGGCCAGCGGGCCGGGATCGGAGGGTCCGGAGAAGTAGGACAGGTAGCGCTTCGCCAGCCCGACCGCCTCGCGTTCGTCACGCGCCCGCAGGTCGACCACGCCGTTGGCGAACTGCACGTCGATCGGCCCCACCTCCGCGGGGTGGTGGACCCCGAGGCCGCCTCCCTCGATCATCGCCGGACCGCCCATCCCGATGCTCGAGTCCTCGGTGGCGATCACCACGTCGCAGCACCCGAGCAGGGCGGCGTTGCCGGCAAAGCAGTAGCCGGCGGCCACGCCGACCAGGGGGACGAGGCCGCTGAGGGACGCGAACAGGGCGAACGCGCGGCAGTCGAGCCCCGCCACGATCGGCATGTCCACGTCGCCCGGGCGCCCGCCGCCGCCCTCGGCGAACAGCACCACCGGCAGCCGCCGGCGCTCGGCGAGCTCGAACAGGCGGTCCTTCTTGGCGTGGTTGCGCATCCCCTGGGTGCCCGCCAGCACCGTGTAGTCGTAGGACATGACCACGCACGGGCGCCCGTCCACGTCCCCGACGCCGCCCACGAGTCCGTCCGCCGGCGTGCGCGCGATCAGCTCCTCACGGGTGCGGCGGCGCTCCTGGGCCGCGAACAGCAGCGGGCCATACTCCACGAACGTGCCCGTGTCCACCAGCTCGTCGAGGTTCTCGCGCGCGGTGCGACGCCCGTGCTCGTGGCGGCGGGCAACGGCGTCCGTCCGTGCCGGGTCGAGGCCGATCTCGTGGCGCTCGCGGACCGCACGCAGGTCGGCCCGCTCGCCCTCCGGCTCGGCGTCCCGCGACGTCTCGGCGGCCGGACCGGCGTGCGCGCGCGGCTCCAGCGTCGCCAACAGCTGGCCCTCCCGCACGGCTTCGCCCACCGCCACGGCCAGCTCGCGGACGATCCCGTCGACGTCGGCGAGTACCTCGTGCTCCATCTTCATCGCCTCCAGCACGACCACCGGCGCCCCGGCTCGCACCTGCGCGTCGGCCTCGAGCGGTAGTCCCACGACGACCGCGTCGAACGGCGCCAGCACGGGATGGGCCACGGGGGTGCTCACAGCCGGATCATCCCCGACGAGGGTCGCGCGCGCCCGCAGGGGCAAGGGCTAGCATCCGGTCGATGGCTGCCCAGCCGCAATCCGCGGCCGCCCGGCGGGAGCTGCTGAAGGAGCTCCTGATGCAGGCCCGCGCCTGCGAGCGCTGCCCGGAGCTGGCCGCCACGCGCAAGAGCGTCGTGTTCGGGTCCGGCAACGCGGACGCGGAGCTGATGTTCGTCGGAGAGGCTCCCGGTGCCAGCGAGGACGAGCAGGGCCTGCCGTTCGTGGGCCGCGCTGGCCGGCTGCTTGACCAGCTGCTCGAGGAGATCTCGCTCGAGCGCGCCGGCGTGTGGATCTGCAACGTGCTCAAGTGCCGCCCGCCCGGCAACCGCGACCCCCAGCCGGTGGAGATCGAGAACTGCCAGGAGTACCTGCTGCGCCAGGTCGAG
>DATJBO010000179.1:0-8996 GCA_035515315.1 Solirubrobacteraceae bacterium
CTCTCTGGTAATACTGGCGAGCATGAACCTGGGCTACGAGGGAACCCTCTACATCCTCGCGTTCGACCACCGCGGGTCCTTCCAGAAGCGCTTTTTCGGGATCGAGGGCGACCCCGACGCCGAGCAGACGGCGATCATCGCCGACGCCAAGCACCTGATCTTCGAGGGGCTGCTGCAGGCCGTCAACGCGGGCGCCGACCCGGCCGTCACGGGCGTGCTCGTGGACGAGCAGTTCGGCTCGACGGTCCCCGGGGAGGCGCGCGAGGCGGGCCTGAAGGTGGCGATGCCGGCCGAGCGCTCGGGGCAGCCGTACTTCGACTTCCAGTACGGCGAGGACTTCCCCGCACACATCGAACGCTTCGACCCCGACTTCACGAAGGTGCTCGTCCGCTACAACCCCGACGGCGACGGCGAGGCCAACCGTGGGCAGCGCGAGAAGCTCAGGCAGCTCAGCGACTGGCTGCACGGGAACGACCGGCGGTTCCTGTTCGAGCTGCTCGTGCCCGCCGAGGAACCCCAGCTCGAGCAGGTCGGCGGCGACACCGACCGCTACGACGCCGAGCTGCGTCCGGAGCTGATGCGCCGCGCGATGGAGGAGCTGCAGGACGCCGGTGTGGAGCCCGACGTGTGGAAGATCGAGGGCGTCGAAGAGCGCTCGGACTGCACCATGCTCGTGGCCCAGGCGCGCACCGGCGGACGCAGCGAGGTCGCCTGCGTAGTGCTCGGCAGGGGAGCGGACGACGCCAAGGTCGACCACTGGCTGACGCAGGCGGCGCCCGTCGACGGCTTCATCGGGTTCGCGATCGGCCGTTCGATCTGGTGGGACCCGCTGAAGGCCTACGTGGACGGCAAGATCGAGCGCGCGGCGGGCGCCCGGACGATTGCGGATAACTACCTGCGTTTCGTCCAGGTGTACGAACGGGCCAAGACCCCGGTCTAGCCGGGCGGGGGCGTCGCGAGCGATGCGGATGCGCCAGAGCCTCGCCGACTGGGAGAGGGCGTTCGTCAAAGAGATCTCGCTGGACCGCTACCGGCGGGACTCCCTGCGGCGCACCGCCGAACGACGCGAAGCCAAGCGACAGGCCTACAAGCGCCAGAAACAGGGGTCGCTGCGCTTCCTGGCGCTGGTGTTCACGCTGATCTTGACCGCCGTGGTCGTGACCGTGATCATGTTCCGCACGCTGTACCTGCTGCTCGGCTGACGCGAGCAGCCCGGGCGGGGCTATTTCCGGCGCGGGCGGCGCTCGGTGAGCGCGGTCTCGACGCTCGCGGCGGGTGGGACGCCGTCGGGTGACGCGGCGGCGGCTTCGCGGTGGATCTCGAGGTAGATCTCCTTGCGGAACACCGGAATCGACTGCGGCGCCTGGATGCCGATCCGGACCTTCTCGCCCATCACCGAGAGCACCGAGACCTCGATGTCATCCCCGATCATGATGCTCTGGTTGGACTTACGCGTCAGAACCAGCATGGGTATACCTTCCTCTCTGGCCACCAGCCGCCCGGCGCGAGCCCCATTCGCCGGATCGGCCAAGCATAGACTGAGGCGCGGTGGAAAGCCATCCCGCGCAGCGATTTGGCTCCCACGTTGGGGATTGGGCAGTGGCTTCGGCTCCGACCGGCGGACGCCGGACGGCGGGGGACGGTCTTTGCGGTAGTCTCACGACCCGTCGATGGCCCGGAAGTCGCTGCGTCCGCACCTCAATCAGATCCGCACCTGGGTGCGCCAGGGCCGCACCGACGCGTGGGTCGCCCACCAGCTCGAGGTGAGCGTCAAGGAGATCGAGCAGTTCAAGCGCCAGAACGATCTCGTCGGCGACGAGGAGCCGGGCGAGGGCGCCGACGGAGCCGCTTACCCCGAGGAGATCGACCTCCGGGCAGAGGACGACGCGCTGATCGCGGCCGAGCTCGAAGCCGCCGAAGCGGAAGCGCAGCGGATCCGCGAAGAGGCGGACACCGCCGAAGAGGAGCACGACGAGGAAGAGCGCCCGCCGCGAGCGCGGCGCAGCCGGCGCGGCGGCCGGCGACGCGTCTCGCGCGCCGCCCCGCCGCTCGAGGGCACCTTCGACCACGGCGAGGAGGGGTATGGCCTGTGGCTGGACCCCGCGATCCAGGACAACCCCATCTACGCCGAGCACTGGGCCGGGCACCGGCCGGTGGAGGTCGCCGTGGAGGAGGACCGGATCGTCATCCGCCGCGTGGGCGAGGACGACTAGGCACGCTAGCCGACCTCGCCGACCTCGCCGACCTCCCGCCTGCCGCCCGCGTAGTCGGCCGCCTGGTGGCTGTAACGGGCGAACGCCGCATCCACGACGACGGCGGCATCCCACGCCCACGGGTCCTCCGGGGCGACGTTCATCGCCGCCTGCAGGCACCAGCTCGTGCCGGCCTCGTACAGCTCGACCAGTTCCTGGGTGGTGAAGCGTCCCCCGAGCCGGCGCCGAAGCTCGGACACCAACGCCTCCACCACCCGTTCGAGCGTCATCGTGCGGAAGGCGGGCGCCGCGGCCAGCCGTCGCTCGCCCTGCTGCCACTGGTACAGGGCGCTCTCCAAGCTCACGCGCCGAGGCTAGCAGCGCCCCCGAGCTAGTCGTCCGGCAGGCCGCTGAGCACATACTGGCGCTCGCCGCTGCGGGCCATCCCCAGGCGGCGCGCCGCGCCTTCGACCGTTTCGGGGTTCGACAGCAGCTCGTGCTGGCTCACCAGGCGCCGGTGTTCGGCTTCCATCACGCGCACGGTGGCCTGGTCGTGGCGGGCCTGACGCCAGGTCGAGAACATCCGCACCCCCGCGCTCAGGTACAGGTAGGCGAGCGCGACCACCACGGCCAGCATCGCGAGGCGGCCGAGCTGCTCCCAGCGCACCCGCGCGGCCGCGACCGCGGCCGGGAGCGGGCCGGCGGCGGCGGCGCGGGACCCCGTCCGCCGTGGGGCGGCCGCGCGTGGGGCGACGCGCCGGCCGATGCGGGGGGACGCCACCGAGGGCATACGCCCGGCATTCGCGTCCGCCGCGGAAGTTCCTGCAGGTAGCGCGCCCGGCGGCTACGGCGCGCGAAACGTGCTGCGGCCGGGAAACTCGGCCTCGTCCCCGAGCTGCTCCTCGATGCGCAGCAGCTGGTTGTACTTGGCCACGCGGTCGGTCCGCGACGGGGCTCCGGTCTTGATCTGCCCGCAGCCGGTGGCCACCGCGAGGTCGGCGATCGTGACGTCCTCGGTCTCGCCGGAGCGGTGGCTGATCACGGCCGTGTAGCCGCTGGCGTGGGCGAGCTCGATCGCCCGGAGGGTCTCGGTGAGGGTGCCGATCTGGTTGACCTTGATCAGGATCGAGTTGGCGACCCCCGCGTCGATGCCCCTCTGCAGGCGCTCGGTGCTGGTCACGAACAGGTCATCGCCGACCAGCTGCAGGCGCTCTCCGAGCTTGTCGGTGAGCTGCTTCCAGCCGTCCCAGTCCTCCTCGTCCATGCCGTCCTCGATCGAGACGATCGGGTAGCGCGCGGCGAGCTCGGCCCAGTAGCCGGCCAGCTCGCCGGCGCTCAGGGTGCGACCCTCGTGCTCGAGACGGTACACGCCGTCGGAGTACAGCTCGCTGGTGGCGGGGTCGAGCGCGATCGCGACGTCCTCGCCGGGCTCGTACCCGGCGGCGCCGATCCCCTCGATCAGCATCTCCAGGGCCGCCTCGTTGGAGTCGAGGTCCGGCGCGAAGCCGCCCTCGTCGCCGACCGCCGTGGCCAGGCCGCGTGCGTGCAGCGTTCCTTTCAGGGCGTGGAAGACCTCGGCACCCATCTGCAGGCAGCGGGAGAAGCTCTCGGCGCCGAGCGGCACGACCATGAACTCCTGGAAGTCGACCCGGTTGTCGGCGTGGGCCCCGCCGTTGAGCACGTTCATCATCGGCACCGGCAGCGTGCGCGCGCCGCCGGCGCCCAGGTGCCGCCACAGGGGCAGACCTTCCTCGGCCGCCTGGGCGTGGGCCGCGGCCAGCGAAGCACCGAGGATCGCGTTGGCGCCGAGGCGGGCCTTGTTCGGCGTCCCGTCGAGCTCGATCAGGGCTCGGTCCAGGGCCTCCTGGTCGGAGGCCTCGCGACCCGCCAGCTCGCTGGCGATCTCGCCGTTGACGTTGGCCACGGCGCGGGTCACGCCCTTGCCCCCCCACGCCGTGCCGCCGTCGCGCAGCTCGGTCGCCTCGAACTCCCCCGTCGAGGCCCCCGACGGGACCGCCGCCCTGCCGGTCGCGCCGGAGCGCAGCGAGACGTCCACCTCGACGGTGGGATTGCCGCGGCTGTCGAGGATCTGGCGCGCCCGGACGCGCTCGATCGCGCTCACTCGATGTCCGCCGTCCGCGCGCTGGTTACGGCGTCGGGGTCGTCGAGGTGCTGCTGGTCTTCGGAGCCTTGTACTCCTTGCAGTCCGGCACCACGTATTCCCCGCGGCATTCGGTCTTGCCCTGCCACTTGGTTTTGAACTTTTTGATGAAGTCGGTGAGCGCTTTCTGGCGCTGGGTGGCGATCAGCTGCTGCTTGACGGACGATTCGACCTGCTTGAGCGGGGTCTGGTTGCCGGCGGTCTTGCCTTCGACCTCGTAGACGTAGTAACCGAACGGGGTCTTCACCGGACCGCCCAGCTGGTGGAGCTTGGCGGAGAAGAGGGCTTCGTCGAGCGCCTTCTCCTCCTCGCCCTTGATGACCCCCTTCAACAGGCCGCCGTTGGCCTTGCTGGCGGGGTCGGTGGAGCGTGCCTTGGCGACACTGGCGAAGCTCTTCCCGGATTCGATTTCCTGCTTCGCTTTTTGCGCGGTCCCCTGGTCTTTGGTGAGGACGATCCGTGCGTCGCGCTTTTCGGGAGTCCCGAACCGTGAGCTGTTTTCCTTGTAGTACTTTTCGATTTCCGCGTGGCTGACCTTCGGGTTCTGCTTGGCGATCTTCTGCTGGATTTTCTGTGAGAGCATGTTGAGCTTCACGCGCAGCAGCAGATCCGAGATCGTCTGACCCGAGCTGGCCAGGAATTTTTCGAATTCGGGCGTCTTCGGGAACTGCTCGGTCTTGATTTTGTTGAACTGCTTCTTGACTTCCTTATCTGAGACCTTGACACCGAGCGATTCGCCTTCCTTGACCACCCAGTTGGAGGAGATGAGGAAGCCCAGCACCTCGGTCTTGTAGGTCTTGAACTGCTGTTCGCACTGGGTTTTCAGTTCCGCGGGGGTCCGTTTTTTGTTCTTGCTCCCTTTGGCGGTCGCCGCTTCTTCCTGTTCGAGGTGTTTGATGCACGCCGTGTAATGCGGCGGTTCGGGAAGCACCGGAGTGCCGGTGGCGCCGGCCCGCGAGGAGGCCGCGGCGACTGCGAGCCAGTGCTTGAAGGTTTCGTTGGTGATCGGCGTGCCGTCGACCTGGACGACCGCGTTGCTGGGGATGCCGCCGCAGGCGGACACCCCCGCGACTACAAACAAAACGGCGCCGAGCGCCGCGAAAGGACGGACGAGTTTGTGCACGACGCGGGGACTGTAGCGTATGGACATTACGGTTTGGGCAAAGAACCGATTAAGGGTTCCTAAGACCTTGCGCCGCCGGCCGGTCGAGACCCCGCCTGCCCGGTCGAGACCCCGCCCGGCCGGCCGAGGCGCCACCCGGCCGGCCCAAGGCCCCTGCGCCGCTCGGCGCTAGGCGGCCTCGCGCATGATCGCGAGCAGCGCGTCCGCGGCCCTGACCACGGTGGGGAAGCGCTCGACGCCCTCTTTCGGCACGCGCAGGGACACCTGCGAGCGCCCCGATTCGTAGGAGGCTCCCGGCAGCTCCTCGCGCAGGCGCCGGGCGCGCCGCGAGTCGAGCTCGATCGGCACGACCGCCAGGCGCTCGCCCCGGAAGCTGACGGTCTGGGCGCCGGCCTGGCCGAACTTGATGCGGGCCCGCTGCAGCGCGAGCAGGTTCTCAACCGGCGCGGGGGGCTCGCCGAAGCGGTCGGCCAGCTCCGCGCGGAGCTCCTCGAGCTCGGCGATCTCGACGGCCGCCGCGATCCGCCGGTGGATCTCGATCTTGGCCTGCTCGTAGGGGACGTAGTCGGCGGGGACGTAGGCGTCGACGTTCACGTCCAGGCGCACGGGCTCGGGCGGCTCCTCGCCCTCGAGCTCGGGCTCGGCGGCGCGGACGGCCTCGTCGATCATCTGCATGTACAGCTCGAAGCCGAGCGCGGCGAGGTGCCCCGACTGCTCGTCGCCGAGCAGGTTCCCGGCACCGCGGATCTCGAGGTCGCGCATCGCGATCTTGAAGCCGGCGCCGAGCTCGGTGTAGTCCGACAGCGCCGCCAGCCGCTGGGCCGCCTCGGGCACCAGCGCCGCCGCCGAGTCGTACAGCAGGTATGCATAGGCGCGCTCGCGGCTGCGCCCGACCCGACCGCGGATCTGGTAGAGCTGCGCCAGCCCGAACGCGTCTGCGTGCTCGACGATCAGCGTGTTCGCCTGGGGGATGTCGATGCCCGACTCGATGATCGAGGTGCACACGAGCACGTCGGCCCCGCCACGCAGGTAATCCATCATCACCTCCTCGAGCTCGCCCTCGCCCATCTGGCCGTGGGCCACAGCGAAGCTGACCCCGGGGCACAGCGCGCGCAGCCGCTCGGCTGTCTGCTCGATCGACTCCACACGGTTGTGGAGGAAGAAGGCCTGCCCGCCGCGCCGGTGCTCACGCTCGATCGCGTGCTTGACGAGCTCCTCCTCGTACTCCCCGACGAACGTACGGACCGGACGCCGGCCCTCGGGCGGCGTCTCGATCACGGAGATGTCGCGCAGCCCGGCGAGCGACATCTGCAGCGTCCGCGGGATCGGGGTGGCGGACATCGAGATCACGTCCACCTTCAGCTTCAGCTGTCGCAGCAGCTCCTTCTGCTTGACGCCGAAACGCTGCTCCTCGTCGATCACCAGCAGGCCGAGGTCCTTCGCGCGCACGTCCCGCGAGAGCACCCGATGGGTGCCGATGAGGATGTCGACCCGCCCCTCGGCGAAGCCGCGCACGGCCGCCTTCTGCTCGGCGGGGGTGCGGAAGCGGGACACGTGCTCGAGCGTGAACGGGTAGTCGGCGAGGCGTTCCTTGAAGGTCCCGTAGTGCTGCTGGGCGAGGATCGTGGTGGGTACGAGCATCAGCACCTGCTTGCCCTCGGCGGCGGCCTTGAAAGCGGCCCGCAGCGCCACCTCGGTCTTTCCATAGCCGACGTCGCCGCACACCAGGCGGTCCATCGGACGGGGCGACTCCATGTCGCCCTTGACCAGCTCGATCGCCTCGCCCTGGTCGGGCGTCTCGGTGAACGGGAAGCGCTCCTCGAACTCGCGCTGCCAGTCGCCGTCGGGACCGAAGGCGTGGCCGCTGCGCCGCCGGCGCTCGGCGTACAGCTCGAGCAGCTCGCCGGCCAGCTCCTGGGCGGCCCGGCGGGCGCGCGCCTTGATCGTGTCCCAGCGGTTGCCGCCGAGCTTGCTGAGCGGCGGATGGCTGCCGCCGGCGCCGACGTAGCGGGAGATCTTCGCGAGCTGGTCGGTGGGCACGAACACGCGGTCGTCGCCCTGGTATTCGAGATACAGGTAGTCGCGTGTGACGCCCGCGACGGTGCGCGTCTCGAAGCCGGCGAAGCGGGCCACGCCGTGGTCCTCGTGGACGACGATGTCCCCGGTGCGCAGCTCCGTGAAAGAGCGCAGGGCGCCCCGCCGTGCGCGCCCGCCGGTGTCAGGACGCTCGGCGCGGCGGCGGCGCAGGAGCCGCTGCTCGGGGTAGACCGCCAGCTTCAGCTGGGGCGCGATGAAGCCCTCCCGCAGCGACGCCACGGCGAAGCTGAGCTCGCCCCCGGGCGCCATGGAGGCCGGTGGCGCTCCGCCGCCTGGCGCTCCGCCGCCCGGCGCTCCGTCGCCCAGCGGCGGGCCCTCGAGCCAGCCCGCCTTCAGGCGTGCGAGGTTGTAGGCGGCGCGCTCCCCCTCGCCGCGACGGGAGAACGCCACCACCGTGCGGTAGCCGGAGCGCACCAGGCGCTCGAGCTCGGGCTCGGCCTCGCCCAGCGAGCGGGCGGCGGAGTCGGCGGCCTGCGCGCGCAGCTCGATCTGCTGGCCGCTGGACAGGGCCGAGAGCCAGATCCGGGTGCGCTCGGCCAGCGCCTCGCGGATCCGCTCCGGGGCTACGTACAGGTGTCCGGCGTCCTCTTCGCCGAAGGCCGCACACACGTCGCTCCAGTGGTCCGTGAGCGCCGGCTCGAGCTCCTCCTCGGCCGCGATCACGACCTGGGTGCGCTCGCCGAGCAGGTCCAGCAGCGCCCCGAAGCGCTCGAGCGGAAGCAGCTCGGCGATGTCGATCCGTTCGGACTCCCCCGCCCGGCCGCCCGGGAAGGCGCCCGTGGCGGCCGCGATCTCCGCCAGCTCGCGGTGCTCCACGGCGAGCTCGGCGGCGGGCGCCACCTCCACCTCGGCCGCCTCCCCCAGCGAGCGCTGGGTGAATGTCGAGAACCAGCGCAGCGACTCGATCTCCACGTCGAACGTGTCCACGCGCACGGCGCGCTCCTCGGTGGCTCCGAAGATGTCGAGGATCCCGCCCCGCAGCGCGAACTGCCCGCGCTCCTCGACCTGCTCGACGCGCTGGTAGCCGGCGTCGACGAGCGCGGAGGCGCACTCGTCGAGGTCGATCAACTCGCCCACGCGCAGCGTGAACGAGTGGGGTCTCAGCTGGGGATCGGGCACCTTCTCCGACAGGGCCACGGCGCTGATCACCACGACCGGCTGGCCGCCCTCGGGCGCGCCCGACGCCGGCGCCGGCGCCTCGCCGAGCAACGCGTCGAGGGCCGCCACGCGCAGACCGACGAGGTGGGGCGGCGGCGCGAGGTGGGACTCGTATGCCACCCCACGGGAGGGGTACAGCCGCACCCGCCGGGGCGCCAGCCAGCCGCGCAGGTCCGCCGCCAGGTCTCGCGCCGCGCGATCGTCGCCGACCACCACCAGCGTTGGCCGTTCCCGGGCCTGCTCGTCGATGTCCACCAGCGCCGCC
>DATJBO010000180.1:0-3274 GCA_035515315.1 Solirubrobacteraceae bacterium
TCTGCACTTTACCGGAAAGCGCGGGCAATTGCTAAGGCGGGACGAATCGCCCGCGCGCCTTCCGGTCGGGCTACTTCAGTTCGACGGAGGCTCCCGCCTCCTCGAGTTCCTGCTTGAGCTTCTCGGCCTCCTCGCGGTCGATGCCCTCCTTGACCGGCTTGGGAGCCTCGTCGACCAGCGTCTTGGCCTCTTTGAGACCGAGCCCCGTGGCGGCGCGGACGACCTTGATCACCTGGATCTTCTTGTCGCCCGAGCCGGCCAGCATGACGTCGACTGTGCTCGATTCTTCGGCCTCGCCGCCGGCCTCCCCGCCACCGCCGCCGGCCGGCGCCGCGGCCGGCGCCGCGACCGCGGCGGCCGAGACGCCGAACTCCTCCTCGAGCGCCTTGATCCGCTCGGCGAGCTCGAGCACCGAGATGCTCTTGAGCTCGTCGATCCAGTCCTGTGTGCTTGTAGCCATCGGCTGTCAGTCCTCCTTGTTGGCGTCCGCGGCGACGTCCGGCCCGGCCTCGGCCTCCGCGTTCACGTCGTTGTCGTCTTCTTGCGCCGGCTCCGCGGCCGGCTCAGCTTGTGCCTGCTCCTGCGCGGGCGCCTCGGCCGCCTCGGCGGCGGGCTGCTCCTCGGCCGCCGGCTCCTCCTCCGCTGGCGCCTCCTCCTCCGGGGGCTCCTCGGCCGCCTCGGCCGCCGCCTGCTCCTGCGCGGGCGCCTCGGCCTCGGCCGCCGGCTCCTGCTCCGCGGGGGCCTCGGCCGCCTCGGCCGCCGGCTGCTCGGGCTCGGCGGGGGCCTCGGCCGCCTCGGCCGCCGGCTGCTCGGGCTCGGCGGGGGCGGGCGCCTCGCCGGCGGGGATCTCGCCCGACTCCTTCTTCTCGCGGACCTGGCCGAGGGCGACGGCGAGGCCGCCCAGCAGCGCGGAGAGGGTCCGCACCAGACCGCTCACGGGCGAGGCGACGATCCCCACGAGCTGTCCGTAGAGGACTTCCCGGGAGGGCAGTTTCGAGAGCGCCCGGATCTGCTCCACCTCCAGGGAGGTGCCGTCCATCAGGCCGCCCTTGAAGGGCAGCAGCTGGGTCGTGCGGGCGTAGTCGGCGATCGCCTTGGCCGCGACCGCGGCGTCGCCGCGGACGAACGTCAGCGCCGTCGGCCCGGCTAGGAATCCCTTCAGAGCCTCGGCGCCGACCTGGTCGGCGGCACGTTCGGTGAGGGAGTTCTTGACCACCGTGAAGGTTGCGTCGGCGGCGCGGAGGCTGCTGCGCAGCTCTGCGATCTGGGCCACGGTGATGCCCCTGTAGTCCACGGCGAAGATCGCCTGGCTGTCGCCGATGCGCTCTGCGATGTCGGCGATCGCGGTCGCCTTCTGATCTCTGTTCACGGGTCTCGTTCGCTGTCGGGGGGAAGCTCGTCGGCCCGGGATCGCTTCAGGCGGACGAGTGACAGCGACCGGCGGCCGCGTGCTCCTCGCCGGTGCCTGCCCCGGTCTTCTCCTGCTCGGTGCCGGGGGTCTCGGGCGCGGCGAACGCTTGCAGTTCGGGCACGATTGTAGAGGCTCGGCGGTGTGGCCCGCGACGTGGCGGAGGGAGCGAGACCGCCGAGCGCCAGACTAGGCGGCGGCGGGAGCGGCCTCGACGATGTCGCGGGTGCGACCGGGGTCGACTTTGACGCCCGGGCCCATCGTGGTGGCGAGCGTGATCGAGCGCAGGTAGCGCCCTTTGGCGGCCGACGGCTTGGCCCGGATCAGCTCCTCGATGACGGCCGCGTAGTTCTCGAGCAGCTTGCTCTCCTCGAAGCTCGCCTTGCCGATCACGAGGTGGACGATGGCGCTGCGGTCGGTCCGGTATTCGACCTTCCCGGACTTCGCTTCCTGGACGGCTTTGGCGACGTCGGTCGTGACGGTGCCGACTTTCGGGTTGGGCATCTTCCCGGCGGGCCCGAGGATGCGGCCCAGCTGGCCGACGATCCCCATCATGTCCGGCGTGGCAATCGTCATGTCGAAGTCGTCGAAGCCCTCGCGAATCTGCTTGGCGAGGTCCTCGCCGCCGACGTGGTCGGCGCCCGCGTCCTCGGCTTCGCGGGCCGAGTCGCCCTGGGCGAATACTGCGATCTTGACGTCTTTGCCGATCCCGTTGGGGAGCGCGATGGTGCCGCGCAGCTGCTCGTCGGCGTGACGGACGTTGAGCCCCGTGCGCACGTGGACCTCGACCGTCTCGTCGAATTTCGCGCTGGCGAGCTGGGAGACCAGCGACATCGCCTCGGCCGGCTCGTACTCGCGTTCGCGGTCGACCTTCACGAGCTGCTCGGCGTAACGGCGCCCGTGGGAGCTCACGAGGCGACCTCCACGCCCATCGAGCGGGCGGTGCCGGCGATGATCTTGGCGGCCTGCTCCACGTCGTGGGCGTTCAGGTCCTGGAGCTTGCGCTCGGCGATCTGACGGAGCTGGTCCCGGGTGATGGTGCCGACCTTCGTGCGGTTGGGCTCGGCCGAGCCCTTGTTGATGTTGATCGCCTGGCGGATCAGCACGGCGGCCGGGGGCGTCTTGGTGACGAACGTGAACGAGCGGTCCTCATAGACGGTGATGACGACCGGGATGATCGTCCCTGTTTCGCTCTGGGTCTGGGCGTTGAAGGCCTTGCAGAACTCCATGATGTTGATCCCGTGCTGGCCCAGCGCGGGGCCGACCGGCGGGGCGGGGCTCGCCTGCCCGGCGTTTGCCTGCAGCTTGATCGTGGTGAGGACCTTCTTGGCCATCGTCTAGAGCTTTTTCACCTGGTCGAAGCCGACCTCGACGGGAGTCTCCCGGCCGAAGATAGATACCAGCACCTTCAGGCGGGCGGCGTCCTCGTTGATCTCGGAGATCTCGCCGGAGAAGTCCGACAGCGGCCCGGAGACGACCTTGACCGACTCGCCGATCGCGAACTGGGCGCGGGTGCGGGTGGCGGTCGCGACCTCCTTGTGCAGCAGCCGGTCGACCTCGACCTGGGTCAGCGGCACCGGCTCCTGGGAGGCCCCCACGAAGCCGGTGACCCCGGGCGTGCCCTTGACGACGCCCCAGGAGTCCTCGTTCAGCTCCATGTTCACGAGCACGTACCCGGGCATCGTGCGCTTCTCGACGGTCACCTTCTGGTTGTCCTTCATCTCGGACACGGCTTCGGTGGGCACCACCACGCTGCGGACGGCGTTCTGCTGCCCGAGCGACACCAGCCGGTGCTCGAGGTTGTGCTTGACCTTGTTCTCGTGTCCGGAGTATGTGTTGACGACGTACCAGCGAAACATCTAGGGC
>DATJBO010000181.1:0-3639 GCA_035515315.1 Solirubrobacteraceae bacterium
GCGGGCGCTCGAAGCGATGTGCGAGCGGGCGGTCTCGCGGGTCACCTTCGGCCAGCCGCTGGCAATGCGCGCCAACATCCAGGACTGGATCGCGGAATCTCGCGTGGAAATCGAGATGGCCCGCCTGCTGACGCTGAAGGCCGCGTGGCTGATGGACACCGTCGGCAATCGTCAGGCGCGGACCGAGATCGCGGCGATCAAGGTGGCGGCACCGAACGTGGCGCTGCGCGTCCTGGACCGGGCCATCCAGGTACACGGCGCGGGCGGCGTGTCGGGCGACTTCACGCTGGCCGGAGCGTACGCGCATCTGCGCACGCTGCGCCTGGCCGACGGGCCCGACGAGGTCCACAAGCTCTCGATCGCGCGGCGCGAGCTGGCCCCGTACGTGTCCCGGGAGGAGCCCGCCGCGGCCCCGGCCTAGCGGTGAGCGCGCTGTACTACCGGGAGCGCGCCCCCGCGGGGGAGCCCGACGGCCTGCTCGTGCTCCACCACGGTCGCGGGGCCGACGAGCTCGACCTGCTGGGGCTGGCCGACGTGCTCGACCCGGGGCGCCGGCTGTACGTGATCAGCCCCCGCGCCCCCCTACAGCCGCAGGGCTCGCCCGGCTACCACTGGTACCTGGTGCCGCGGGTCGGCTACCCGGACCCCGCCACGTTCGCGTCCGCCTACGACGCGCTGTCGGAGCTCCACGACGAGCTCTGGCAGCTGACCGGGATCGGCCCGGAGCGCACCGTGTTCGGGGGCTTCTCGATGGGGGCGGTGATGAGCTACGCGCTCGGCCTCGGCGGCGACCGGCCGGCGCCGGCCGGGGTGCTCGCCTTCTCGGGCTTCATCCCGACCATCGAGGGCTGGCGGCCCGCGCTGGAGCAGCGCCGGGGGATGCCGGTGTTCATCTCCCACGGGTCACGCGACCCGGTGATCCCGGTGCAGTTCGCCAGGGAGGCCCAACGGAGCCTGCTCGAGGCCGGCCTGCCGGTGTCCTACCACGAGTTCGAGAGCGCCCACCACATCGACCCCCGCCACCTCCCGCTCGCGGCCGACTGGCTGGCGCAGAGCATCGCCGCGGCCGGCGCGCGCGAAAGCGCATAAGGTTTGTCGCAGAGCAGCGATCAGGGGAGCAGGCGGCGAGCATGTTGCAAGCGGGAAGCGGGGTGAACGGAGGCCCGCCGGCGCGGGACCTCGAGGTGATCATCATCGGCGCCGGGTTCGGGGGGATCGGGGCAGCGATCGAGCTGCGCCGCCACGGCATCCGCTCGGTGAGGATCCTCGAGAAGGCGAGCGACCTCGGTGGCACCTGGTACTACAACAGCTATCCGGGCGCGGCCTGCGACGTCCCCAGCCACCTCTACTCGTTCTCGTACGCCCAGCGCAAGGACTGGCTGCGGCTGTGCTCGTTCCAGGCCGAGATCCACTCCTACCTGCAGGACGTCGCGCGCGACCACGGCATCGAGCCGCTGATCAGGACGAACACCGCCGTGACCGGCTGCTCGTGGGACGAGCAGCGCTGCCGCTGGACGGTCCGGGACAGCGACGCCAACACCTACGAGGCGGACGCGATCGTGATCGCCACCGGCCAGCTCGACCAGCCCTCGATCCCCGAGCTGCCGGGCGTCGAGAGCTTCGCGGGGCACACCTTCCACTCAGCCGAATGGGACCACGGCTACGACCTCGAGGGCAAGCGCGTGGCGGTCGTGGGCAGCGGCGCCAGCGCGGTCCAGTTCGTCCCCGAGATAGCCCCCCGGGTCCGCCGCCTGAGCGTCTTCCAGCGCACCGGCAACTGGTTCCTGCCGCGCGCCAACCGGCGTTATCCCGCCTGGGCGAAGGCGGCCTTCGAACGGGTCCCCGGCCTGCAGGCGTGGCGGCGCATCTTCCTCTTCTACTACACCGAGTCGCTCACGCTGTGCATCCGCAACCCGCGCACCTTCGGGCGCCTGATGGCGTTGCGTTCGACCGGCTTCATGCGCTCCCAGCTGCGCGACCGGGAGGTGCGCCGCAAGGCCTGGCCCGACTACACCTTCGGGTGCAAGCGCATCCTGTTCAGCTCCACCTTCCTGCCGGCCCTGCAGCGCCCCAACGTGGAGCTCGTGACCGAGGCGATCGAGCACGTGGAGCCCGAGGGGCTGAGGACCCGCGACGGGCGACTGCACGAGGTCGACTGCGTGATCTGGGCCACCGGCTTCAAGACCAACGACTTCATGTTCCCGATGGAGATCACCGGAACCGGCGGGCGGAGCCTGAGCGAGAGCTGGGCGTCCGGCCCCCACGCGCACCTCGGCATCACCGTGCCGGGCTTTCCCAACATGTTCCTGATGTACGGGCCCAACACGAACACCTCGGGCGGCTCGATCATCGTCTACCTAGAGGCCCAGGCGCGCTACCTGCGCCAGGCCCTGGAGCGCGTGCGTGCACGTGGCGCGGGGGCGATCGAGGTGCGCCGCGAGGTGGAGGCCGCCAGCGACCGCTCGGTGCAGGAGCGCTTCGCCGGCACCGCGTGGATGGACTGCGAATCCTGGTACCGCGACGTGCACGGCCGGATCGTCGCCAACTGGCCCGGGTACATGCGCGACTACCTCCAGATGACGGACGCCCTCGACGAGGCCGAGTTCACGTTCGCCCCGCTGCCCGAGCGCGTGGCGGCCTGAAGCCGAGCGGGTCGGCGTGTACGACTACGTGATCGTGGGGGCCGGCTCGGCGGGCTGCGTGCTGGCCAACAGGCTGTCGGAGGACCCCTCCGTGCGCGTCCTGCTGATCGAGGCCGGGGGCCGCGACAGGTCGCTGAAGATCAAGATCCCGGCGGCCTTCCCCGAACAGTTCCACACCAAGCTCGACTGGGACTTCGCCACCGATCCCGAACCCCACGTGGACGGTCGCGAGCTGTACATCCCGCGCGGCAAGGCGCTCGGGGGCTCGAGCTCGATGAACGCGATGCTCTACGTGCGGGGCCGCCCGCTCGACTACGACGGCTGGGAGGCCCAGGGGGCGCCCGGCTGGGGATACCGCGACGTGCTCCCCTACTTCATCAGGGCCGAGGACAACGTCCGTGGCCCCTCCGACTACCACGGCGCCGGCGGCCCGTTGCGCGTCAGCGAGCAGCGCTCGCCGCGACCGCTCAACCGGCGGCTGATCGCCGCCACGGAGGCGACCGGGATCCGGCGCATACCCGACTACAACGGACCCGAGCAGGACGGGGTCTCGATGTTTCAGGTGACCCAGAAGGACGGCCGGCGCTTCAGCTCTGCCGACGCCTACCTGCGGCCCGCCATGTCGCGCCCGAACCTGGAGGTGCGCACGCGCTCGACGGTGCTGGGGGTCGCGCTCGAGAACGGACGCGCGGTGGGGGTGCGCGTGGCCCAGCGCGGCGGGCGCAAGGAACTGATCCGGGCCGAGCGGGAGGTCGTGCTGAGCGCGGGCGCGATCGGCTCGCCGCAGCTGCTGCTGCTGTCGGGCATCGGCTCCGCCGACGAGCTGCGCACGGCCGGCGTGCAGCCGCTCCACGACCTGCCCGGCGTCGGGCGCAACCTCCAGGACCACCCGTTCGTGACGATGATGTGGGAAGTCTCCGACCAGAACACCCTGTACGGCGCCGAAAAGCCGCGCTCGCTGGCGGAGTGGCTGCTGCGCCGGACCGGCAAGCTGAGC
>DATJBO010000182.1:0-17150 GCA_035515315.1 Solirubrobacteraceae bacterium
CGGCAGGCCGGCCGCCAGGTACTCGCTGAGCTTGGTCGAGTAGCGGAACGAGCCGACGCGGTCGACGCTCTGGGGCAGGCTGGCGAGGTCGAACGCAGCGAGGTATTCGCCGACCTGCTCCGGCGCCACCCGGCCCGGCATCAGGATCCGTGTGCCGAGCTCCTCGCCGGCGAGCTCGCGCAGCGGCTCGGCGCCTGGGCCGTCGCCGACGATCACGGCCACGAGGTCGGGCCGCGCGGTGCGGCGCACCGCCCTCACGAGCTCGGCCCCATAGGCGTACTCGATCCGCTCGCGCCAGTTCAGCGAGCCCACGATCCCGGCCACGAGCGCCTGCTCGCCGATGTCCAGCCGCTCCCGCACGCGCCGGCGCGAGCCGGCCGGAGCGCGCTCGCGCGCCCATCCTGCCGCCGTCATCGCGCGCGGCGCGCCGAAGCTCAACGCACGTCCCGCCAGGTAGGGGGTCCAGCCGATGTAGCCCGCGCATCGCCGGCACAGCAGGCGCTCGTAGGCGGCCCCGAGGAGTCCGGCAGCCCGGGAGCTCAGCGCCAGGTACGGGCCGACAGCGTCGCCGCTGGACACGACGTAGGGGATGCCGCGGAGCATCCGCAGCGCGAGCAAAGACAGGCCCCCCGCCATGCCCGTTCCCTCCATAACGATCAGCTCGGGCCGGGTGCGGCCGGCCCGGCGCCACACGCCCAGCGCGGCTCGCAGCCGGTGGGCGCGGTCGAAGGTGAGCTCCTCGGCGCCGAGCGGCTCGAGCAGCTCGCGCAGGCGCTGGGCATCGAGATGCCCGGACCCCTGGGTGGCGAACGCGAGGATCGCCGGCGGGGGGCTCGCCTGCGGGTGTGGCTCCTGCACGGGCGCTAGCCGTCCTCCTCGGCGCGCGGGGGGCGGCGGGCCAGCTTGCGCTCGGAGGCCCTACGCTTGGCCGTCAGGCGCCGTTGCACCGAGGCGACCGTCGGCCGGGTCGCCCTACGTGCGCGGGGCTGGAGCAGGCCGAGCGCGATCCGCTCGCGCAGGCGCTCGAGTGCGAGCTCGCGGTTGCGGGCCTGCGAGCGGCCGTCCTGGGCCACGGCCGCCACCCGCGGCCCGATCCGGCGCAGCAGGCGCGCCCGTTGGGACTCGCTCAGCGTGCGCGAGCCGAGCACGTCGAACACGGCTTCCACCCGCGAGGCGGTCACGTTCGCGTGCTGGCCCCCGGGGCCGGAGGACCTGCTCGTCCGCACCGTCACCTCCTCCAGCGGGATGCTCAGCCGCGGCTGTACGCGCAGCCCGTCCTGCTCGGCTCCGGCCACGCCGGCCTCAGGCCCCGGGGCCACCGGGGCCTTGGGTGGTGCGGAAGCGCTCCTGCTCGCCTTCCGGTACGCGGCCGTCGCGCCCGACGTACCCGTCCTTACCGCCCGCGCAGAGGTATACGGCGTCCTCGTCGCCCACGTTGCGGATCTGGCGCACCGTGGCGGCGTCCACCCATGCCAGGCCACCCTCCCCGAGGGTGATCGCGCCGCCGTCGCCGAAGCTCATCTGGATCGTCCCCCGGTGGACGAAGTACAGCTCCTCCTGGGCGTCGTGGTAGTGGAGGCCCGTCTCGATCCCGGCGGGCAGGACGATCGCGTTGACGCCGAAGGCGCCCACCCCGAGCGCGCGGCGGACCTTGCGGAAGCCGGGGCCCTCGCCAAGGTCCTCGAGCCCGCATGCCGCCCATCCCTCGCCCCTCTCGACGGCGGGGTAGTCGCTTGACGCCTCCATCTGCCCTCCTCGATCTAGTGGTCGGCCACCCGGCCCCCGTCGGGGGCCAGCGCGCGGCCCTCCTGCGCCCAGCGCAGCAGCCCGCCGGCCATGGAGTATGCCTCGTAGCCGGAGGCGCGGAAGGCCTGGGCCGCCATCAGCGAGCGCGAGCCCACGCGGCAGTAGAAGACCACCGGGCGCCCCTGCTCGAGGGTCCCGGCCTGCGAGGTCAGTGCCGTCAGCTCGATGTGACGGGAATCCGGGATGTGGCCGGCCTCGCGCTCGGCGGGCTCGCGCACGTCCACGAGCTGTAGCCCGGGGTCGTGCGCCAGCCGCTCGGCCACGGCCGAGGGCTCGAGCTCGATGTCGTCCGGGGTGCCCACGTGCGCCCGAGGCTAGCGGGCCGGGGCGAGCGTCCCGGGGCCCGCGCCGAGCCATTCCGGGGGCGGCGTCCGGGGGCCCGCGCCGAGCCGTTCCGGGGGCAGGGCCCGTTTCGGGGGCGGGACCGGGCCCGTCCCCGCTGGGGCGCGGCGGCCGCTCCTTGCCACTAGGATCAGAGGACTCGCATGCAGGCGGTGGGCGACCTCTACACGATCCCCCAGGAGAACCTCGACTTCTGCGCGATGATCGGCCAGCTCGCGCGCGAGCGGATCGCGCCTCGCTCGGCCGAGATCGACGAGCGGGCCGAATATCCGTGGGACATCCGCAAGCTGCTGGCCGAGCAGGACGTGCTCGGGCTTCCCTTCCCGGTGGAGTTCGGCGGCACCGGCACGGGCACGCTGATGCTCAACATGGCCGTCGAGGAGATCGCCAAGGTGGACGCCTCCTGCGCGCTGATCCTGATGGTGCAGGAGCTCGGCACGCTGCCGGTCCAGCTCTACGGCTCGGAGGAGCTCAAGGAGCGCTGGCTGCCGCGGTGCGCCACGGGTGAGCTGTCGCCGGCGTTCGCGCTGTCCGAGCCGGAGGCCGGCTCCGATCCCGCCGGCATGAAGACGACGGCCGTCAAGGACGGCTCCGAGTGGGTGATCAACGGGACCAAGAACTGGATCTCCAACCTCGGGATCGCCGACTTCTATGTGACCTTTGCGGTCACCGACCGGGAGAGCCGCCGGATGAGCGCCTTCCTCGTGGAGGCCGACCGTCCCGGCTTCAGCGTCGGCAAGCTCGAGCACAAGCTCGGCATCCGCGCGTCGCCCACCGGTCAGCCGATCTACGAGGACGTCCGGGTTCCCGAGGAGAACGTGATCGGCGAGGTCGGCAGGGGCCTGTCGGTCGCGCTGGGGACGCTCGAGCGCACGCGCCTCGGCGCCGCCGCCCAAGCGGTTGGGATCGCCCAGGGAGCGACCGACTACGCCGTCGGGTACGCACGTGAGCGGCGCCAGTTCGGCCAGCCGATCAACGAGTTCCAGGGCATCCAGTTCAAGCTCGCGGACATGGAAACCCGCACCGCGGCGGCCCGCGAGCTGCTCTACAAGGCGTGCGCGATGGCCGACCAGGGAAACCCCCAGCGGGCCAAGTACTCCTCGATGGCAAAGGTGTTCTGCTCGGATACCGCGATGTCGGTCACGGTCGACGCGGTGCAGGTCCTCGGTGGCTACGGTTACGTCAAGGAGTACCCCGTGGAGCGCATGATGCGCGACGCCAAGATCACCCAGATATACGAGGGCACGAACGAGATACAGCGCCTCGTGATCGCCCGCACGCTGAAATAGGCGCTCACCACGATGCGCTCGTCCAAGCCACCGACGCCCTCGAGCCCGTTCAGGCGCGTGGGGGTGGCCGCGATCATCGCAATGTCGCTCGGGCTGGTGGTGCTCGTGGTGGGCCAGGGCTTCAGCTCGATCGGGGTCGTGAGGGCGCTCGAGGACATCGCGCTCGGCGTGCTGCTCGCGGCCGTGCTGATGGGCGCGGTGGCGTTCGTGGCGGTGAGGATGGCCGGGTGGCGGGACCCGGAGTCCGAGACCGAGTTCGACGAGATCGTGCGCAACGCCGAGCTGCTCGCCCGTGAAGGTCTCGCCGTCGACCCCGGGGAAAGCGAGTTCATGGAGCTCGACCCGCTCGACGACAGCGACTTCGAAGAGCTCGTCCGCGACGCTCTCGACGACCTGCCGGACCTCCTGCGCAACGCGCTCGCGCACGTCGCCGTGGTGATCTCTGACGGGGGCCGCCGTCAGGGGGCATACGGCCTCTACGAAGGCGACGGCGCCACGCGCGACCACCACCATGATCGCATCGTGATCTTCCGAGACACGCTGCGGCGGGACTTCGGACACGACCCCGAGCTGCTGCGCGACCAGGTCACGCGCACCGTGCGCCACGAGCTCGCCCACCACGTGGGCTTCGACGAGCTCGGGGTCAGTCGCCTGGACCTGTGAGCCACGAGCAGCGGCTCGGCGCTCCGCCGCAAACGGACGCCGGCCACCGCGAGCTTTCCGGCCGCCTCCCGGACTTCTTCATCGTCGGCCACCAGAAGTGCGGCACCACGGCGCTGTACCTGATGCTCGGGGCCCACCCCCAGATCTTCCTGCCGGCCGTCAAGGAGCCCCGCTACTTTGCCTTCGACCTGCGCTCCGCGTCTGCCCGGAGGCCTCCCCCGGGCCGGCCCCAGACGCTCGAGCAGTACGCCGCGCTGTTCGCTCCCGCCATGCCGGGGCAGCTCGTCGGGGAGGCCTCGCCGCAGTACCTACGCTCGCACGTGGCCGCGGGCGCGATCGCCGAGGTCGATCCGGGGGCGAGGATCATCGCGATCCTGCGCGAGCCCTCGAGCTTCCTGAGCTCCTTCCACCTGCAGATGGTCTCAAGCGGCGTGGAGAGCGAGCGGGATCTCGCCCGGGCGCTGGCCCTGGAGCCCGAGCGGCGGGCCGGGCGGGAGATCCCGCGGGGATGCCACCACCCGGAGTCGCTGCTGTACTCCGAGCACGTCCGCTACGCCGAGCAGCTGCGGCGCTTCTACGAGCACTTCCCCCGCGAGCGGGTGCTGGTGCTGATCTACGAGGAGTTCCGAGCTGACAACCAGGCCACCGTGCGCGAGGTCCTGCGCTTTCTCGGGGCCGACGAGAACCAGCCCCTGCAGCAGGTCGACACGCGCCCGGTGCGTCCGGTGCGCTCGGGCCTGCTGCACCGCGTCACCGCGGAGATGCGCCGGGCGCGCAAAAACCCCGCGGCCGCGGGGCGGCTTGCGCGCGTCGCCGACGCCGCGCTCCCCGACCGCCTGCGCGGGCGGGCCGTGAGGGCGGGTTGGCGGCGGGCCGTGTACGCCACCCCCCGCCCGCCGGATCCGCGGCTGATGCTCGAGCTGCGCAGGCGCTTCAAGCCGGAGGTGGTGGCGGCGGGCGAATACCTGGGACGCGACCTCGTCTCGCTCTGGGGTTACGAGCACATCGATTAGGCTGCCCTGCACAGGACCCCCACGCGAAGGAGAGCGCCGCACATGCCTGAAGCAGTGATCGTCGATGCCATCCGCACGCCCATCGGGCGGGCGGTCAAGGGCTCGCTCAAGAGCGTCCGCGCCGACGATCTGGCGGCCATCCCGCTGAAGGCGCTGATCGAGCGCAACCCCAACCTCGAGCCGGGCTCGATCACGGACATCATGATGGGCTGCGGCTTCTGCGAGGGCGAGCAGGGCTACAACGTCGGGCGCGTCGCCGGGCTGCTGGCGGGGATCGACCACCACGTGCCGGCCTGCACCGTCAACCGCTTCTGCGCCTCCTCCCTGCAGACCACGAGGATGGCCCTGCACGCGATCAGGAGCGGCGAGGGCGACACCTATGTCGCGGCCGGCGTGGAGGCCGTCTCGCGCGCCGGAGGGGGCACCTCGTTCGAGTTCAACCACGCCGTGGACGGCTCCGAGGGCGCCGCCTACAACGTCTACATCCCGATGGGGCTGACGGCCGAGAACGTGGCCGACCGCTGCAAGGTCAGCCGCGAGTCCCAGGACGAATGGGCCGTGATCAGCCAGTCGCGCGCGGTCGAGGCGGTGGCCAGCGGCCACTTCGACAGGGAGATCGTGCCGGTGACCGTGCCCGCCCACCGCGAGACCGACAAGGAGGGCAACGAGGTCGACGTGCCCGAGACCGTCGTGGCCCGCGACGACGGTCCCCGGCCGGGGACGACGATGGAGGGCCTCTCCCAGCTGAAGCCGGCCTTCAGGCCCGACGGGACCGTCACCGCCGGCAACGCGTGCCCGCTCAACGACGGCGCGGCGGCGCTGCTGATCATGTCCGAAGAGAGGGCCGAAGCGGGCGGCTTCCAGCCGCGGGCGAGGATCGTCGCCTCCTCGGTGGCCGCGATCCGCCCGGAGATAATGGGCCTGGGACCGATCCCGGCGATCCAGAAGCTGCTCGCCGAGACCGGGAAGAAGATCGACGACATCGACGTCGTCGAGATCAACGAGGCGTTCGCCGCCCAGATCGTGCCCTGCAAACAGGAGCTCGGGATTCCCGACGAGAAGCTCAACCCGTTCGGGGGGGCGATCGCGCTCGGGCATCCGTTCGGGATGACCGGCGCGCGCATCATGACGACGCTCCTGAACGACCTCGAGACGACGGGGGGCACCCTCGGGATCGAGTCGATGTGCGTCGCCGGCGGGATGGGCATGGCGATGCTCGTCGAACGCCTGTAGGCGCGAGCGCGCCCTACTGTCGGCGGGGCGGCATCCCGCGCCCCGCGCCTCGCGCCGTCACGGGTGCGTCCCGTGCGGTGGCGCGCCGTTCAGCGGTGCAGAATCCGCGGCCGCCCGTTCAGCGGGGCGGCATCCGCAGCGCGCCATCGAGCCGGATCGTCTCGCCGTTGAGCATCTGGTTCTCGACGATGTGGCAGGCCAGCGCCGCGTACTCCGATGGGGCCCCGAGCCGCTGCGGGTAGGGGACCCCGGCGCCCAGCTTCTGGCGGGCCTCCTCGGGCAACGCCCCCAGCAGCGGCGTGTCGAACAGCCCGGGCGCGATCGTGTTCACGCGGATCCCGTACTGGGAGAGATCGCGCGCGGCGGGCAGCGTCATCCCCACCACCCCGCCCTTCGAGGCCGAGTAGGCGATCTGGCCGACCTGCCCGTCGAACGCCGCGATCGACGCCGTGTTGACGCACACTCCGCGTTCGCCGTCCTCCAGCGGGTCGGTTCCGATTATCGCCATCGCGGCGAAGCGCAGCACGTTGAAGGTCCCGATCAGGTTGATCGAGATGATCGTCTCGAACGGCAGCAGGGGATGGGGGCCCTTCGAGGAGGCTACCTTCTGGGCCCATCCGGTGCCGGCGCAGCAGACGGCGATGCGCAGCGGCCCGTCGGCGGACGCCGCCGCGACGGCGGCCTCGACCTGGCTCTCCTCGCGCACGTCGCAGGAGACGAACTCCAGGCCGAGCTCAGCGGCGAGCTCGGCGCCCTTCTGCGCGTTGACGTCGGCGACCGTGACCTTCGCGCCACGCCCGTGCAGGGCGCGCACGGTGGCCTCGCCGAGTCCAGAAGCACCCCCCACGACGATCGCTGTGCTGTCCTCGATCACCATGTCGCCGGCAGCCTACAGGGCTTTCGCGTGGGCGCGCCGCCTGGCAGTATCTGGACGCCGACCATGCGCAAGACCCTCAACAACCTCGCCCTGCGCGTCCTCTCGTGGCTGGATCGGCGCCGCCTGCCGCGACAGATCGCGGCCAAACAGCACCACAACCGCTTCGTGCGGGCGCTCTGGACGCGGGCCTCGCGCCGGCTACGGTGGCGGCCGATCACGATCCTCAGCGGCCCCGCCCGGGGGATGCGCATCAACCTGCACGGCTCGGCCGTCGCGTTCGCCACGGGCATGGCCGAGCGTCCCCTGCAGTCCGCGCTCCAGCGCGAGCTGCACCCCGGGGCGACGTTCTTCGACATCGGCGCCAACGTCGGCTTCGTCACGCTGATCGCCGCCCGCCTGGTGGGGCCCACCGGGCGGGTGGTGGCCTTCGAGCCGGTCCCCGAGAACGTTGCCGCGATCCGCGAGAACCTGGCGATGAACGGGATCGACTGGGTGGAGGTGTGCGAGACGGCCGTGGCCCGGACCTCCGGGCGCGCGAGCCTGATCATCTCGAACGTCTCGGCGTTCTCGCGCCTGGCCAGCGTGAACGTGCCGACGGGCGCGCGCGAGTCGATCGAGGTGGCCGTGAGCTCGATCGACGAGTTGCTGGCGGCCGGCGAGGTGCCGGTGCCCGACGTCGTGAAGATCGACGTCGAGGGAGCCGAGCTCGAGGTGATTCAGGGGATGCGCGCGACGCTGGACGAGCACCATCCGGTGCTGCTCTGCGAGGTGCACGACTGCAACGTCGAGTATGTGCAGCTGATGACCGAGCGCGGGTACGAGACCGTCAACCTCGACGCCGACGTGCCCGTCGAGCAGGGCGGGCGCAACGCCCATACGCTCGCGCGTCCGCGGACCGCGCTGGCGGCCTGAGGGGCGCCCGCGCGGCCGGCGGGCGGCGGCTAGGTCGCCTGCTCGCTGGGGCGCGAGAGGGTCAGCGCGAAGCGCTCCTCGGGATCGGTGAACCAGCCGGCCACCTCGAGCGCCGCCGCCGCGAGGTCGCCTTCGATGCGCTCGGCGGTGAACTTCGCGCTGATCTCGGTGCGCAGCTCCTCACCCTCGTCGAAGTGGACGGTCATGTTCAGCGCGCCCACCCGGGAGGTGAGCTCGCGGCGGGCGCGCAGGCGCATCTCGATCCACTCCTGTTCGCGGTCGAACAGCGCCACGTGGTCGAAGTCGGCCGGGTCGAAGTCCGCCTGCAGCTCGCGGTTGAGCACGTGCAGCACGTTGCGGTTGAACTCCGCCGTGATGCCCTGGGGGTCGTCGTAGGCGGCCTGCAGGGTGCTCGCGTCCTTTACCAGGTCGGTGCCCAGCAGGAGGTGCCCGTCGTCGCCCAGCAGGCGGGCGATCTCGCGCAGGATCCGCCTGCGCGAGCCGGGTGGGAAGTTGCCGATCGTGCCGCCCAGGAAGGCCACGATGCGCGGCCCGGTGGCCGGCGGGACGTGCCGCAGGTGGCGCTCGAAGTCGCCGATCACGCCGTGCACGCGCAGTCCCGGGTACTCCTCGACGAGGCGTTCAGCGCAGCTGTGAACCATGCTATCGGTGACGTCGACCGGGATGTATCGCTCGAGCGTCCCGGCCGCCTGCAGCGCGTCCAGCAGCACGCGTGTCTTGGCCGCGGTCCCGGAGCCGAGCTCGACGAGCTCGCAGGCCCCCGTGAGCTCGGCCAGCTCCTCGGCACGTTCCTCGAGGATCGCGCGCTCGGCGCGGGTGGGGTAGTACTCGGGTAGCTCGCAGATGCGGTCGAACAGCTCGGCCCCGCGGGCGTCGTAGAAGTGCTTCGGCGGCAGCTCCTTGAACGGCCGGGTGAGCCCGTCGAGGACATCCTCCGCCAGCGTCCGCTGCTCGGCTCCGTCGAGGTGACGGTCGATCCGGATCGGCTCCTCCACGAGCGCCGTCGGCTGTCGTTGTCGCATCATCCCTCCCTTGCCAGGCGCACGCCAGCGAAGATCTGGCGCCGCATTGGTAGGTCCCAGTTGCGGAAGGTGGTGCTCGCCACGCGCGGGTGGGTCGCCCAGGAACCCCCACGCAGGACGCGGTAGCGGCGTCCGAAGAAGACTTCCGAGTACTCCCGGTAGGGGTGGGCGCGGAACCCGGGATAGGGGCCGAAGGCGGACGCCGTCCACTCCCACACATGACCCCTGCCGCCGAGCAGCGGCTCCGCTCCCTGGGTCGAGGTCGCGGCCCTCTCCCACTCGGCCTCCGTCGGCAGGCGCGCCTCGTGGGCGCTGGCGAAGGCCTCGGCCTCGAACCAGGAGATGTGGCAGACGGAGGCATCCGGCGCGCCGTCAGCCACCGCCGGATGGTGGGTGATGTCGAACTCCTCCTTCCAGGCCCAGCCCTCGTCGGACCACCACTCGCGCCGGACGTAGCCGCCGCCCTCGCTGAAGCGCATCCAGCTGGCGTTGCTCACCGGCAGTCGCGCGATGCTGAAGGCCTCCACGAACACCTCGTGACGGGGACGCTCGTTGTCGTAGGAGAAGTCCTCCTCGCCGGCTCCCATCTGGAAGCTGCCGGCCGCCATTGCGCTCCAGCCCGGGGACTCGGCGGGGACGCCCGACGGCGGCTCCCCCGCGGGGAGCAGGCCGGCGATCGCCATCGTCTGGCGCATCGTCTCGCAGTGCTGCAGCTCGTGGCGCAGGACCATCTCGCAGATCACCCCGTCGCCGGTACCCGTCCGCGCCAGCACCTCGAGCGTCCGCTCGCGCACGGCCCGCATGTACTCGCGCGCCTGCGCGGGGTCGAGCAGCTCCGCTTCGCCCCGCGCGGCGCGGGGGGTCTCGAAGGCGTCGTACACGTCGGCGAGGTCTCCTCGCAGCAGCTCCCAGCCGCCGTGGCGGTGGCCGATCCACAGGTCCTCGTAGGCGGCGATGTGCGCCAGGTCCCAGACCAGCGGGCTCATGATCGGCGAGTGCACCCGCTCCAGCTCCTCATCGCTGCAGCCGCTCACCAGGGCGAGCGTGGCCTCGCGTGCCCGCGCCAGCGCGGCGAGCATCAGCTCCGCGTCGTTGGCAATGGGTTGGGCGGTCGGCGCGTGGGCTGCCATGACTCGCTGGCGCCCCACTCTATTGGGAAAGCGCCGCCTTCAAAGCCTCCCGTAGTCGGATCCGGTGTCGTTCCAGCGCGAGATCACCGGCGTGGCGCGCTCGTGGCCGAGCGCGCAGAGGGCACCGGTGGACAGCGCAAGGCGCCCGCCCTCGCCGGCCCCGAGCGAGATCCAGCGGGCTCCCAGCACCCGCAGCACGTGCCCGTGGGAGAAGACCGCCGCCGGCCCCGGCGCTCCCGCCAGCGAGGCGATCACGCGGTCGGCGCGGGCGCCCACCTGGTCGGGCAGCTCACCGCCGGGGCAGCCGTCGCGCCACAGCACCCAGTCCGGGCGGCGCTCCTGGATCTCGCGCGTCGTCAGGCCCTCGTAGTCGCCGTAATCCCACTCCAGCAGGTCCTCCTCGATGCGGGCAGCGGCGCCGAGCCCGCACAGCTCACACGTTTCCCGCGCCCGCCGCGAGGGGCTGACGAGCACCAGCCCGAAGGCGGTACCGGACAGCCGCGGAGCCAGGCTCCGGGCTGTCTCTCGGCCGGCATCCGTGAGGGGGATGTCGGTGCGCCCAGTGTGTCGCCCGGCGAGGCTCCACTCGGTCTCGGCGTGACGCACCAGCAGCGCCGCCGGGGGCGGGGCGTCGGACGCGGTCGGGGAAGGGCCGGCGCCCTGAGCGGCGCTCACCTGCGGTTGGGCGCGGGAGGCGCGGCGGCGTCGTCGGTGATCACGGTCAGGCGCTCGCGGCGCAGCAGGCTCGCGGGCACGCTCTCGCTCGGCTCGCCGAGCGTCGCCGCGAGCGCATCCGACTTGGACGCGCCGACGGCCACCAGCAGGCACCCACGCGCGGCCCGCAGCACGGGCAGGGTCAACGTGATCCGCCCGGGAGGCGGCTTCGGCGAGTTCTCCACGCCCAGGCACAGGGCGTGCTCCTCGGCGAGCGTGGCCGACCCGGGGAACAGCGAAGCGACGTGCCCGTCGGGACCGATCCCGAGCAGCACCAGGTCGAGCATGACGGGCTCGCCGGGCTCTCCGCCGAGTCGCTCACGCAGCTCGCTCTCGTAGCTCCGCGCCCCGGCTGCCGGGCCGAGCTCGCCCCGCATACGGTGGACGAGCTGTGAGGGGATCCCCGCCGGCCCCAGCAGCGTCTCGTACGCCATCCGGTAGTTGCTCTCGGGATCGTCGGGCCCCACGCAGCGCTCGTCGGCGAACCACACCTCGGTCCCCCGCAGCGCCTCGGCATCCTCGCCCAGCAGGCGGTAGGTGCGTTCGGGCGTACCCCCGCCGCTGAGCGCCACGTGGGCGACACCGCGCTCGGCCCGCGCCTGCTCGATGACCGTGCGCACTTGGGCCGCCGCTCGGTCGGCGACCGACGCGGCGTCGGGGCAGCTCGTCAGGCGGGTCATTGCTCGACGGCGCCCCGTCGGGGCTCAGCCCGCCATCGCCAGCGCGGCGTCCAGGGCGGGGACGTAGGTGGGGTCGCGCAGCAGCGCCTGGCGGATGCCCTCTCCGAGCACGCCGCCCTCGCCGCGGGAGGCGCCGGGGAGGATCCACTCGAGCGTGCCTCCGTCCCCCTGGCGGGTGTGGGCGCGCAGCCCCCCGGGGCCGCGAGTGAGCCGCAGTGAGCGTCCGGCGGCGGTCTCGATCGCCACGCTCTCGAGGCCCGGCACCATCAGCTCGGGGGCGGCCTGGAGGTGGAGCGCGATGTCCTGGCGGTCGGCGTGGGCCCGGCCGCGCAGCGCCTGGCCGTGGGCCAGCAGGGTCGCTTCGCGCCAGCCCAGCCGCGAGGCCAGCCAGCCCGTCAGGAGCAGCGCGGCCGCAGTCGAGGCGGGGTGGTGGCGCACGGTGAGGGCGGAGATCGTGAGCAGTTCCCGTCGGTGCGCGGGCGGATCGAAGCTCGCGGCCACGCGCTCGCGCCACGGCGTGCTCCGCAGCCACGCGAGGTCCACCACGTACGCCTGCTCGCCGAGCTGGCGGGACCACCGCAGGGCCTCGGCCGGATCGGGCTCCTCGACCGAGTCGAGCAGCACCGCCTGCGAGAGCTCGAGCAGCTCGGAGAGGACCTCGTGGTGGCCGTGGGGGGACCAAAGCAGCGTCGGCATGTCGGTGACGACCAGCGGGTCGGCGATCGTGAGCAGGTCATCGAGGTGGATGTCCCCCAGTTCCACCACCACGGTCTCGCGCAGCAGCGACAGCTCTTCCGAGGCCGACGAGTCGTCGGTGGAGATCGTCACGCGCGCATCCAGGCTCCGGCGGCCCGGCTCGTAGGACAGCACCAGCATGCGTGAGGCGTGATAGCGGCCAACCCCGCGCAGGCGGTTGGCGATCTCCCCGGCCCAGGCACGGTCCACGAAGGCGATCATGTTCAGGACCCTCGCCGGGACGACGCGCTCGTCGTGCGTGTGGGCCTCGAGCAGCAGCCCGCGCAGCGCCGCTTCGATCTCGTCGGGTGTAGTCGCCTCGGCGCTCCAGACCGCGTCGGCGGTGCCCATCAGATCGCGCGCCAGCGGTCGTCGCCGAGCAGCAGCCCGTTGGCCTCCTCCGGGCCCTGCGAGCCCGCCTCGTAGGAGGGCAGTCGCTCGCTCGAGGCCGACCAGGAGCCCACGATCGGGTCGCAGATGCGCCACTGCGCCTCGACCTCGTCGTTGCGGGTGAACAGCGTGGCGTCGCCGCGCATGACGTCCGCGATCAGGCGCTCATAGGCCTCGGGCGACTGCGACAGGAACGAGGACCCGTACTGGAACTCCATCCTGACCGGGCGGATGATCATGCGGGTGCCCGGGATCTTGGCTCCGAGGCTGAGGGACACGCCCTCGTTGGGCTGGAGCGTCAGCACCAGCTGGTTGGGGCGCACCCCGAGGGAGCCGTCCTGGCTGAAGGCGAGGTGGGGGACCGGCTTGAGCGTCACGGCGATCTCGGTGACCTTGCGCGCCAGCCGCTTACCGGTGCGCAGGTAGAAGGGGACCCCGGCCCAGCGCCAGTTGTCGACCTCCAGGCGCAGGGCGGCGTAGGTCTCGGTGTGGGAGTCCCCCGGAACACCCTCCTCTTCGAGATAGCCGGGCACGTCTTCCCCGCCGGCGTGGCCGGGCCCGTACTGGGCCCTGACGGCGATCTCCGCGACCTCCCCGGCGGACGGTTCGGGGATCGCGTGCAGCACCTTGACCTTCTCGTTGCGCACGTCTTCGGCGGTGAAGCTCCCCGGGGGCTCCATCGCGACGTGGCAGAGCAGCTGCAGCATGTGGTTCTGGATCAGGTCCCGCAGCGCCCCGGCGCGGTCGTAGTAATCCGCACGGGAGCCGATCCCGATGTCCTCCGCGGCGGTGATCTGCACGCTGTCGATGTAGTTGCGGTTCCACAGCGGCTCGAACATGCCGTTGGCGAAGCGGAACGCCAGCATGTTCTGGACGGTCTCCTTGCCGAGGTAGTGGTCGATGCGGAACACCTGGGACTCATCGAAGATCGAGAGCACTGTCTCGTTGAGCTCGCGGGCCTCCTGCAGCGTGGTCCCGAAGGGCTTCTCGATGACCACCCGCACCGCCACGCGCTCGTGGTGGGCCAGCTCGGAGCGGCCGAGCTCCTTCACGATCACCGGGAAGAAGTCGGGCGAGGTCGACAGGTAGAACAGCCGGTTCAGCGGTTCGCCGACCTCGCCTTCGAAGCCGTCGAGGATCTCAGAGAGCCGCTGGTAGACCGACTCGTCGTCGAACGTCCCCGGCACGTAACGGATGTTGGCGCGCAGCGACTCGAGCACGTCGGGGTCCGGCGGGCGGCGCGAGAAGCGCCGGATCGCCTCCACGCACTCCTCGGCGAAGTCCTCGTCCGCCCGTTCGCGGCGGGCGACCCCGATCACGTGGAAGTGGCCCGGGAGCACGCCCTCGTGGGCGAGGTTGTAGAGCGCCGGCAGCAGTTTGCGCCGCGAGAGGTCGCCGGTGGCGCCGAAGATGACAAGCGAAGCGGGGGCGACCGGCAGGCGCTCGAGCCCCGCGGTCAGCGGGTTCTCCAGCTCGACGCGGGCCTGGCCCTCGGCCGCGATCGCCATCTCAGCGCCTCGCGCTCTTGACGGCGTGGCCGCCGAACTGGTTGCGCAGGGCGGCCAGCACGCGGTCGGCGAAGTCGCCGTTGCCCCGTGAGCGCAGACGCGCGTACAGGGAGGCCGTGATCACCGGTGTGGGGACGTCGTGGGCGGTCGCGTCCTGGATCGTCCAGCGTCCCTCACCGGAGTCCTCCGTGTAGCCCTCGATCGCCCCGAGGTCGTTGCCGTCTGCTTCGAACGCGCGGGCCGCGAGTTCGCACAGCCACGAGCGGACCACCGACCCCTGGCCCCAGAGGTGGGCGATCTTCGCGTTGTCGAGCTCGTACTCGCACTTGTCGAACACGTCGAAGCCCTCGGCGTAGGCCTGCATCAGCCCGTACTCGACGCCGTTGTGGACCATCTTGACGTAGTGCCCGGCGCCGGCCGGGCCGAAATGCAGCCATCCGCGCTCGCCGATGGCGGCGCGGCTCTGCTCGTTCGTGGGCGGTGCGAGCACGTCGAGGATCGGCGCCAGGTGCCTGACGGCCCGCGCGGGACCCCCGACCATCATGCAGTAGCCCACTTCCAGCCCCCATACCCCTCCGGACACGCCGACGTCGACGTATTCGATGCCGCTGCGTTTGAGCTCGGCGGCGCGCCGCTTGTCGTCGGTCCAGCGCGAATTGCCCCCGTCGACGATCGTGTCGCCGCGGTCCAGCAGCCGGGCGAGCTTGTCGACGGTCTCCTGCGTGGGTGCGCCCGCCGGGACCATGATCCACACGATCCGCGGCGCCTGGAGCTTCTTGACGAGCTCTTTCACCGACCCGGCGCCCGCCGCCCCGCTGCGCACGGCCCGGGCCACCGCCTTCTCGTCGAAGTCGAACGCGACCACCTCGTGGTCGGAGTCCCGGCGGATGCGGTGGACCATGTTCCCTCCCATCCGGCCGAGCCCCACAAAGCCGATCTGTGTCACCTGCCCTCCTTGATCGTCGCGGTCAGCGAGCGCAGCGCGCCCGCGGGGTCATCGCCGCTCAGCCGCACGCGCTCCGCGGGGCGTCCGAGCGAGCGCAGGGTTTCGAGATCGCCCGTCGCCTGCGCGTTCTTCAGCGTGGTGAAGGTGTAGGGAGCCCCCGGGATGTCGACGTCGGCGGGCTCGTCGTGGAGGATCTGCAGGAAGCGCCCGATCTTCGGGCCGCCCTTGTGGAACTGGCCGGTCGAGTGCAGGAAGCGGGGCCCGTAGCCGAAGGTGGTGGTGGCGCGACCGGCCGCGCGCACCGCCTCGCGCAGCTCGCCGGCGGCGAGGTCGAACTCGCGCGACGGGCGCAGGTAGGCCATCAACGCAACGTATTCCGGCGGTTCGGCCCCGAGCAGCAGGGAGCGCACGGCGCCGGCAGGCGCCTCGGCGATGTCCGGCAGCTCGCCGCGCTGCGCATAGGCCTCGAGCACGCTGTTGGTGGCGTCCTTGGCCTGCTGCACGTTCGGCTGGTCGAAGGGGTTGATCTGCAGCCCCCAGCCTGCGACCGCCACCGCCAGCTCGGCCAGCAGGAACACCCGCCCGAGGTCGGCGGGCCCGCCCGTGGGGATCGTGATCAGCGGGTGCCCGGCCGTTGTCAGCGCTTCCATCCTGTCCTGCACCGCGGGGTGGGGGTGATCGCTGTCGGTCAGGTGGGCGAACACCCTGTCGTTGCCGTAGACGCCCGCCTCGCCGGGTGGCTCCTCGGCGACCGGCAGGATCCCGCGCCCGTGCTTGCCGGTGGACTCCGCCACCAGCTGCTCCAGCCACAGCCCGAGGCCTGGCAGCGTCGGCGAGATCACGAACGTGAGCTTGTCCCGCCCGCTGGCGGCCAGCGCGCTGAGGGCGGCTCCCAGCCAGCAGGCGGCATCCGTGTCGGCCGCGTTGGGTTCCTGCCAGCCGTCGGTCTCGAGCGCCGTGTCCCAGGCGGCGGGTGCGCCCTGCAGCAGCGGCCCGATGTCGATCCCGGCGAGCGCCGCGGGCACCAGCCCGAACGGGGACAGCGCGCTGTAGCGCCCGCCGATGTCGGGGTCTCCCGCGAACACGCCCCGGAAGCGGTGCCGCTCGGCGAGCTCCCGCAGGCTCGTGCCCGGGTCGGTGACGGCGGCGAAGTTGGCTCCGTCGCCGACGAGCGCGAAGAAGTGCTCGAACAGCGAGTTCGGCTCGATCGTGCCCCCCGACTTGGAGGAGACCAGGAACAGCGTCCGCCGCGGGTCGATCGCGTCCTGGACCGCTCTGATGGCGCCCGCGTCGGTGGAGTCGAGCACGTGCAGGCGGGGCCGGTCTGCTCGCGGCGGGAAGGTCCGGCGCAGCACCTCGGGGGCCAGCGAGGAGCCCCCCATCCCGAGCACGACCGCGTCATCGATCCCATCGGCGGCGACCTCGGCCGCGAACCCCTCGTACTCGTTGTGGCGCTCACGCATGCGCTCGGCGATCGTCAGCCAGCCCAGGCGGTCGGCCACCTCGGGCGTCCCCGGCGGTCCCCAGATGGTCGGGTCCCCGCGGTGCAGACGCTCCGGGACCTCCTGCTGATGCAGCAGCGCCACCCGCTCCTGGACGGCGGAGCGCAGCGGACCCGGGATGCTCGCAGTCACGGTCTGCGGCGCCTGGGTCACCGCTCGATCGTAGTCGCCTGCGCCCCCAAGGCGCCGCCCGCACGGAGGCCGCCACCCGGGCCGCGCGGCCAAAACGCTCCGCGAGGGTGTGGTACAAGCTGTCGCGAGAGATGCCCGAGCAGACCGACCAGCCGCGCTCGCTGGCAGATGAGTCCGCGGAGCGCGGCCAGGCGCCGGTCCGCAGCGTGCAGCTGGCCGACGTCCTGAAGGGACG
>DATJBO010000183.1:0-20262 GCA_035515315.1 Solirubrobacteraceae bacterium
AGCGCCGTCACCAACGCACCCCTGAGCGCACTCGCGAGCTCCACCAGCGTCAACGGCGTCTACGCCTACGCCGCCACCAGCACCTTCCCCACCAACTCCTTCAAAGCAACCAACTACTACGTCGACGTCGACTTCCAGCCCACGCCCACGCCGGGACAGGCCACCCACGTGCTCGCCAACGCCGGTCCGGAATTCGCCAGCGTCAGCTGGAGCGCCCCCACCGAAGGCGGGCCCGTCGCCGAATACAAGATCACCCCCTACATCGGCACCGAAGCCCAGGCCGCGACGGTCGTGAAGGGATCTCCCCCGGCGACGTCGACGACCATAACCGGTCTGAAAAACGGGACCACCTACACGTTCACGGTCCAGGCCGTCAACGTCAACGGCGCCGGGCCGGCATCCCCGCAGTCCAACGCCGTCACCCCCGCGCCGCTGAAAGCGCCCTCCGAACCGCTGGCGGTTCGGGCCACCGCCGCCACCGGCCAGGCACAGGTCAGCTGGAGTGAACCGGCGAGCAACGGCGGCAGCCCGATCACCGGCTACAAGGTCACGCCACACGCCGGGTCCAACACGCTCACCCCCGTGGAAGCCCCCGCCGGCGCCGGCTCGGCGATCGTCACGGGACTCACCGACGGGACCACCTACACCTTCACCGTCACGGCCGTCAACGCGCAGGGCCCGAGCCAGCCGTCGGCGTCCTCGAACACCGTCGTCCCGCAGAACACGATCTTCGACTTCGCCACCCCCGCCGTGCTCGACGGCGGCGATACGAACTCCACCGAGGTGGGCGTCAAGTTCAGCTCGGAGCTCGCGGGGTGGATCACCGGGCTGCGCTTCTACAAGGGGCCCGGGAACACCGGCACGCACGTCGGCAGCCTGTGGAACTCGGCCGGCGAACTGCTCGCCACGGCCACGTTCAGCAACGAAAGCGCGTCCGGGTGGCAGCACGTGAAATTCTCCAATCGCGTCGAGATCCGGCCGTTCACCACCTACGTGGCCGGCTACCTGGCACCCAACGGCCACTACTCGACCACGCCCCTGGCGTTCTCCTTCGTGAGCACGAGCAACCCGCCGCTGGACGCCCTGGCGAGCCCCATCAGCTCCAACGGCGTGTACTCCCACACGGAATCCAGCAGCTTCCCGACGACCGCCAGCAACGCCACCAACTACTGGGTGGACGTCGACTTCGAACCAATGCCGCTGCCCGGCCAGGTGACGGGTGCCGCCGCCACGGCCACGGCCGGATCCGCGACCGTGACCTGGAACGCGCCCGCCGAAGGAGGCCCGGTCAGCGAATACGAAATCACACCGTTCATCGGCACCGAACCACAGCAGCCGGTGAAGGTCACGGGCGAACCCCCGGCGACCGAAGCGACCGTCCCCGGGCTCGCCGGGGGTGCCCAGTACACGTTCGTGGTGCAGGCTCTGAACGCCAACGGCGGCGGGATCTACTCGGCGCCCTCCAACGCCGTGGAACCCACCGGGTCCACGGCCCCCTCCACGCCCACCGGCGTGAGCGCCGCCGCCGCCAACGGCCAGGTGCAGGTCAGCTGGGGCGAACCGGTCAGCAACGGCGGCAGCCCGATCACCGGCTACCGGGTCACGCCCTACATCGGCTCGAGCCCCCAGGCAGCGATTGAAGTCGGGCCGGAACAGACCTCCACGCTCGTCACGGGCCTGAGCAACGGGACCAGCTACACGTTCACGGTCACGGCGAGCAACTCGGTCGGAGCGGGCCCGCCGTCGCTGGCGACGGCCGCCGTCACCCCGCAGGAGACGATCTTCGAACTGGCCACCCCGGCGGTGGCGGACTCCGGCTCCGGCGAATCCACCGAGGTGGGCGTGAAGTTCCACTCCGAACTGGCCGGGTCGGTCACAGGGATCCGCTTCTACAAGGCCGCGGCCAACACCGGAACCCACGTCGGCAGCCTCTGGACGTCGAGCGGAGGACTGCTGGCGAGCGCCACCTTCAGCGGCGAGAGCGCCTCCGGCTGGCAGCAGGTGAACTTCGCCAAACCGATCTCGATCGCCGCCGACACGACGTACGTGGCAGGGTACCTCGCCCCCAGCGGCCACTACTCCGAAAACGCCTTCGAATTCGCCGGCGGGCCGTTCTGCACGCCGCCGCTGTGCGCGCTGGCGAGCCCGATCTCCAGCAACGGCGTGTACGCGCTGAGCGCGACCAGCACGTTCCCCACCACGGCCGGCAACTCGGCCAACTACTGGGTCGACGTGGACTTCGCTCCGCTGCAGCTGCCCGGCCAGGTGACCGACGTGGCCGCGACGGCGCAACCGGAAGCCGCCGACGTCAGCTGGAGCGCGCCCTCGAGCGGCGGAGCGGTCGCGGAATACCTCCTGAGCGCCTCCAGCGATGGTGAAGTGAAGGCGACGAAGACCGTCGCGGGCACCCTCACCCACACGACCTTGGGGGGCCTGGCGAACAACAACACCTACTCGATCACCGTTCAGGCGCTGAACGCCAACGGCAGCGGCCTCGCGTCGGACCCCTACGAACTGCTGCTGCCGGCCCTGAAGCCCACAGCGCCGACCGAAGTCAGTGCCAGCCCCGAAAACGGCGCCGCCACCGTCAGCTGGCACGCACCCAACGACGGCGGCAGCCAGATCACCGCTTACACCGTCACCCCCTACGTGGGCAACGAAGCCCAGCAGGCCACGACCGTCGTCGGCTCGCCCCCCGAAACCACGACCCGGATCAGCGGCCTCACCAACGGCACCAGCTACACGTTCGCGGTCTCGGCCACCAACGGCGTCGGAACGGGCACCGAATCCGCCCGTTCCTCCGCGGTCACGCCCGCGACCCTGCCGGGCGCCCCCACCCAGGTGCAGGCGACAGCGGCGAACGGGTCGGCGAGCGTGAGCTGGACGGCCCCGCCGAACGGCGGCAGCGCGATCATCCGCTACACCGTCACGCCCCACGCGGGCGCCGAAGCCCTCCCCGCCACGACCGTCACCGGCTCGCCACCGGCCACCGGCGCGACGGTCCAGGGTCTGACCAACGGCACGGCCTACACCTTCACCGTGACGGCGACCAACGCGCTCGGCACCGGGCCCGAATCGGAAGCCTCCACCCCCGTCACGCCCCAGAACGCAGCGCCCGAAGCGCCGACGGCCGTCACCGCGACCGCGGGCAACGCGAGCGCCACTGTCGAATGGAAAGCCCCCGCCAACGGCGGCAGCCAGATCAGCTCCTACACGATCACTCCGTACATCGGCTCCACCGCGCAGACCCCGACCACCCTCAGCGGCTCGCCGCCGGCCACCAAAGCAACCGTATCGGGGCTCACCAACGGCACCGCCTACACCTTCACCGTCAAGGCGACCAACGCCGTCGGCAGCGGCCCCGAGTCGTCCCCTTCGACGGCCGTGACGCCGGCGACCGTCCCCTCCGCCCCCACCGAAGCGACCGCCACCGGTGCCACCCGCCAGGCGCTGGTCAGCTGGACCGCGCCCACGAGCACGGGCGGCAGCGCGATCACCGGCTACCGGATCACCCCCTACATCGGCTCCAACCCGCAGACCGCCACCGAAGCGTCCTCCGGCGCGAGTTCGGCGACGGTGAAAGGGCTCACCAACGGGACGAGCTACACGTTCACCGTCACGGCCGTCAACTCCGTCGGCGCCGGGACATCGTCGTCGCAGTCCGCGGCGGTCGTCCCGCAGGACACGATCTTCGACTTCGGCACCCCTGTGACGGCGTCCGAAAACGATCCCTCCTCGGTCGAGCTGGGGGTCAAGTTCACCACCGAAGTGGCGGGCACGGTCACGGGCATCCGCTTCTACAAGGCATCGGCCAACACGGGCACCCACATCGGCAGCCTGTGGACCTCGACGGGGACGCTGCTGGCCTCGGCCACCTTCACCAACGAGACCGCCTCCGGCTGGCAGCAGGTCAACTTCTCGAGCCCCGTGGCGATCGCCGCCAACACCACCTACATCGCCGCCTACCTGGCCCCCAAAGGCCATTACTCGGCAACCATCGGAGGGTTCACCAGCGCAGTCGTCAACACTCCCCTGAGCGCGCTCGCGAACTCGGTCGCCCCCGATGGCGTGTATGCATACAGCGCCACGAGCGTGTTCCCCACGAACGCCTTCGCCGCCAGCAACTACTTCGTCGACGTCGACTTCGAACCCGCCCCGCCGAGCCCACCGGGACAGGTGACGGGCGTGACGGCGAGCCCCGGCCCGGCATCGGCGACGGTCAGCTGGAGCGCACCTGCCAGCGGAGGCGCACCGACCGAATACGTGGTCACCCCCTACGTCGGCTCGACGGCACAGAAAGCGACCGTGCTCAAAGGCACTCCGCCGGCGACGACGACGACCGTCAGCGGGCTCGAAAACGGCACCACCTACACCTTCACGGTGCAGGCCGTCAACGCAATCGGCTCCGGCACGGTTTCGGGGCAGTCGAACGCGGTCACGCCCGCCCCCTTCACCGCGCCCTCGGCGCCGACCGGCGTGAGCGCCAGCGCGGCGACCTCGCAGGTGCTCGTCAGCTGGAGCGAACCCTCCAACAACGGTGGCAGCCCGATCACCGCCTACAAGATCACCCCGTTCATCGGCTCCACCGCCCAGGCGGTGACGGAAGTCGGGGCCGGCAGCACCTCGACGACCATCAAAGGGCTCACCAACGGGACGAGCTACACGTTCACCGTCACGGCGGTCAACCTCGCCGGCCCCGGGGCACCCTCGGCGGCCTCGCAGGCGGTCACCCCGCAGCAGACGATCTTCGACTTCTCGACCCCGGCGACGATCGACGCCGGGGACACGAAGTCCACCGAGTTGGGGGTGAAGTTCACCTCCGAAGTGGCGGGCCACGTCACGGGTATCCGCTTCTACAAGGCGTCCACCAACGTCGGTACGCACGTTGCAAGCCTGTGGACGGCCGGCGGTACGCTGCTCGCGTCTGCCACGTTCACCGGCGAAACCGCCTCCGGCTGGCAGCAGGTCAACTTCTCGAGCCCCGTGGCGATCTCCGCAAACACAACGTACGTCGCCGCCTACCTGGCCCCGAAAGGCCACTACTCGGCCACCAGCGGGGCGTTCACCTCGGCCGGCGTCACCAACGGCCCGCTCACCGCGCTGGCCAACGGCGTGAGCGTCAACGGCGTGTACACCTACAGCGCCGGCAGCACGTTCCCCACCAGCTCCTTCAAAGCCACCAACTACTGGGTGGACGTGGACGTCGGACCATGAGCCGCCGCCGCCTCTCCCCCCTCCTACTCGGGGCACTGCTGACGTGCGTGGCGGCGCTCGCCACGGCCTGCGGCTCCTCCTCCACCTCGTCGTCCTCGACGGCCACGGCGGGCCCGGCAGCGAGCGCGGGTGCGACCGTCACGCCCTCCGGCACGACTACCACGAGGACCCACCTGCACAGCCACGACACCGTCGGCCCCACGGCCGTGCACAAGCCCTACCCGGGGACCGGGGGCGACGAACCCAACGACGACAACCCCGGCGGGGCAGACATCGAGGCCAAGCAGGCCAAGCCCGGGACGCTGAACCCGTGCGCGCTCGTGACGCGCCAGCAGGCCGAAGCGATCCTCGCCGAGCCGGTGTCGGCTCCCCAGTACGGACCGCTCGGGCCGACCTGCATCTACCAGCCCCGCAGGTCGAAGAACTTCATCACGATCTCGCTGGCGCCCGGAGGGGCGAGCGTGATCGGGCACCTGCAGAAACGGACCGTCGTGAAGGCCGCCGGCCACACCGCCTACTGCGGGGTCTACGGAGAGCAACTCGTGCTCGTGCCGGTCGCCCACGGACACACCCTCAGCGTGTCCGCGCCCTGCACGGTGGGCACCAAGCTCGCCTCCGCGGCGATCGCCAAGCTCCCGGCCTGAGCGTCCGCCGGCCCACCGGGCTCCGGGTGCCGCAGCCGCGCTCCGGGTGCTGTAGCTGGGCTCCGAGTGCCGCAGCCGGGCTCTGGGTGCCGCCGCCGGGCTCCGAGCGCCGCAGCCGCGCTCTGGTGCGAGCCCGCGCTACAGGTAGCGCGAGAGCCGCTCGGCGAGGGCGTGCACGCCGGGCTCGGAGATCGCCGTCGTGAAGTACCCGTCGATGGTCTCGATCTCGAGCCCGCCGAGCAGCGATGCCCAGCCGAGGTCGGGCCCGGCGCGCAGGCCCCACGGCAGCCGCGCGGCACGGAACAGCACCGCGTGGCCGGCGAACGGGACGGGGTGGTTGCCGGCGAACGCAGCCCTCAGCCCGGCGCGGTCCGACGCCGAGCTCGGCCGCGGGCGCCCCAGGCGCGCGGCCAGCGCGGCCCGCGCGCGCTGCGCCTTCGAGCGCGCGTAGGCGCCCCTCGTGCCCGGGCCGAGGCGCACGAGGTTCACCAGGTGATTGGCGAATATCCGCCCCCGATGCAGCCCGCGGTACACGTGGCGGGGCATCGCCCTCGCCAGCGGCGGCTCCCACACCGGGAAGCCATCGAACAGCGCGAGCAGCGACACCCGCTCGCCCGAGCCCTCGAGCTGCCGGGCGATCTCGTGCGCGAGGGCACCCCCCGAGCACTCCCCTAGGAGACGGTAGGGGCCGTGCGGCTGGATGGCCCTGATCGCCGCCAGGTGCTCACGCGCAAGCCGCTCGACCCCGCCGCCGTCCCCGTCCCCGTCGCCGCGGTCGCCGCCGCCGTCGCCTTCGCGGTCCCCGCCGCCGTCGCCGCGGCCCGGCGGAGGACACAGACCCAGGATCGCGGGCCCGGGGCGCAGGTGTCCGGCGAGCTCCCGGTACAGCGAGACGTCCCCGCCGGCGGCGTGCACGCACAGCAGGGGGAGCTCCGCGGACGAGCCCGCGCGCAGCAGCACCACGTGCCCGGTCGCGGGGGCCGGTGCCGGGACACCTGAGGCAACACCGGTGGAGGCGCTCACCGGCGCGACCCCCGCCCCGTCAGTAACGGAGCCCCCCGGCCGTTAAGCAGAACGACGACCCGATGGCCACCGCCGAGCTCAAAACCCCCAGCGGGCAGCGCACGACGCTCCCGGCGCGGCTGCGCTGGGCCGCCGGCGCGGCCCGCCTGACCCTGCGCGAGCCCGGTGACGGGCTCGACCGCGCGATCGGCCGGATCAGCTCGCTGGTCCACGGCGGGACCGTCGTGCGCCACAGCTACGAGGCGGTGGCGGACTGGGAGGAGCGGCTGCACCGGCTCCTGGGGGCGCCGTGGCCGTGCCCTGAGCACGCCGAGTTCGAGACGGTCTGGTCGCGGACCTCGGCCGAGCTGCGCGAGCAGGGCCTGGCGACGGGCCGGGCGGCGTACGGGGGCTGGGACGACGGCGACGCGGGATTCGCCCGGAGCGTGTGGTGCGTGTGCCGGCACCTGCCGGCGAGCACGGTCCTGGAGACGGGGGTGGCGCGGGGCATCACCTCGCGGGTGATCCTCGAGGCGCTCGAGCGCAACGGGGCCGGCACCCTCCACAGCATCGACCTGCCGGCGCTGGACCCGGCCCTGCACGCCGAGATCGGCGCGGCCGTTCCGGAGCGCCTGCGGGGGCGCTGGAGGTACCTCGAGGGAACCAGCCGCAAACGGCTGCCGCCGCTGCTCGCCGAGCTGGGCGAGATCGACCTGTTCGTCCACGACAGCTCCCACACCACGCGCAACGTGCGCTTCGAGCTCGAGCGCGCCTGGGGGGCACTGCAGCGGGGAGCGGTGCTCGCCGACGACATCGAGCGCAACGACGGATTCGGCGACTTCCTCGACGCCCGGGCGCAGACACCCGGTCTCGTCGCCCGCGCCGACGACGGCGTGGCGCTGTTCGGGATCGCGCTCAAGGGCCTGGGCGAGAGCGGGCATTAGAAGCCCCGCTTGACGGCCAGGTAGGGGAGCAGCGCCAGCTCCGCCAGGCCGGGACGCAGGTCGTCGCGCGTGAACACCGACTCGACGTCGGCGGAGCGCAGCGAGCGCAGGTAGGTGCGCCAGCCGAGGGTCCCCCGGGCCAGGCCCATGACCGCGGTCGGGAGGTCCGTGGCCAGCCTGATCCAGCAGACGCCGCTGCGGGCGCGCAGGCCCGTCGGCGCCGGCTGTGAGAGCTGGTCGGCGAACAGCAGGTGGGGGAAGTCCACGCCGGCGCGCTGGCCGAGGCTGTGGTAGCCCCACGTGCGGGCGTTGACGTCGAGCAGCTTGGTGAGCCCGTCCCTGGGGTCGCGCTTGTACTCCACCTCGACCAGCCCGTAGTAGCCGATGTGGCGCAGGAAGCGCTCGGACAGCTCCTCGAGCTCGGGCTGCTCGATCGTCTCCACGAACGTGCTCGCGCGCCCGAACAGCGGGGGGTGCTGGCGCAGCCGGCGCACGACCATGCTGGCGGCGGAGCTCCCGTCGCGGAAGAAGGCGCAGTACGCCAGCTGCGTCTCGCCCGATCCGGGGATCAGCTCCTGCACGATCACCTCCTCGGCCCCGAGCAGCGTCGAGGCCGCCCGAACGCGCTCGCGGAGCTCCTCGCGGGTGTCCGCCCGCCACGCCTTCTGCCCGGTCTCGTAGATGAAGTGCTCCTTGATCGCCGGCTTGACCGCGAACGGGCCGTCCCCGTCCACGACCTCGTCGGAGTCGCCACTGCGCAGCGTCCACGTGCGCGGCGTCGGTATCCCGAGCTCGCTGGCCATCGCGTACGTGTTGCGCTTGTCCCACACCCACCTCACGACCTCCCACGGAGGGGTGGGGACGCGGAAGCGCTCGAGCAGCCGCTCGCGGTTGCGCGACAGCGCCGCGACCGTCTCCTCGCGGGTCGGGAACAGCACCCAGCCGTCGAGCCCGTAGCGCTCGCCCAGCTCCAGCAGCACCTCGACGGTGGCCTGCTCGCTGCGCAGGTCGGGCACGCGCACGGCCTCGGTGGCGAAGCGCGAGTGGCGGCTGATCGAGCGCTCGTCGTCGACGACGAGGACCCGGCAGCCGTGGCGCCCGAGGCTCCGCACGATGCCGAGCCCCTGATAGTCGCCGCCGATGACGACCGCGCCGGGCACAGCGACTCCCCGCGGCTCAGGCCCGTGCGGCCGGCACGGGGCGGGGCCGAGCCCGGTCGCGTCCGATGGCCCGCGAGAGCGTGCTGGCGGCGTACCAGCTGCCGGACACGAAGCGCATGATCGGCCCGTAGCTCCACGCGGCCGGAGCGCCGCTGAAGTGCAGGCCGGGGACCGAGCTCTCAAGCCCGCGGCCCAGCACCGGATAGCCGTTGTGGCGGCGGATCCCCCCCACCAGCTCCTCCGCGAGGAACGGGTAGCGGGCCACGTCCACGCGGTAGCCGGTGGCGAACATCACGTGGTCGACCTCCCGCACGCTGCCGTCGCTGAGCTCGAGCCGCAGGGCCCCGTCGCGCTCAGCGGCGGCGGCGAGCTCGACGCCGGTGGTGGTGCGGACGCCGTCGAGGCGGACGCGTACGAAATGCGAGCACGCCGGCCGGATGCAGCGGCGGGCGATCTTGTCCTGGGTCAGCCGGGGCAGGCGGCGGAAGGCGATTTCGGGCTTGGAGACGAGCCGGCTGTACCACAGCGGGCCCACGTCGGTGGGGGCGTACACGATCGGGCCGAGGCGCCCGAGCGCGCGCTTGACCGCGCGTCCGCGCAGGAACACGATTCGCTGGTCGCGGACGAGCACCTCGACGTCGGCCGTGCCCCGCTCCACCATCAGGGCCCCGCACTCGAACGCGCTCTGCCCGCCTCCGACCACCGCCACGCGGCGCCCGGCGAACACGCTGAGGTCGCTGTGATCGGCGCTGTGCGAGAAGCGCTCCCGGGGCAGGTGCTCGAAGCGCGGGGGCGTGTGCGCGAAGGGAGCGATTCCGCCGGCGACGACCACCGACCGTGCGCTCAGGGTGTCGCCGTCGGCGAGCGTGAGGCGAAAGCCACCCGGCGCCGCCGTCAGCTCGCGGACCATCCGGCGGTCCACGTCGGGGACCGCCTCGCTCACCACCCACAGGCCGTAGGAGACGAAGTCCTCGAGCGGCACCGGGTGCTCGACGTGGATCCCGGTCGCCTTCTCGAAGCTGCTCAACGAGTATGGGCCGGCGGGCTCGATCATGTTCGAGGCGGCCAGGTTGGAGCGCAGCATCATGCCCTCCGGCATCGTCTTCCAGAACCCCATCGGCTCGCCGAACACGCTCGTGTCCACGCCCGCTCGACGCAGCATGATCGTGGCCGCCAGGCCGTGCGGCCCGGCTCCGATGACGGCGCTCTCCACGTCGGCGGCGCCCGCACCCGGGTGACGTCGGCTCATGCCCATCCCCTCCCCCCGCTCATCTCGACCGTCGCCTCTCCGGCGGCCGGTCCGGTCACGGTCCAGGTTCCGTCCCGCAGCTCCGCACGCGACGCCGCGCGCCGGCGCCACCACGCGCTCACCTCGCGCGGCAGCGCCTGCCAGCCGGTCGCGTCGGGGGCGAGCCGCTCCAGCAGGCGGCGGTAGGCGGCCAGGACGCGGTCCTCCACGAGGTAGTCGGGGTGGGTGTCGAGCAGCACCATGCCGCCGCGGCTACGCAGCAGCTCGGCCTTCTCCACCCACGTGCGCTCGTCCCGGGCACCGAGGATCACGAACAGGGTGTGGTCCTGGGGCATCGTCAGCGGCAGCTCCACGAGGTCCTCGTTGAAGAACGGCAGCCAGCTGCAGCACCCCCCCGCGACCGGCTCGAAGGGGTCGCTGTCCGGCGAGGAGGAGTCGTAGTCGAAGCCGAGCATCGGCATCAGCTCCCACGTGCGCACGGTGGCGGGGGAGCGGAAGCCGACCGCGCCCCAGCGCTCGGCGGCGGCGCGCATCCCGGGTAGTCGTTCGCGAAGCCGCGCGAGCGAGTCCAGGTCGCGCCCGTCGTGGTAGAGGCCGTGGACGCCAACCTCGAAGCCCTCCTCGCGCAGGCGGTCGACGAGCTCGGGGTCCACCTCGTAGCGGCGCGGCACGAGGTTCCAGGCCGAGCGCAGCGACAGCTCCCGCTCGAGCTCCAGCACGGGCCCCAGCGCGCCGATCCCGTCGGCGGTCTCGACGTCGTGGGTCAGCACGAGCGCCCACTCGTGCCCCCCGGGCCACGGCGCGATCCTCGCGACCGGGGCGCCGTTGACGTCCGCCAGGATCGAGGTGAACAGGTCGAGGAAGTCATGCAGGGCGCTCTCCACGGGCCAGCCGGGAAAGCGCACGGAGGCCTGCCGGCGCGCATACAGCCGCCGCAGCCGGATCTGCAGCGGGCGCGGCAGCAGGCACCGGACGGTGTAGTAGGTGCGCATCGCGAGCCGGTGCCGGCGGCGTCCGGCGCTGCTGCGGAGGAGCTCCTGGTAGCGCTCGCTCCACAGGCAGTGGCACACCTCGTCGGGGTCGAACGGCAGCAGCACGTTCCCCCGCTCGTCCCTCCAGATCGAGCCGGCGCGTGCCTCGCCGTCGTCGACGAGCGCCGCCACGGGCTCCCACGAGGAGTCGCGCTGCGAGAGCAGCCGCCGAGCGCTGCCGTCGTCGAGCACGCGGGCGAACACGGGGATGGCGGTCTCGCGCGTCTGCAGGCGCACGCCCGCGGGTGCCGCGCGCTGCTCGAACTCGGCCGGCCACAGCAGCTCGCGCCCTCCGGCGGCACGCAGGCTGTGCAGCGGGCCCCACGAGCCCTCGCGGACCTCGACCGGGATGCCGAGGTGTGCGGCGATCGTGAGCGGGCGGGTGGCGACGAACCGCATCGGGCGCGCGTCCGCCGGCGTGCAGCCAGGTGCTCGGCCCGGCGTCTTCAGCGTGTCCGTGCGCGGTGTCATCAGCTTGCTCGAATCGCTCGCCGCCACCGGCGAGGAGCCTGGCGTGCGCCCGGCTCGGCGACCCTCCACAGGCGCCCTGTCAGCTAAACGTGGAGGCGAGCGTTGAACTTCTGCACCCGCGCCCCTCCAGCGCTGCGCAAGTGGGCCCTCGCGGGACTCGTTGCTAGGGAGTGGTGGCCGTCTCGTGTCGGAGGTGAGAGCAGTGCGGGTGCTGTTCGCGCTGAGGGAGCGGTTCATCCCCGACATCACCGGGGGCGGGGTCGCCGACATCCATCACATGTCGCTGCACCTGGGCTCCGCCGGGCACCGGCCGGAGGTGTACGCGGCGCTGCGCCGCGGTCGGCGCATGGTCCCGCTGCGGGTGCGCCAGCGTCTGCGCCGCGGCACGGCGCTGACGCGCACCGATTCCCGCAACGGCTATCCCGTGACGCGGACGGCGGCTCACATGATGGGCCCACTGCTGGAGCGGCGCCTGCGCAGCGACCCCCCCGATGTGGTCGTGTTCCAGGGCACGGGCATCGCCGAGCTGCTCGAGGTGACGCTCGCCGCCGGCACCCCCGGGATGGTCAGGATCGTCACCGCCGGCGGCGTCGACGAACTCGCCGACCTGGCCCGCGAGGACCCGCGCCTGGCATCACGGCTCAGCGACCCCCGGCTGGCTGTCGTCAGCAACTCCCGCTTCGTGGCCGCGCGCGTGCGCGAGCGCCTGGGGTTGCGCTCGCCGATCGTGTACCCGCTGATCGACGCCCGCGACTGCGTGGCGCCGGCGCGCGCGCGGAGGTTCGTCACGTTCGTGAACCCGGTGGCGGCGAAGGGACTGTCGCTGGCGCTCGAGACGGCGAGGCTGCTGCCCCACCGCGAGTTCCTGTTCCTCGAATCGTGGCCGCTGGCGCCGGCCGAACGCGAGGAGCTCGAGCGCCTCACGGCGCAGCTCGCCAACGTGACCGTGCGACGCCGCACCTGGGACATCGCCTCGGTGTACGCCGAGACGGCGCTGCTGCTGGTCCCCTCCCAGTGCGAGGAGGCCTTCGGGCGGGTGGCCGTCGAGGCCGCCCTCAACGGGGTCCCGCAACTCGCCAGCCGGATCGGGGGCCTGCCGGAGGCGGTCGCCGGAGGGGTGCTGCTCGCGCCCGACGCCCCGGCCCGAGCGTGGGCCGAGGCGGCCGAGGCGATCCTCGCGGACGGGACGCGCTACCGCGAGCTGAGCGCGCGAGCGCGCGAGCAGGCCGGCGGCGGCCACCTCAGCGCCGCCCGTGTCGGCGACAGCTTCCTGGAGCTCGCCCGCGAGCTGGCCTGCTCAGGCGGAGCTGCGGGCGGCGAGCGCGGCGGCGCGGCGCCCGAAGCTGCCGAGGCGGCGCTCGAGGGGGAGGATCCGTCGCACGACCGCGAGCTGGGAGCGCCACGTTGCGAGGAAGAAGATCCGCAACGTGGCGGCGTAGCCACACGCCCCCGCTAGCCCCAGCAGGGACAGCCACAGCAGCGGGCGGATGCCGAGCGCCGTCATGGCGATGCTCAGCGGCAGCGTCACGGCAGCCATGCCCGCGCACGACACGAGCGCGGGCGAGAGGTCTTCCCACAGGCGCCGCAGGGGCCGTTCGGGGGTCCCGTGCAGGATCAGCCCGTAGGCCACGAACAGGAACGCCGTGTGCACGGCGGCCGCCGCGATCGCGACCGCCACGATCCCCCAGTGCACGACGGCGAGCACCGCCAGGCCGTACACGATGAACTGGCCCGTGCCGTAGCCGAGCAGGGCACGTGTGCGCCCCTTGCTCATCAGCACCGTGCCGGCGGCGTCGATCACGAGCGTGGCGGCGCCGCCCACCGTGAGGATCTGCACCGGAGTGACCGCGCCGCCCCAGCGCGACCCGAACAGGAACGGGATCAGCACCGGCGCGCCGATCGCGAGCAGGACCAGCAGCGGGAACACCACGATCGTCAGCGTGCGGACCATCTGGCGGTGGAGCCTGGTCAGCTCGTCGTGGTCGCGGGTGCGCGCCAGCACGGGGAAGCCGACCTGGGACATCACGACGCTGATCTTGTTCTCGTATTCGACCGCGACCGTGTAGGCGCGGTAGTAGAGGCCGGTAGCCTCGGGGCCGAGTCGGGCGCCGACGATCGCGTAGTCGACGTTGCGCAGCCCCAGCCACCCGATCGCCGACAGCGACACGGGCAGGCCGTAGTCGATCAGCTCCCGCGCGGCACGGCGGTGCAGCCTGGGCGCCGGCGGGGGGGCGCTGGCCCACGCGATCCCGGCCGTCAGCACGGCCCCGGCGAGCACCCCGAGCACCAGTGCTTCGCCCCCCAGCCCGGCGAGCGCGAGCGCGATGCACACGGTCACGCGTCCGACGGTGCCGGCGAGTTCCATCTCGCTCACGCGCCGGAACTGCATCCGCCGGCGCAGCGTGGCCATCGGGACCGCCGTGAAGCCGGCGATCAGGCACAGCGGCGCCATCAGGCGAACCAGGTGGGCAGTCTGCTCGCCGAACACGGGCACCGCCACCACGGTGGCGAGCAGCAGCGTCAGCAGGGTCATCGCCACACCGATCATGAGGGCCAGCGCGAGGCCGGTCTGCAGGTGTTCGCGGTTGGCCGCCCGGCGCTGCACGAGCGCGTTGCTGAGGCCCCCGGCGATCGTGCCGTAGGCGACTTCCTGGGCGATGACCGCGATCGCGAACCGCCCGAATTCCGCGGGGGCGATCAGCCGCGTGAGCACCACGATCGAGCCGAGCTGGATCAGCTCCACCGCCGGACGCGAGATCAGCGACCAGCGCACCCCGTGGGCGGCCGCCTCCCGCAACTCCTCGCCGGAAGGGGCGTCGGTCGCGGCCGCGGGCGCGCTCTGCGGATCGGCCTCCGACGTCCCGTCCGCCGCGCCGGTGCCGTTCTCCCCGCCGGCCGCGTCCCCGGGCCCCGCCGCGCTCTCCGCTTCCTCCGCGGAGCTGCGGGCGGCCTCGATCGCGAGCTTGGCGCTGTCCACCGCCGCACGCGCCCCCTCGACGGCCACCCTCGCACCCTCGACGGCCATCCTCGCACCCTCGACCGCGGCGCTGGCGCCGGCGCCCGCGGGCTGGGCGTCCGGCGACGGCCGCGGTGCGCCCTCGGCGCCCGCAGCGGGGTCGGGGGGAACGCGCTCGCTCATACGCCCGTCATCGTTCGCCCGGGCGCCTCGGGGCGCACCAGGCGCTTCAGCGACACGGCGCCGTCGCCGAGCCGGCGCCGGGCGCCCGAGGGCGAGCACAGCACCGCGATCCAGGCGAGCCCGCGCACCGAGACGCGCTGGCGCAGCGCGAGCGCGAACTCGTGACGGGCCTCGCGCGGGCGGTCCTCGTCCACCAGGAAGCGGCCGAGCATGAAGTGATCGCCCGCGAGCACCGCCCGCACCAGGCGGGGGTCGTCCACGAGGTCGGAGTGTCGTTCGTGAGACTCCAGCAGCGAGCGGTAGGAGCGCAGCCGCTTGTTCGTCACGTTGCCCTCGTGGAGGCGGTAGGAGACGAGCGTGCGGGGCTCGTAGAAGAACACGGCGCCGGCCTTCAGGGCCCGCATCCAGTACTCGTAGTCCTCGGTGATCAGCGGCTCGCAGAACGGGCCGAGGCGCTCGAACGTGGCGCGGCGGATCACCACCGACGAGGAGCACACCATGTTGCGCCGGTACAGCCGCCTCGCGAACGACGCGGGCTCGAGGATGCCCGAGCCCGGGTGGGAGGAGAACTGCTGCTCGACCCTCCCGAACGTGGCGGCCGCCGTGAAGCAGATGTCGACTTCCGGGTGGGCTTCGAGCGCGGCGAGCTGGCACTCGAGCTTGTGGGCGTCCCAGATGTCGTCCGCGTCGCAGCGGGCGAGGTACTCGCCGCGGGCCTCGCGGAAGCCCGTGTTGAAGCCGGCCGGGTGACCGGCGTTCGGCTGGTGTACCACACGGATCGCGCTCCCGTAGCCCTCGAGCAGGCGGGCGGTGCCGTCGGTGGAGCCGTCGTCGACGACCACGACCTCATCGGGCGGGCGCGTCTGGGACAGGACGGCGTCGAGCGCCTGGGTCAGGTAGCGCTCGCCGTTGTAGACGGTGAGCACCGCGCTCACGGTGGGCGTGCTCATGGCACCGCCGGGCGGCGGACGAGGCCGTTGCGCTCGACAGCCCGGCTGAGCGTCACGAGCGCCGTTCCGGCACCCGCGCGAGCCGCCTCGGGGAGGCTCAGCACGACCGTCCAGGCGAGCGCGCGCAGGCTCGTCGACGCCGTCGCCGGCGAGGCGTAGCGCAGCGTTCGCCGGAACACCTGCCGCGCCTCGGCGGGCTGGCCCTCCTCGACCAGCAGGCGGGCGATGCGGAACAGGTCGTAGGTGTTCACTTCGCGCACCAGCCCGGGGTCGTCGATCATGTCGGCGTGCCAGCGGTGGACGTCGTGGACCGCGTTGCGGACCGCGAGCTGGTTGTTGGTCACGTTGGCGTCGTGGCGGCGGTAGTTGACGAGCCGGCGGGGGTCGAAGTAGAAGCGCGCCCCGGCGCGCAGGCAGCGGAACCAGTAGTCGTAGTCGTCGCCGTCGAAGTTCTCCCGGAACGGCCCCAGGCGGTCGTACAGCGAGCGGCGCAGCGCGACCGACGGGGCGCACACGAGACACAGGCGGAACAGCGAGTGCAGGAGCCTGCGGCTGTCGAGCACGCCGACTTCGGCAGGGCCCGGGTGATTGGCGTTGATCGCCCCGAACAGGACCGCGTGGCCGAACAGCACATCGACCTCGGGATGGGTGAGGATCGCCTGTTCCTGCCACTCGAGCTTGCGCGGTTCCCACAGGTCGTCGGCGCCGCACAGTGCGACCCAGTCTCCGCTGCTCTCCGCCACCGCGCGGTTCATCGCCGCGGGGTAGCCGCGGTTGGGCTGGCGCACCACGCGGACGCGGTCATCGAAGCGCTCCAGCACGGCCGCGGTGGCGTCGGTGGAGCCGTCGTCAACGACCACCACCTCGTCGGGAGGACGGGTCTGACCGAGAATCGACTCGAGCGCCGGACCGATGAACCTCTCCGCCTGGTAGGTCGCCACGACCGCAGAGATGGACGGTCTGGCCTGCTCGGGCATGTCGCCGAATCAACGACCGGACTTGACCGGTTCTTGCTGGCCGTCGGGCGTGGAAAAAGCGACAGCCGGGGGCCGTTGTACTGGCGATGGCTTCGATGACTATGCATGGCCGGCGCGCCCTCATCACGGGCGGCGCCGGGGCCGTCGGCTCGAACATCGTCGACGCGCTCGTGCGTGCCGGCGCCGAGGAGGTCGTCGTGGTCGACAACTTCGTCCGCGGCCGGCCCGACAACCTCTCCTGGGCGCTGGCCAACGGGCCCGTACGGGTCGTGGAGGGTGACGTCCGCGACCGTGGCCTCGTGTCAGAGCTGGCGAGGGGGATCGACGTGATCTTCCACCAGGCCGCGCTGCGGATCACCCAGTGCGCCGAGGAACCGCGGCTGGCGCTCGAGGTGATGGTCGACGGCACCTACAACGTGATCGAGGCGGCGCTCGAGCGCGGCGTGCGCAGGATCGTGGCGGCCTCGTCGGCCTCCGTCTACGGCCAGGCGGTTTCGTTCCCGACCCATGAGACGCACCACCCCTACGCCAACGACACGCTCTACGGGGCGGCCAAGACCTTCAACGAGGGCCTGCTGCGCAGCTTCCACAGCACAGCGGGGCTCGACTACGTGGCGCTGAGGTACTTCAACGTGTACGGCCCGCGAATGGACATCCATGGCGTCTACACCGAGGTCCTCGTGCGATGGATGGAGCGGATCGATAGCGGGCGCTCGCCGCTGATCCTTGGGGACGGCTCGCAAACGATGGACTTCGTATACGTCGAGGACGTGGCCCACTCGAACCTGCTGGCCGCGACCGCCGAGGTCAGCGACATGGTCTTCAACGTCGCCAGCGGCGTCGAGACGAGCCTGCTCGAGCTCGCCCACATGCTGATCGAGGTGATGGGGTCGACCGCGTCGATCGAATTCGGCCCCGAGCGGTCGGTCAACAAGGTCCCGCGCCGGGTGGCCGACACGAAGCTCGCCCGCGAGCTGCTGGGCTTCTCCGCGCAGATCGACCTGGAGGAGGGCCTGCGACGGCTGGTCGAGTGGTGGCGCGGGCAGCAGAGCGGCGAGGAAGCCCAGGCGGCGCTGGCCGCGAGCGGCTGAGCGGCAGTGCAAGGCGAACCGTCGAGTGGGTGTTGATGGTTGTGTCGAGTGAGGCTTTCGACCCGCGAATGGGGGCGCTGGAGGCAGACGGCATCGCGCCCACGATGGCGCTGCCCGCGCGCGAAGGGCTGCTGCTCGACGCTAGCTGCAGGGCGCTGGACATCGCCGTCTCGGCCGTGTTGCTGCTCGTGCTGCTGCCGGTGTTCGCGGCGATCGGCCTGCTGATCCGGCTCGACTCCCCGGGTCCCGTGCTGTTCCGCCAGCAACGCATCGGCCGGGGCCGGGTGCCGTTCACGGCCAACAAGTTCCGCACCATGCAGCACGGCGCCGCCCACGACCGCCACCGGGAGTTCGTGCTCGGCCTGATCCACGGCAAGCACCCCGCCCCGGAGGACAGCAGCACCCCTTACTACAAGATGATGGGCGACCCCCGGGTGACCACGTTCGGTCGGCTGCTGCGGCGTTCGAGCCTCGACGAGCTTCCACAGCTGTGGAACGTGCTGTGGGGCCAGATGTCGCTGGTGGGCCCGCGCCCCCCTATCCCCTACGAGGTCGAGCACTACCCGGCCCACTGGTTCGACCGCTTCGCCGTCAAGCCCGGGATCACCGGCCTGTGGCAGGTGAGCGGACGCTCGGAGGTGGCGCTGGAGGACATGGTGAGGCTCGACGTGGAATACGCACACCGGCGCTCGCTCGCCCTCAACCTCTGGATCCTGCTCCGGACCCTCCCTGCCGTGCTGGGCGCCAAGGGCGCCTGGTAGCCACCACACGCCGAGGGCGCGGGGTGGGCACTGGACCCCGCCGGGCCGCTCAGGAGATTAGGCCGCGGCGCATGGCCTCACGCACCGCAGCCGGGGCGCCCGACACGCCGAGCTTCTCGTACACGCGCGCGAGGTGGGTCTTGACCGTGCTGACGCTGAGGGCCAGCTGCTGGCCGACCTCTTCTGCCGACAGGCCGCGCGAGATCAGCTCGAGGATCTCGCGCTGGCGCTCGCTCAGCGCCCCGTTCGGGCGGTCGTACTCGACCCCCAGCTGACGAGCCGCCATCGCCAGCAGCTCCGGTGAGAACGCCAACTCGCCGCTCGCGATCTGCTCGATCGCCTCACACACGGCGTCTCCGTCGCTGTCCTTCGTCAGATAGCCGGCGGCCCCCGCCGCCAGCGCCCGGCACACCGTGTCCTCGTCCCGGGCGCCGAGAACGAGCACGCGAGTGTGAAGACCGTCCTGGACGACCTCCTTCACGACCTGAAGGCCCTCGCACCCCGGGGGGTTGGCGCCGACCACCGCCACGTCGGCCGGAGTGAGGCCGCTGCGCCACGCCTGCACCTGCTCGGGCGGCAGCAGCTCCAGCCCCGCCCGTCCCTGCACGGCCGCCGCCAGGCCCACCCTGTACAGCGGCTGGTCCTCGACCACGACCACCACGTTCGGCGTCCGCCGGACCCGCAGCCGCTGGCTTGGTGTTCGGGCAGCTACAGATTCCGCTCCGTGGCGCACAGACGTTGTTGTCCCCCCTGAACGAACGTGTGACCGCGCCGCAACTTCCGTCCCCGCGCGCCCGCGGATCCTCCTAAAGGGCGGTCACGGAGGCGGCGTCCCCACGAGTGCCCCGAAGTCCCTCGTGCACGTCGATGACGCTGCCTGCCGCTGAGGGTCATCCTTTCGGCCGTACGAAAGGACGAGCCGTAGCGGGCTATCTCAAGGTCTTCCGGTGAGCGCCGATGACACTATTGACACCCCGGAGCGGCGACCCGCCCCCACCCCGCATCGTCGCACGCTCCATCCGCGCCCACCAGTTACATGCTGAAACGCGCCATGCGACCGCACACCCGTGCGCACTCCCCCGGTAAGGCGCTCCGCGCCGTGCTCGCCTGCGCGCTCGTACTCGGGCTCGTACTGGTGGATGCGATCGACAGCTATGCGTCCCACCGCAGGCGATCGCATCCACGGTGCACGATTGTGAAGTCCAAGCATCACCACAAAGTCAAGACGCGGAAGTGCAAGAAGAAACGCAAAGCCAAACACCGGATCACCACAGACGCGAGCGGCGTGACCGGAGCGACGGGCGCGACGGGCACGCCCGGGTCGGGAGGGGGGACGCCCTCGGGGGGCGAATCCACGGGCTCGCCGGCGCCAGGCGGCGGAGGATCCTCGCCCCCGCCCGGCGGCGAAGAATTCCCGCCGCCGTACACGCCTCCGCCCTACGAACCGCCACCGCCCCCGCCCGTCCCGGAAGAAGTCGAATGTGACGTCACCTTTGGTCCTGGTGCTGGTTGGGGTGTGGTTGAAGGTGCGTTGCGGTCTGCTGGTGCGAGGGTTTGTCTTTCGGAAGGGGCGTATTCGGGGTGGAGTGTGGGTGCTGTTGGCCCGTCGGGTTTGAGTACGCTGTCGGC
>DATJBO010000184.1:0-9808 GCA_035515315.1 Solirubrobacteraceae bacterium
CCCCGAAGGAAGCTCAGGAACAGGTCGAAGACGCCGAAGCGGCCGTCCACGCCGCGGACCTCGCCGCCTTCGAATGGGGCTGCAGCGTCGCCGCCCCCTCCCGCACCGTGCCGCCCGTTGTCAAAGGGCAGCTCACGAGCATCCTGGGACACCTGCGCCTGGTTGCCTTCACGCAGGTTCGCCTCAAGCAGGAAGCAGCGAAGGTCAACGCCGCCAAGGTGTCAGCCCGGTAGCTCGGCCGGCCCCCTGACGGGCGCATGACGGCCCCCGTGTAGGCGGGGGCCGTCAGCGTGTTTAGGGCGTCGCGACGCCCAGCCTCGCTTCCAGCCGGTAGCTGAGCGCCTCGAGCGCGAGCTCCTCGGAGACGTTCAGCGACAGGCTCAGGCGGGTTCCGGCGACGAGGTCGAGGGCGTCGCGCAGCTCGCGACCCCGGCGCCCGTGGGCATCCGATTCGATCTCGGTGCGGCGGTCCACCGCGTAGATCAGCTCGGGCGCCCCTTCGCACACGCACATCAGGTCGCGTAGCCACAGCTCCGCCAGCCGCAGGGAGAGGTCGAGCATCCGGGTCCTCGCCCGGCGCTCGCTGCGCCGGCGCGCATCGAGCAGCTCCCGTTCCTGGCGTTTGCGCTCGCGCGCCGGGAGCAGCTCCAGGTCCTGCTCGGCGGCCGCGGCGTCCGCCTCGGAGGCGTGGGCACCCGCCCCGGTGGCCTGCTCGATCAGTCTGAGCCACGCCCGCGAGGCGCTCGCCCCGGAGATCGCCTGGCGGACGTATCCCTCGGCGTCCCGTCTCAGCCCCTCCCCCTCCTCGGCGGCCAGCCAGGCCGCCAGGCCCGCATCGCCGAGCGCCAGACGCGCGCATGCCTGCGCGCGGGGCTCCTCGACGCCCGTCAGGGCGGCCGCGATGCGATCGGCCGGAACGGGGTCGAAGCGCACGAGCTGACAGCGCGAGACGATCGTCGGGAGCACGTCGTCGAGGCGGTCGCTGAGCAGCAGCAGGTGGACGAAGTCGCGCGGCTCCTCCAGGGTCTTGAGCATCCGGTTCGCCGACTGGTCGTTCATCGCCTCAACGGACTCGATCACGAACACGCGCCGTGCCGACTCGAAGGGGGTGCGCGTGGCCGCCGCCACGACGGGCTCCTCGATGTCGGACACGAGCATTTCCGAGGCGCCCGAGGGGGACACCCAGGTGAGGTCCGGGTGGGCGTCGCGGGCGACCCGCCCGGCGACCGTTGCGGGGTTGCGCGCCCCGCTGCTGAGCAGGCTCACCGCCAGCGCACGGGCGGCCGCGCGCTTGCCGGTTCCCGGCGGCCCGTACAGGAGGTAGGCGTGGGAGGCGCCGGCGGGATCCTCGGCCAGCCCAGCGAGCACCGCGCGGGCGTGGGGCTGGGCCTCGAGCACCTCCTCGAGACCCGGCGGAGCGCCGCCGCCGCCTGCTGCGGGGTCGTTCCCCGGGTCGGTCTCCGTCGCAGCTGCTGCCATGCGCCGCCATCCTAGGACCCGGCGCGTGTACGGTGGCCGGTCGTGGCAGGTGCTCTGATCACGATCGAGGGGCTCGACGGTGCGGGCAAGTCGACGCTCGCCGAGTCCCTGGCGCGCGAGCTCGCCGCCGGGGGGACCGAGGTGGAGCTGCTGCGCGAGCCGGGGGGCGTGGAGGCCTCCGAGCGGATCCGCGAGCTCGTCCAGGACCCCCGCCTGGAGATCCTCCCCCGGGCCGAGGCGCTGCTGTACGCGGCCGCCCGCGCCCAGCTGGTGGAGGAGCTCCTGAGGCCGCTGCTCGAGCGCGGCGCGGTGGTGGTGCTGGATCGCTTCGTCGACTCGTCGCTGGCCTACCAGGGCGGCGCCCGCCGCCTCGGGATCGAGCGTGTCGCGGAGATCAACGCGTTCGCCACCGGAGGCCTGCAGCCCGACCTCACCCTGCTGCTGAGCGTGGAGCCGCGCGTGGGCCGCTCGCGGCAGCTCGGCCGCAGCGACTCCCCCGACCGGCTCGAGCGCGAAGACGAGAGCTTCTTCGAGCGGGTCGCCGCCGCCTACGCGCAGATCGCCGCGGCGGCGACCGGGCGTGTGCGGGTGATCGACGCGAGCCGCCCGCCCGAGGAGGTGCTCGCGCAGGCCCTCGACGCGGTCGCGGTGCTGCTCGGGGACCGGCGGGGGTCCGCCTAGCATTGGCCCCGTGACGAGCCTCGCCGCGATCACCCCGGCACCCGCCCACGCCGCCGCCGGCGGCGGGCTTGCGACGGCCGCCGTCGTGCTGATCGTGGTGGGGGTGTTGCTGCTGGTGGCGTGCGCCGTGTGGGGCGTCGCACGGGCGCTGGCGTGGGAGCCGCGATGGTCGCTGGCGCTGCGCCACGCGATCGCCGAGGCGGGCTTCAGGGCCTCGGCCACGTGGCGCGAATTCGGCGACTGGGCGAGGCTCGGCCGCTAGCCGGAGCGGGCCTGTGAAGGGCCTGGGAAAGAGGCCGGGAACCGGGCCTCGGGCACCTAAAATCGAGGGTGATTCACGGCAACCTTCCGTCCGATCTGGGCGCGACGATAACCGGCCCGACAAGAGCTCATTTCCACAGCGTCACGGCGCCGGCGCAGCAGAGGAGGAAGGCCCGATGAACCCGCCCATGAACCCCACCGCCTCGCACGACGCAGCCCACGGCCGGGCGCTCGAGATCCCGCGCTACTTCACCGACGGCGCCACGCATCCGTTCGACGCGGTCGAGTGGGAGCTGCGCGACGCCCGCATCGGTCATGGCGAGCGTGTGGCCTTCGAACAGCCGGGCGTCGAGTTCCCCACGAGCTGGTCGCAGAACGCGACGAACATCGTCTCCCAGAAGTACTTCCGGGGCCAGCTCGGCTCGCCCGAGCGCGAGCACTCCGTCAGGCAGATGATCGGGCGCGTAGCGGGCACCATCACCCGCTGGGGCCGGGAGGGCGGCTATTTCGCCGCCGACAGCGACGCCGAGGCCTTCGAGCACGAGCTCACCCACATCCTGCTGCACCAGATGGCGGCGTTCAACTCGCCCGTGTGGTTCAACGTGGGCTTCGAGGAGCAGCCCCAGTGCTCGGCCTGCCTGCCAGGCCACGCCCTCGTCTCCACGCCTGCGGGGATGATCCCGATCGGCGAGCTCGTCGACGGCGAAATGGTGGGGACCGAGGTGTACGACTCCACCGGCTCCACGCGGGTGCTCGCCGTCAAGCACAACGGTCGCAAGCCGGTGTGGCGGGTCGGCCTGCGCAACGGTGGCTTCGTCGAGGCCACCGCCGACCACGTCGTCAAGGCGAGCAACGAGCGCAAGGGCCGGGCGGCATGGCTGCGCGTGGACCGGCTCGAGCCCGGGATGCGCATGCACCTTCACCCGCACAAGGCGAAGGTGGCGGACCCGGTGCGCGTGACGGTGGGCGGCCCCGGCGGCGAGTCCGCACTCGAGCTGATCGACGAGACCGACCGCACCGCCGTCTCCGAGGCCGCACTGGCCGGATGGCTGCAGGCCGACGGGTATGTCGGAGATCGCCAAACCGGGCGGGGCTCCGCGCTGGCGCTCGAGTTCGAGGTCGCCGGCTCCGAGGAGTTCGCGTGGGTCAACGACCACCTGGACGTCGCCTTCCCCCACGTCCCCCGCAAGGTGCGGGAGGCCAGCCTGGAAAGCACCCAGGTACGCCGCATCAGCCTGCAGGGGGAGGCCCTGCGCGGCTATGCCGAGCGGTGGGGCCTGTTCACGGACGGCACCGAGGCGCGGGTTCCGGAGCGGCTCTACACCGCCTCCCACGAGGAGATCGCGGCGTATCTGCGCAGCGTCTTCCAGGCCGGCGGCTACGTATCGCTGCGCCACTCCGGTGGATACGAGAGCGCACGGGTGGGCGTCGCCACGATCAGCGCCCGCTGGAGCGAGGACGTGCAGCTGCTGCTGTACACGCTCGGCGTCTACTCGCGGCGCACGCGCCGGCGCGAGAAGCGCGACGGCCGCCACGAGGTGTTCGAGGTGTGGCTCGCGATCGGCTCCGAGCGGGCCCGCTTCGCCGAGCTCGTCGGCTTCGTCTCGCACGAGAAGCAGCGCAAGCTGCTGAGCTCGCTGTGCCTGCGTCACCCCAAGCACTGCGCCGACCTGCGCGAGGAGGAGATCGTCTCCATCGAGCGCGTGGGCGCGATGGACGTGTACGACATCCAGACCGAGTCGGGCGAGTTCCTGACCAACAACATCGCCGTCCACAACTGCTTCATCCTCAGCGTCCAGGACACGATGGAGTCGATCCTCGACTGGAACACCAAGGAGGGCATGATCTTCCGCGGCGGCTCCGGGTCGGGGATCAACCTGTCGAACATCCGCGGCTCGCAGGAGCCGCTGGCCAAGGGCGGCACCGCGTCCGGCCCGGTGTCGTTCATGCGCGGCGCCGACTCGTGGGCGGGGACGATCAAGTCCGGGGGCAAGACCCGCCGGGCGGCGAAGATGGTCGTGCTCGACGTCGACCACCCCGACATCCGCGAGTTCATCTGGTGCAAGGCCAAGGAGGAGGACAAGGCGCAGGCGCTGCGGGACGCCGGCTTCGACATGTCGATCGACGGGGACGGCTTCAAGTCGATCCAGTACCAGAACGCGAACAACTCGGTGCGGCTCACCGACGAGTTCATGCGCGCGGTGGAGAACGACGAGGACTGGCACCTGACCGCGCGCACCACCGGACAGCCGATCGGCGAGCCGGTACCGGCGCGCCAGCTGATGCAGGAGATCGCCGAAGCGGCCTGGCGGTGCGCCGACCCGGGCGTGCAGTTCGACACCACGATCAACCGCTGGCACACGGCGCCCAACAGCGGGCGCATCAACGCCTCCAACCCCTGCTTCCCGGCAGACGCGCGCGTGCACACGACACTCGGCCTGCTGCCGATCGGCGAGCTCGTCGATCGCGGCGAGGCGGGTGAGCAGTTCGAGGTCTACACCCACCGCGCCACCGCGCAGGAGCCGGGGAAGGGCGTGGCAGCCACCCAGCCGATCGCGCTGATGCGAAACGGGGTCAAGCCGATCGTGCGTCTGCGCTTCGCCAACGGCGGTGAGCTGCGCTGCACGCCCAACCACAGGATCTGGACGACCAACCGCGGCTACGTGCGGGCGGAGGAGCTCACCGAGCAGGACAGCGTGCTGCTCAACGACAGCCCCACACCGGCCCGCGACGCGTCCTGGGAGCTTCCTGTGAGGGTGGCGACCGCTGCCAAGTCCTTCAGCAGGGGGGGCAGCGTCACCTATCAGGAGCTGCCAGATCGCTGGAGTGAGGGCCTCGCCGAGCTGACCGGTCATCTTGTCGGTGACGGCTGGTTGACCGGTGTAGAGACAGGTTGGGTGTACGGCGGTGATGACATCCAGGAGGGGTTGGCCGACGCGCACGAGGGCTTGGTACGCGAGCTAGTCGGGGGCGTATCTCGCCAGCAGATGGACAACGGCACGGTGCAGCTTCGCGTTGGAAGCGCGGCGGCACGGGAACTCTTCCGTGGGCTTGGCGTGACCAGTGCCAGAGCCCACGAAAAGCGTGTGCCAGAGGCGATATTCACGGCGCCCGTCGAGGTGCAGTCTGCCTTCCTTCGTGGTTTGTTCGGCGCCGATGGATGCGTTTCCTGGACAGACACCAACCGTTACGTAGGCCTCGGAAGTCGCAGCGACGCGCTCCTGAGAGATGTACAACGGCTTCTCAGCGGCTTCGGGATTCGGGCGCAGATCTATGACGTCACGAATTCGGCATCCGTTCGGTTCTCCTACACACGGGCCGACGGCACGCTCGTCAGCTACGAGTCGCGTAATGGCTTCGATCTTCGGATCACAGGGTCGGATCTCGAGGCCTTTGCCGAGTGCATCGGGTTCTCGGCTCCGCGCAAGCAACACCTTGTCGATGAGTTAATCGAACGGTTCGGCCGCTACAGCACCAAGAGGACCACGCGCCTCCGCGCGAGAGAGAACGACGGCCAGGAGCACGTCTACAACCTGACCGAGCCGCTGCACCACTCCTACATCGTGGACGGAGTTGTTGTGGCCAACTGCTCGGAGTACATGCACGTCGACGACTCGGCGTGCAACCTCGCGTCGCTGAACCTGATGAAGTTCCGCCGCTCCGACGGGACGCTCGACGTCGAGTCCTTCGATCACGCGGTCGACGTGATGCTGCTAGCGCAGGAGATCATCGTCGGCCCGTCGAGCTACCCCACCGAGGAGATCGGCCGCAACGCCCGCGCGTTCCGTCAACTCGGGCTCGGCTACGCCAACCTCGGGGCCTACCTGATGGCCGACGGCGTCCCCTACGACTCCGATGCCGGCCGCGGGACAGCGGCCGCGATCACCGCGCTGATGACCGGCCGCGCCTACCGGCGCTCGGCAGAGATCGCCGCGGCGATGGGCCCCTACGAGCGCTACGAGGAGAACCGCGAGCCGCACAACCGCGTGATGCGCATGCACCGGGATGCCTCCTACGCGATCGCGGACGAGACCTGCGAGGACTCCGAGCTGCTCGGCGCGGCGCGGCGCTCATGGGAGGAGGCGGTCGAGCTGGGCGAGCGCCACGGGTACCGCAACGCTCAGGCCACGGTCTTGGCGCCCACGGGGACCATATCCTTCCTCCTCGATTGCGACACCACCGGCGTAGAGCCCGACTTCTCGCTGGTGAAGTTCAAGGAGCTCGTCGGCGGCGGGCAGATGACGATCGTCAACCGCACCGTCCCGCTCGCGCTCGCGAACCTCGGGTACTCCGAGCAGCAGACCGAGCAGATCGAGGCCTACCTGGCCGAGCACGGCACGGTCGTGGAGGCGCCCGGGCTCGCCGAGGAGCACCTCGAGGTGTTCGACGTGGCCGTCGGCGAGCGGGCGATCTCGCACATGGGCCACATCAAGATGATGGGCGCTGTCCAGCCGTTCATCTCCGGGGCGATCTCCAAGACCGTGAACCTCCCCGAGCAGGCCACCGTCGAGGACATCGCCGAAGCGTTCATCGAGTCGTGGAGGCTCGGCGTAAAGGCCCTGGCGATCTACCGCGACGGCTCCAAGACGGCCCAGGCGCTGCGCACCGACGCGCAGAAGGAGGCCGCCGAGCCGGCCGACGTGGACGCGATCGTCGAGCAGGCCGTGGCCAAGGCGCTGGCCGAAGCCGGACCCCACCGCAAGCGGATGCCCCGCGAGCGCCAGTCGATCACCCACAAGTTCTCGATCGCCGGCCACGAGGGATACATCACCGCCGGGATGTACGAGGACGGGTCCGTGGGGGAGATCTTCCTGACCGACATCGGCAAGGAGGGCTCGACCCTGCGAGGGATGATGAATTCCTTCGCGACCGCGATCTCGATCGCGCTGCAGTACGGCGTGCCGCTCGAGACGCTCGTGCGCAAGTTCAGCTACATGCGCTTCGAGCCGGAGGGGATCACCAGCAACCCCGAGATCCCCTTCGCCAAGTCGATGCCCGACTACATCATGCGCTGGCTGGCCTCCCGCTTCCTCGACGTGGACGCCCAGGAGGAGCTCGGCATCCTCACCCCCGCCGTGAGGGCCCGCAAAGCCGCCCAGGACGCCGCCCAGGCGGTCGCCGCCACCGACACCGCGGGGCCCGCGGCCGAGACCGAGACGGACACCGAGGGGCAAGCCCACGCCGCGGGTGACGCGGCTGCCGGGGGCGAGCCTCGGGGCAAAGGCAGCACCGCTGGCAAAAGCGGCGATGGCGGCACGGCTCCGGCCGCGGCGTCGTTTACGGAATCGCCCCCGGTCGTCCCCGCCACGCTCCAGGGTCTCGACCTCGGCCCCGCGTGCAGCCAGTGCGGCGGGATGATGCAGCGCACCGGCTCGTGCTACACGTGCTCGAGCTGCGGCAACAACACGGGCTGCGGGTAGCAGCCGGCTAGCGTTCGAGCCGCCCCAGGATCACGGGGCCGCCTTCGAACGAGGACACGCCCTCGGTCGTGACGAGGCTGCCGAAGTCGGCGTGGAGTGAGGCGCTCCGGGAACACCCGGCTCCGGAGCCCGGCCTGTCGAGCTTGAGTTTCTGGTTCTTGAACGCCAGCGAGACGTTCCCCGGAAACGGTTCTGCGACCTGCAACGCTCCTGTGAGCTTGTTCGTGCGGTAGAGGCACAGGAGCCCGCCGGTGTATTCGAGCGCGAGCGTGATCGGCTCGGCAGGCGCAGCGGCCTTGATCGTCGCCCGGCGCTTGGCGCCGGACAGGTCGAGGATCGATTCGTGCGAATCCAGGAGGACCCTAACCGGGGGAAAGTCGGGCGGAGAGCTCTCGACGCAACCCGCTTCCCCGCCGATCACGCCCTCCGCGAAACCGAGCTCGACCTTGTCGGTGGCTTCGTCGTTGGTCTGATCCACGCCACCGATGCCCGGCGCCGCCCCGATGTCCGTCGAGCATTCGACCACACCGGAGCGCGTCTGCACCGAGAAGCTCGATAGCAGGAGGTTGACCGTTTCGCCGGCCTGGAGCAGGTGAACCGGGCCTCCGATGGCTTCCCAGGTCATCTGAAGGCGCCTCGGCTTCCCGAGTGCGGCTGCCGGCATGAGCATCCACACCGTCACAGCCGTGGCCAGTACCACTCCGAGCATCCGTCCCACGCGCATCGGCCCCATCCCCCTGACGCCCGCTACGCGACCACGGCCTGCGGGGGAGCCTGCTCGGCGTGCGCCTCCGCCGCCACCGCCTCGACCCTCACCGGCACGTCGTTGACCGCGGCGTTGCCCGTGAGGCGATCCACGATCGCGGGGTCGGTGATGTCGTTGACGCTCGCCCCCGCGTGGGACGCCGCCAGCTTCCACCCGACGCCGGAGCGGCCATGGCCGAAGCCGTGGGGGATCGACACGACGCCCTGGCGCATCTGGTCGCTGACCTCCAGGGGCACCTCGATCGACCCCGTCGCCGAGGCGACCTTCACGAGTTGGCCGTCGCTGAGGCCGCGTGCCCCCGCGTCGTCGGGATGGAGCATCGCGGTGCACCGGTCGGCACCCTTCATCAGGCGGGCGCTGTTGTGCATCCACGAGTTGTTCGACCGCAGCGAGCGGCGCCCGATCAGGGTCAGGTCGAAGCCGTCGCGGCGTGCCGCATCGCGTTCGCCGGCGAGCTCCTCCAGGCGCGCAGCCTCCTTCACGAGCACCGTCGGGGCCAGCTTCACCCGCTTGTCCCTGGTCCGCAGCTGGTTGACGAGGTTCGGCCGCAGCGGGCCGAGGTCGATCCCGTGGGAAGCGCGCTTGACCTTGCCGATGTCGAGGCTGTGTGCCGAGCGCAGGCGCCCGTAGGGGCCGAGCCGCATCGCCAGGTCCGCGAAGCGCTCAGGGGTCCACAGCGGTCCGAGCCGGCGCAGGACCGGGTTGGTGATCGCGCCAACGCGACCGCTGCCGAGGCGGGCTGCCAGCTCCCGCAGGATCTCCCAGTCGTCCTTGCCGCCTGCCGGCTTGGGCAGCGCCGCCGGGTTGTAGTAGCGGATCTGGTTGCGGACCGAGAAGGACGGGAACACGAGATCCACGTCCGAGCGCTCGAGCTGTGCCACCGGCGGGAGGATCACGTCGGCGTGCCTGGTCGTCTCGGTCACGTACATGTCCACCGCCACGCACCACTCGAGCTGCTCCATCGCCTCGTCCAGCCGCGCCCCTCCCGGCGTCGAGAGGACGGGGTTGCCGGCGTAGATGAACATCCCCCGCACCTGGCCCGCGCCCGGCGTCAGGATCTCGTCCGCCAGGCCCGCCACCGGCAGCTCGCCCGCGAACTCGGGCAGGCCGCTGACGCGCTGGTGGTGGCGGCCCCACGCCGACTCGCCGGTGAGGCGCTCGGACAGCGTCACGAGGTCGACCGCCGGCCGCGGGAACATCG
>DATJBO010000185.1:0-2233 GCA_035515315.1 Solirubrobacteraceae bacterium
GAGCTGCAGGCTCTCGGCCTCGATCTTCGAGAGGTCGAGGATGTCGTTGAGGAGCGTCAGCAGCGTCTCGCCCGACGACTGGATGAGGTTGAGCGAGCGGCGCTGGTCGGTCGTGAGCTCGGTGTCGAGCAGCAGCTCCGCCAGGCCGAGGACCGCGTTCATCGGCGTGCGGATCTCGTGGCTCATGTTGGCGAGGAAGGCGCTCCGCATCTGCGCCACGCGCTCGGCCGTCTCCTTGGCTTCCTTCATCGCCGCGCGCGCGGCGATCTCGTCCGAGATGTCCTCGTACAGCACGAACAGGCCCGGCTCGCCCACGCCCTCGACGCGCGCCGCGCTGGCGCGCACGGACACCAGCTGCCCGTCCTTGCGGCGCCGCTGCACCTCCGCGACGACGGTGGCGCCGCCGCGCACCGTCTCGTCCAGCTTCGAGGCCTCGTGCAGCCCGGGCTGCGGGACGATGAGGTCGTTGAGGGGCTGGCCCAGGATTTCCTCGTGCGTGTAGCCGAACAGGACCTGGAAGCGCGGGTTCGCGTCGCGCACCCGCCCGTCCTCGTCCACCACCACCGTCGCCACGGGCGCGCTGGCGAACAGGGCGTCGAGGCGGGCGCGCTCGCGGGCCGCGCGCTCCTCGCTCACCGCCAGCTCGACGTTGGTCACGGCCTGCTGGACGAGCACGGTGTAGCCGCGCTGCTGGGTGATCAGCATCACGAGGGTGAACAGGCCCACCAGCAGCAGGGCCACCACGCGCACCTGGTCGACGTGGCCCGCCAGCAGGATGCCGGCCGCCAGCGGCAGCACGATGCCGGCGAGGAAGTAGCGGAACGCGCGGCGATCGGGCGCGAAGGTCGCCACGGCCGCGGCCACGAGCCCGACGAGGATCATCATCACCAGCGCCAGGTCGCCGAACGGGAGCCAGCGCGAGAACAGGCCCGCGCCGACGCCCCAGGCGGTGGCCAGCGTGGTGGTCACGAGCCGGGTCATCGTCCGCTCGTGCGGCGTGTACTCGCGTGTGAGGAGGCGGCGCCGCCGGTAGCCGCGCATCGCGCAGGCGAGCGCGATCACGACCGCCCAGGCGGCGAGCAGCAGGTGCGGGACGGTGCCGAAGGCCAGCAGCACCACGACGGCCATCAGCACGAGGTGGGAGAATTCCGCCAGCGTACCTTCGCGGAGGATGCGTTCGCGGGTTTCGCGGACCAGGGCTTCCTTGACCTGGTCGCTCGTCGCGAGGCGGGCGGTGGGCATGGTCTAACATAATGCGCCACGCCCGGTTCGCCCTATAGGAAGTTATAGTCGGGTGTAGGGTGTAGGACCCTACCCCCTACACCCTTCACCCTACTCCTTGTCTCTCACCCCAGCTCCATCCTCGCTCCCGCGCCCGGACGCAGCGGCGTCAGCGGCCCGCCGAACAGCCGGTACTCGTCGAGCCGGCACGAGGGGATCAGCTCGCCGGCCCAGGCCATCATGTTGGGGCAGCCCCCGCACATGTCGGTCTTGCCGTCCACGATCTCGGCGGGCTGCTGGAGGGCGATGGTCTGCAGGTAGATGGGATCCAGGAGCCGCCGCGGGTTCCGGAGCCCCCGGCGGGCCCAGGTCCGGAGCGCCTCGCGCACCAGCGGGTCCACCGCGGACATCAGGAACGTCTTCTTCCCGACGCGCGGGCTCGTCGCGAACTCGAGGTAGCGCCCGGTCCAGAAGTGGTGCCCGATTTCGACCGCCTCGACGGTCCGCGGTCCGAGGTAGCCGAGGAGGCCGGAGGGCGAGCCGACGCGGATGGCCACGAGGAACTTGTTGGCGCGCGGGGCCGCCGTCCCCGGCAGGTAGACGGCGGCGCGGAAGCGGGTGTCGTGCTCGCGCAGCTGGTCGTACATCTGGTCCGACGTCACGCCCGGGGGGCCGCTCTCCGCCGCGTGGCGGAAGGCGCGCGCCTCGACCGCCTGCCCGTTCACCTGGAAGTCGTACTCGCCGACCGGGATGGTGCGGAAGGCGATGAGCGAAACGTGCTGGACCTTGTGGATGTTGTTGCGGCACCACTCCAGCACGTGCGGCAGGTAGGGCAGGCTCGCCGGGACGACCGTGATGCTGAAGGCGCACTGCACGCCGCCCGTCTCCCACACGAGGTCGGCGAAGTGCTGGCGCAGCTCGTTCAGCTCCGCCTCGTTCTTCCCGCTCCAGCCGTGGCGTTCCATCTGGCTGTCCACGTGGAACTGGAACCGGGCGAGGCCGGCCTTCCGGA
>DATJBO010000186.1:0-3189 GCA_035515315.1 Solirubrobacteraceae bacterium
CCCGCCGTTGCTGGCGATCATGGGGATGAGCGGGACCGCCCTGCATTGGGGGGAGCCGTTCCTCTCGCGGCTGCGCGAGAGCTTCGAGGTGATCGTCTACGACCACCGCGGCGTCGGCTCCAGCAGCCGCCTGGAAGGGCCGATCACGATCGCCCGGATGGCGGCGGACGCGGTGGGGCTGGTGCGGGCGCTCGAGCTCGACTCGGTCCACCTGCTGGGCATCTCGATGGGCGGGATGGTCGCCCAGGAGCTGGTGCTCGCGAACCCAGAGCTGGTGCGCACGCTCACGCTCGGCTGCACATATTGTGGCGGACCCGGCAGCTCGTACGGGTCGGCGGCCCGCGACCGTCTGTACGAGGCGATGAGCTCGGGGGACCGCGTCCGCGCGCTGCGGGCCGCCTACGAGATCAACCTCTCGCCTGCCGCCGCGGCAGACCCCGAGCTGTGGGAGCGCTTCCAGTCGATCGCCGCCGAGCGCGCGGTGGCGGTGCCGGTGATCATGGCCCAGGTTGCCGCGTGCTTCCAGCACGACACCCACGCACGCCTTCCCGACGTGAGCGCTCCGACCCTCGTGATCCACGGAACGGCCGACGAGATGATCCCGGTCCAGAACGGCCGCCTGATCGCCTCGCTGGTACCGGGAGCCCGCCTGAAGCTCTTCGAGGAGGTGGGACACCTCTTCTTCTGGGAGCAGCCGGCGGCCACCGCGGAGCTGGTGCGCTCCCACGCGGCCGTGCCCGCTTGAGCGACCCGGAGATCCCTTCCAGCGTCCTGGAGATCCGCTCCGGGGCCGTCACCCTCGCGGGCGAGCAGAGCGGCGATCGGCAGGGCCCGCCGATCGTGCTCCTGCACGGCCTCACCGCGACCCGGCGCTACGTGGTGATGGGCTCCAACGCGTTGCAGCGCGGAGGGATGCACGTACTCGCCTATGACGCTCGCGGCCACGGCCACTCGAGTCCCGCTCCCGGACGCGAGTACGGGTACGAGCACCTCGCCTCGGACCTCGCGGCGGCGGTCGGCCGCACGGGCGCCCCGCACGTGATCCTGGCGGGCGCCTCGATGGGGGCGCACACCGCCTTGCGTTTCGCGCTCGAGCACCCGGCCCAGGTGGCGGGCCTCGCACTGATCACGCCCTCGTTCCTCCCCGGGGAGCCGTCCCAGTCGCGCGAGCTGGGCCGCTGGGACGGGCTCGCCAGGGGATTGCGGGAGGAAGGGGTCGAGGGATTCGTGCGGGCATATGACCTGGACGGCGTGCCCGAGCGGTGGCGGAGCACGGTGGAGACCGTCCTGCGCCAGCGTCTGACGGCCCACGAGCACCCCGCGGCGGTCGCCGACGCGCTCGAAGTGGTGCCGCGCTCGTGTCCCTTCGAGAGCCTCTCCCAGCTCGCCGAGGTCACCGCTCCGACGGTGGTCATCGCCAGTCGCGACGAGGCCGATCCCGGCCATCCGCTCGCGGTCGGCGAGGCCTACGCGGAGGCGATCCCGGGCGCCGAGCTGGTCGTGGAGGCGGCCGTGGATCCTCCACGGTCGCCGATCGCCTGGCAGGGAGGGCAGCTCTCGAATGTGCTGCTCGAGCTGGCCGCCCGCACGGGCCTCGCCGACGGCTAGCACTTAGTACGTGATAACGTACATCTGTATGCCAGTTTGCGAGTGGGACGGCTCCAGCTACGACCGCATCTCCGGCACCATGGAGCGGCTCGGCCTCGAGGTGCTCGACCGTCTCGAGCTCGCGGGGGACGAGACCGTCCTCGACGCCGGCTGCGGCTCGGGCCGGATCACCGAAAGGCTGGTTGCGCGCGTGCCCCGTGGCCGCGTGATCGCCGTCGACGAGTCGCCGTCGATGACCGCGGCCGCACGTGAGCGCCTGGGACCGGGGGTGGAGGTGCTGACGCTCGATCTGCTCGAGCTCGACCTCGACGAGCCCGTCGACGCGATCCTCTCCACCGCGACGTTCCACTGGGTCGCCGACCACGAGCACCTGTTCGATCGTCTTCACCGGACGCTGCGCCCGGGTGGGCGGCTCGTAGCCCAATGCGGAGGGGAGGGGAACATCTCGATCCTCCGCGGCGAGGTCGCCCCAATCATGCGCCGCGAGCCCTTTGCGGAGCACTTCGCCAGCTTCAGCCCCCCTTGGAACTACGCCTCCGCGGAGGTCAGCGAGCAACGCCTCCGCGGGGCCGGCTTCCAGAGCGCCCGTTGCTGGTTGACGCCGTCGCCCCGCACACCGGAGGAGCCGCGGGAGTTCCTGTCCACGATCGTGCTCGGCCCCCACGTCCAGCAGCTCCCCGAGGCGCTACGCGAGCCGTTCATGGACGCCGTCATGGAGCGGCTCCCCGGGCCCGTGGCGGTCGACTACGTGCGCCTGAACATCGACGCCACGGCTTAGCCTCCAGATGTCGGTGTCAAGGTCAGGGTGGCGGGCGGTGGCGTCCGACTGATCCACGGCAGCGGCGCCCGTACGAGTGGACCGGTACGGGAGAGCGCCGGCTCCCGACAGCTACCATCCGCGCGATGCCAGACACTCGCGATCACGAAGCGCCCCGGCGCCCGGCCGCAGGCATGCGGCGTCGGGCACGGCCGGTCCGGCCGACGGTCCTCGCCCTGGGGGTCGTGCTCCTGCTCGCCGCCTGCGGGTCGAAGTCGTCGAGCACGTCGTCGGAATTCCTCAACACGACGCAGACCAAACGGGCGATCGAAGCGAGCATCCTGGAACAGAAGGGCCTTCACGCCACGGTGGTGTGCCCCTCGGAAGTGATCAGGGAAAAGGGCGTCACGTTTACGTGCGTCGCCACGACCCCGAACGGTGTAAAGACCCCCTTCCATGTTGTCGAGGCGAACGACCGCGGCTACGTCGAATACTCATCTGCGACGGAAACTCCGACAAAAACCTCGCAAACGCCGACCAAGACGTCGACCACCAGGCACAAAAAACCTTGACGGCCCGGTAGGCCTTTGTTAGCGTCGCGGCGCGCATGGAGGGCTGGCGTCGATGGGTACGCCGCCTCTGGACTAGAGGTCCTTCCGCCCACCGACCTAGGGATCTGGATCGGCAACAGCGAGGGTACGGCACATGTTGTCGAGGGCGAAGGCACCGCGACGGCGAGAAAACTGGCCGTCACCTTCACGAACTCGGCGGTGTTTGCCTCGAGCAAGAGCTATCTGTGCACGGGCTACGACGAAACCAGGGAG
>DATJBO010000187.1:0-36205 GCA_035515315.1 Solirubrobacteraceae bacterium
CGCTGCAGCAATTCGCCGAGATAGCGCAGATCCTTGACGCGTTTGCGCCATTCGTGCATCGCCAGCGCGCGCTCTCCGTTTGAGCTCTTGGCCCGCTTGTAGCGGCGCCGCCCCGCCCCGTAGAGCCGCCGCAGCCCCGGCTCGAGCAGATCGCGCTCGCGATCCTTCGGGGGTGGCTCCCAGGTCTGCACCCGCAGCCTGCACGCGCTCAGGTCGGCGATCACCAGGGCCATGCGGACGGGGTCCCCGAGCGTCTGGGCCCGCGCCTGGTCGCGCTCCTCCGCCAGGCGTGCCCGCAGGCGGCGTACACCGCGGCGATCGAGCTTGCGCGGGTGGCGCTCCACGAGCCCCTCCAGCGTCGCCAGCATCACCTCGGCGTCGCGGGCGGCCGACAGCTGGGCCGCCGCGTCCCTGAGCGCTCCCGTCTCCTGCGCAAGGGCCTGTTCGCCGAGCGTGGGCTCGAGCATCCTCACCATCGTCCGCAGCCGCTTGAGCGCCTTGCGGGCTTCGTGGATCGCCTCCTCCGCCGGCCCAGCGCCGTTCCTCGCCGACAGCTGTTCGATGGCCAGCTCGAGCTGCTCGGTGGCCATCCGCTTGAGCCCATCGGAGAGCGACTCGCCGCCGAGCACACCGAGGCGGCGGCTGCCGTTGCGCCTGCGTTCCGCTCGCCGTTCGCGTCCGGCGCGCGCCAGCGTCAGCCCGAGGCCGATCGCCGCGCTGGCCGCCAGGGTGGCCGTCAGCGGCGCCACAATTGGCATGTGCACAGGCTTCCGGCGGCGCCATGGTGGACCGTGCGACCCGCGGCCAATCGCAAGGCCGCGACCTATCGCTGTCCGATCTGCTCCCAGCATCTTCCCGCTCTAAGCGAGCATATGCTGATTGCGCCCGAAGGTGACTCCCGACGGCGCCGTCACGCGCACACCCGCTGCGTGATGCGAGCGCGCGAGCGCGGCGAACTGCCCCTGCGCGAGGAGTGGCTCGCCACCCAGCCGCGGCCGCCTGCCTTGTGGCGGCGCCTGTTGCGGCGCGACTAGAGGCGGCTGGCGCCGGTCCCCGAGTGGACCGGCGGAATCGTGCCGAGCGCCACGAGTCTGCCGTTGTTGAGCTGGAAGTGCACGACGGCCTGGCCTCCGGAGGGGGAGCTGAGCGGGTCTCCGGGCCGGTACAGCCGGTAGGCCACGACCGCTTCGGTGTCGCCCTGGGAGACCACCTTCAGCGAGGCGCTCGGTTCCTTGGTGTCGGTGCCGATGAAGCGGCCGTCGACGAAGAAGAACACCTGCTGGCCGTACCCGTCGGCCGAGCCGCTGCGCGTGCCCACCAGCGCCCTCAGGGTCTGTTGGGGGTGGTATTCGGACAGGTCGTCGGCCGTGTAGCCGCGGGTCCGCACGACGGCGGCGGCCTGCTCGGCTTCCTGAGAGGAGCTCTGGCTCTGGTCGAACTGCGGCTCGGTGGCCGTGCGCGTGCGGCTCGGGGTCGTGCCCTGCGCCGGCGAGCCCCCGCCGGATCCGCCGCCGGCGCCGGTGCTCGAGGGCGCAGTGGCCGTCGTGTTCGTGCTCGAGCTCGTACCGGCCAGTGTTTCGGCGCCGGCCTGCGGTTCGGCGGTGACGGTCTTCGTGGAGCCGCCGCAGGAGGCGAGCGCCGGGGGGACCAGCGCCGCTAGCGCGAGCGCCCTCATCAGGCGTCCCTTCATCAAGGCAATCGTATTGCGGGCGTCGGGCGCCCCGCGCAGCTTGCAGGACGTCCGGCGTGCCGGTGCTCCGGCACCCGCGGGGCGTGCCGGGGGCCGGTGGCTTCCTGGACAGTGCCCCCCGGGCCGATGGTCCGCGGCTACCATCAGCCCGGGATGGCCGGAACCACCGGACAACCGCGGCCCGCCGACAAGCGCGACCAGCAGGTCAAGCGTCGCGATCGGGGAGAGCTGTCGCGGACCATCGCGATCCTCGTGCTGGCCCTGGCCGTGATCCTGTTCGCGGTCAAAAACCTCAAACAGGTCCAGGTGGACTGGATCGTCGGCTCGGGCAGCGCGCCGCTGATCGTCGTGATCCTCATCACCCTGCTGGTGGGATTCGTGATCAGCCATCTCGCGGGCCGCCTGTCGCGCCGCAAGAAGCGGGCAGACGGCGGCTAGCGAATCAGGATCGGCGGGCTGCTCGCGGAGACGTGGCCGCCGTCGGCGACCTTGATCAGCGCCTCATAGACGCCCTTGTGGACGCGCACCACGCGGCTGAACGCCGACTTCGTCGCCGACTGCGCCTTGACGACGGTGCCCCCGACGTTCTTGGTCCGGTGACGCGGGATCACCCGCTGGAAGCCGACCAGGGCGCCGGCCTCGGCGGGTTCCACCGTCCCGTACAGCCGCGCGAATCCCCTCCGGCGCGTGTGGCGGGCGTGCATCCTCACCCGCACGGCGACCCGCTCGGTGACGACCGGGCTCAACACCGGGGGGAGGCTGACCGTGGAGACGCGCAGCTGCGTGTTCTCGGTTGCCTGCAACACCGGGAACACGAATCCGCCGGTGGCGCTCGTGAGGAGCGTGTTGCCGAACTGCGCGAAGGCGCCCGCGAACGGGAACGGGAAGTACTGCAGCATCACCGCGCGGTTGCCGTTGCCGGTGCCCGACAGGGTGCCCTCGACGGTGAACGGCGAGCCGTAGGTGGCGGGGTTGGGCACCGCCGCGATCGCCACCGACAGCGGGATCTTGGGGGTCTTGAAGGTGACCGTGTTGGCGGCGGCGGCGCCGGTCACGACCAGGCGGAAGTGATAGGCGGTGAAAGCCTGCAGGCCCGAGATCGCCTGGCTCACGTGCACCCTCGAGCTCGATGGCGCGAGTGGCTGCACGGGCGTGCTCAACCCGAATTTGCCGGTCGTCCCGTACTGGAAGAAGTATGCGCCGCCCTGTGCGTCGTTCGTGACCGAGCCGTTCAGCACCGCCGACGAGTAGCCCACGCTCGAGGCCGCTTCGGTGTGCGCCTGGAGGGCGGCCGCGGCGCTCGCCGCCGGCACGAGCGCGCACGTCAGCGACACCAGCCCCACGACCAGGGCCTTTGCGCGATTACCGGACACCGCGGCGAGGTTACCCCAACCGTGCTCTTCCTACGCCCGGTTGTCCGCCAGCCCCGCACGGCCCCGGTCGGTGTAGCCTCCCGGACACGATGATGGGGGGAGCTCAGGCCGCGGGTGTGAGGCTCCGCCAGGCGGTCCTGGCGGCCGGCGATCTCGAGGCCGTGGCGGGCCGGTTGCGCGATGCGCTGGGCCTGGGCGAGCCCTTCCGCGACCCGGGCGTGGCGATGTTCGGGCTCGCCAACACCGTCTTCGCCCTCGGCGACTGCTTTCTCGAGGTGGTCTCACCGACCCAGCCCGACACGGCCGCCGGGCGCTACCTGCAGCGACACGGCGGGGATGCCGGCTACATGCTGATCTTCGACCTGGAGGACCTCGAGCCGGCACGCACCCGGGCCGGTGAGATGGGCATCCGCACGATCTGGCAGCTGGACCTGCCGGACATCTCCGGCACCCACCTGCACCCGTCCGACATGGCCGGGGCGATCGTCTCGATCGACAGCTCCCGGCCCTACGGAACCTGGCACTGGGGAGGCCCGGAGTGGACCGGCAAGACGGGGAACGGGGCTCCCGGGCGGCTCGCCGGGGTGACGATCGCGGTCGCCGACCCCGAGTCGACGGCCGCCCGCTGGTCGGCGGTCCTCGGCGTGCCCGTCCACGAGGCCGAGCGGCCGCTGCTGATCCTCGACGGCTCCCAGGTCGCCTTCGACCGTGCGCAGGACGCCCGTCGGGAAGGGCTCACCGAGATCGCCGTCGAGCTCCCCGGGGGCCTGTCCGGCGGCGCGGCGGAGGTCGAGGTCGGCGGCGTGCGGCTCCGCGACGCGTCCTCGTGAGCGATCCGGCGGGCGCCGGGGCCACGGTCCCGCCCGCCGACGGCGACCCGCTGATCACAGCGATGCAGAGCTTCGATCCGCTGGCCGAGGGGGGCCCCGGCGAGGGGGGCCCCGGCGAGGGGGCCCCCGGCGAGCGGGCCCCCGGCGAGCGGGCCCGGCGGCTGCCCTACGTCCTGCTCGACGTCTTCTCCGAGACCCCGCTGCAGGGCAACCAGCTGGCCGTGTTCACCGACGCGCGGGCGCTGGCCGGCGAGGAGATGCAGCGGCTGGCGCGCGAGCTGCAGCTCAGCGAGACCGCGTTCGTCCTGCCGGCGCTGGATGGGGCGGACGCCCGCGTGCGTATCTTCACGCCCACCGCCGAGCTTCGCTTCGCGGGTCATCCCGTGCTCGGCACCGCGGTGCTGGTCGCCTCGGCCCTCGGGTGCGAGGCGGTGAGCCTGGAGACGGGGATGGGCGCCGTCGGCGCCCGGGTGCGGCGGGACGGGCAAGGGACGCTGGCCGGCACCGTGCGCCAGCCGATCCCCTCCTGGGGCCCGTTCGCCGCACAGGAGGCGTTGCTGGCGGCGCTCGGCGTGGAGCGCTCGCAGCTGCCGGTCGAGTGCTACGAGAACGGACCCCGGCACGTGCTCGTGGCGCTCGCCACGGCGCAGCAGGTCGCCCGCCTGCGCCCCGAGCCGCGTGCCCTTGCCGCCGTCGGGGAGCTCTGCGTCAGCTGTTTCGCGCCGTCCGGGGAGCGCTGGAAGACGCGCATGTTCGCGCCCGCCCTCGGCGTCGCCGAGGACGCCGCGACCGGCTCGGCGGCCGGCCCGCTGGCCGTCCACCTCGCGCGCCACGGCCGCATCGCCTTCGGCCAGCGCATCGAGATCGAGCAGGGCGCCGAGATCGGCCGCGCCTCGCTGCTGCAGGCGTGCGCCTGGGGAAGCGAGGCATCGCTCGCGGCCGTGGAGGTCGGGGGCGCGGTGGTCGCGGTGGCGCGCGGCGAGTTCATGCATCCCGCAGGCGCCTTTCCGGGCCCGGATTTGTGAGAGGCTGGGGCCCGCATGCGCGAGGCCGTCATCTGCGAGCCGCTGCGGACCGCCGTGGGAGGGTTCGGCGGCGTCTACCGGGAGGTCCCGGTGAGCGTCCTCGCCGCCACGGTCATCGAGGAGCTCCTGCAGCGCACCTCGCTGCCCGGCGAGCTCGTGGACGACGTCGTCTTCGGGCAGGGCTACCCGAACGGGGAGGCCCCGGCGCTGGGGCGCGTGGCGGCGCTCGACGCGGGCCTGCCGGTGGAGGTGCCCGGGCTGCAGATCGATCGCCGCTGCGGAGCGGGCCTACAGGCGCTCACGCTGGCGTGCATGGAGGTGCAGACCGGCGTGGCCGACGTCGTGCTGGCCGGCGGAGCCGAGAGCATGAGCCAGGCTGAGTTCTACGCGCCGGCCCTGCGCTGGGGCGTCAAGGGCGGGCGCGTGGGGCTGGAGGACCGGCTCGCCCGCCCGCGGGTGACGGCCGGGGGAGTCCACCACCAGGTGCCCGGCGGGATGATCGAAACGGCCGAGAACCTGCGCCGCCAGTACGGCATCACGAGGACCGAGCAGGACGAGTTCGCGTTGCGCTCCCACCGCCTGGCGGTGGCCGCCCAGCAGGACGGGATCTTCGCCGAGGAGATCGTGCCGGTCGAGGTGCCGGCGCGCGAGGGCCCGCGGGTGATCGACCGCGACGAGCATCCGCGCGCGGACACCTCGCTCGAGAAGCTCTCGCGGCTGCGCCCGATTATGGGCTCCAGCGATCCCGACGCAACCGTCACGGCGGGGAACTCCAGCGGCCAGAACGACGGCGCCGCCGTGTGCATCGTCACCCACCCCGACCGCGCACGGGAGCTCGGCCTGCAGCCGTTCGCGAGGCTCGTGTCGTGGGCCGTGGCCGGCGTTGCCCCGGAGACGATGGGCATCGGGCCCGTCCCGGCGAGCGAGCGGGCGCTGGCCCAGGCGGGTCTGCAGATGGACGACATGGACCTGATCGAGCTGAACGAGGCGTTCGCCGCGCAGGCGCTGGCGGTGCTGCGCGAGTGGCAGCTGCCCGACGGGTTCGAGCGCCTCAACGTGCACGGTTCGGGGATTTCGCTCGGGCACCCGATCGGCGCCACGGGCGGGCGCATCCTCTGCACGCTGCTGCGCGAGCTGCACCGTCGCGGCGGGCGCTACGGCCTGGAGACCATGTGCATCGGGGGCGGACAGGGGATGAGCGCGATCTTCGAGAACGTCTCGGGCTGATGGCGGGCGAGCTCGACGTGGTGGTGTTCGGCGCGGGCGGCGTCACCGGCCGCAACGTCGCTGCCTACCTCGCAAGCCGGGCCACGGAGGGGTCGCTGAAATGGGCGGCGGCCGGGCGCGACCCCCACAAGGTGCAGGGCGTGCTCGGGCAGCTCGGGGTGCGCCCGCCCGAGATCCTCACCGCCGACGTCTCCGCCCCGGAGAGCCTCGTCGCGATGGCCTCCCGCGCCCGCGTGGTGCTCGACCTCGTTGGCCCATACACCCGCTACGGCCGCCCCGTGATCGACGCGTGCCTGGACGGCGGCGCCCACTACGCCGACCTCACGGGCGAGCTGCCGTTCGTGCGGGGCATCATCGATGCCCACCACGAGAGGGCCACACGGGCGGGGCTGAAGCTGGTCCAGGTCTGCGGGTTCGAGTCGCTGCCGGCCGATCTGCTGGTGGCAGAGCTGGCCGAGCTGGCGGCCGCGGAGTCCGGCGATGGCCTGGCCAGCGTGGATCTCGACGTGACGGTGACCGCCCCGCCCGGCAGGCCGTACGCCTCCGACATGGTCTCGGGAGGCACCTTCCAGAGCATCGCGGCCCTCACCGGCGCCGACGATGCCGCGCTCGCACTCGACCCGGCCGTGCTGATCCCCGAGAACGCCGCCGCGGCGGCGGTGAGGACCCGTAGCCCGATCACGCTCGCCCCCCGCCGCGGAGCCGATGGTGTCGTGATCGCCCCGATGGCGCCCGCGCCCTTCATCAACCCGGGGGTCATCCATCGCAGCGCGTTCCTGAGGGCGCAAGCCCGCGGGGACACGTTCGAGCCGTTCCGCTACCGCGAGGGCATCGCGATCGGCGGGCGGACCGTCACGCTGCCGGCGCGCTGGCTCGCCGGCGCCGCGATGGGCGCGACGATGTCCGCGCTGGGGGCCGTCGCGCGCTCCGGCCCGGCCGTCCGCCGCCCCGTCGCCGGGGCGATGGCGAAACTCGGGCCTGGCTCGGGGTTCGGGCCCACCGGCGCACGGCTGGAGCGCTGGCGCTGGCGGATGACGGCCACCGCGCTCACACGCTCGGGGCGCGAGCTGCACGCCACCCTCGACGCCGACGGCCATCCGGGCTACCTGGCCACGGCCAGGCTGCTCGGCGAGGCCGGGATCCTGCTCGCCGAGGATGGGGCCACGCCCGCGGTCGGTGGCTGCCTGACCCCGGCGGCCGCGCTCGGCACCGAGTGCCTGGAGCGCTTCGCCCGGGCTGGGCTGCGCTTCTCCAGCCCCCGCGGCGCGTCCTCGCGCCCCTAGGCCAAACCTCTCTAGGCGGAGGAAACGGGCTGGTCGGCGTGCGAGACGGGCTGGTCGGCGTGCGAGACGGACTGGTCGGCCTGCGCGAGCATCGGCCAGCCATCGCCGTCGAAGGTCGTCCAGCCGTAGCTGGCCTGGCCCTGGACCCGCACGCACCGAAGCTCCCAGTCGGCGCTGGGGGTCCTGATGGTGGCCTCGACGATCGGCTCCGTGCGGATCTCGAACGGCAGGCTCACCGGCCGGGTGGTGCGCGTGCCCCGCAGGCAGGCGGTCCACAGCTCCGGATAGCGCACGTGCAGGAGCTCGGCCACCCCGATCGTCTCGTCCTCGAAGAGCACTTCCGGGTGCTGGCCCTCGCGCGCCCAGCCGGTCTCGGGGGCGGCGTACACGAGGTAGCCCGTGAGCGACTCGTGGAGCGCCGTGAACAGGGCCAGCTTGAGCGCGTCCCATAACGCTTCGTAGAGCTTCTCCACCCCGCAGAGCTGGGTCTCGAAGCAGATCTCCGTGCCCTCGTCGGGCCGGGCGAGGACGTCCACCCGTCCGAGCCATCCCGCCCAGCAGTCCTTGACGCCCGCCGGAAGCGGCCCGTCGACGATCGCGACAGAGCCGATCTGCGCCTGCAGGGCATTGCACACGGCGCGTTGCAGATCCCCGGGGCGAACCCCCGAGGAGCCCTCCGCGAGCGCCCATCCGGGCACCGAGGCCATGGTCTGCTGAAGCTCCCCGGCCACCGCCGGAAGCGCCCGCCTGATCGTCGCGTCCATCTCGGCAGAGCTCATGTCAACCCCGATGCGATGCCATCCTAACCACGCGTGCGGCGCCCCGGCGCCCGGGCGTGTGGCGCGGCGCCCGGGCATCCGGCGCGGCCCCGCCGCGCCGCGCCGATAATGGCTGGTGGATGCAGGCGCCACTCATGAAGGCCCCCGGGTCTCCCCGCCGCCGGGTGCTCCTGGTCGCGCTCACGCCGCTGCTGGCGCTGCTCGTGAGCGTCGGGCCGGCGAGCGCGCGCACAAGTGCCGCCGGCACGCGCATCGGCGCGGCCGGCGCTTCGGTCGGCGCGGCTGGGGCATCCACCCGCGCGGCCGGTGCCCCCGCCGCGCCAGCTGCGAGCGCCGCGAGCAAGCCGGCATCCGGGCACGGCAAGTCCGCGCCGCCCAGCCCTGGCGCCACCAAGCGCAAACGCCGCCATCGCAAGCCGGGGCCGCCGGTGACGACGGTGTCGATCGAACGCTCGGCACCCGGGGCCCCGGTTCCGAGCGGCTTTCTCGGGCTGTCGTTCGAGGTGGGGAGCCTCGCGCAGCTTGCGAGCTACGCGAACGGCGGCGATCTCGTGACGCTGCTTCGCTCGCTCGGTCCCGGCGTGCTGAGGTTCGGCGGCGTCACGGCCGACAAAAACGTCGCCTGGGTCGATGCCGAAACGCCCCGGCCGGAGTGGGCGTCCGCCGTGATCGACGAAGCCGACCTGCGCCGCCTGGGCACGCTCGCCGCCCTCAGCGGCTGGCACGTGCTGCTGACGCTCAACCTCGGCCACTTCGAACCGCAAGCCGCCGCCAGGGAGTCTGCCGCGGCCAAGGCGGCGCTCGGGGAATCGCTGGAGGGGCTCGAGCTCGGCAACGAGCCCAACGCCTACGCGCATCAGGGCCTGCGCGAAGAACCATGGACGTTCCTGCAGTACGACGCGCAGGTGGCGGCCTACCGGGCCGCGATCGAAGCCGCCGCGCCTGGCGTCCCGATCGCCGGACCCGACGTGTCCGGGTCCAGCGCCTTCGAAACCTGGGGCCTGGGCGAGGTCGTCAACCAGCCACCCGCGCTGCTGACAGGGCACCACTACCCGCTCAGCTGCCAGGGACCGCCCCCGCCCACCATCGAACGTCTCCTGAGCGCACCGATCCGGGTGCTCGAGGTGCGCTCGCTGCAGCGCTACCTGTCGGTGGCCCAGGCGGGCGAGATCCCGTTCCGGCTCGACGAGGCGAACAGCGTCTCCTGCGGCGGGGTGGCGGGGATCAGCAACACCTTCGCCGGTGCCCTGTGGGCGACGGCGTACGTGAGCGAGGCCATGAGCCTCGGCGTCGACGGCGTCAACCTCCACGGCCACCCGAACAACTGCTCTGGCTATACCCCGCTGTGTGCGCCCACCCAGCAGGCGGTCGAAACGGGGACGCTGGTGCCCCAGCCGGAGTGGTATGCGCTCCTGCTGCTGCGCGGTCTGATCGGCGATCGCCCTCTGCCCACCTTCCTGGGAGACCTCCACGGGCACAACCTCCAGGTCACCACGTTCCTCGCGCCCGACGGGTCGCTGCGGTCGGTGATCGTCGACGACGACCCGCCCGCAACGCGCCGCGCGTACCTGCGCCTGAAGCTGGGAGCCGCCTTCCGCTACGCGCGGCTGCTGCCGCTGACCGCGCCCGCCCCGACCTCGCTGTCGGGGGTACGGCTGGCCCGTGCCGCGGTCGCCACGGACGGCATCTGGACCGAGCCGGTCGCGCTGCCCGTGGTGCACGCGAAGGACGGCTCGATCACGCTCGCCGTGGGGCCGAGCCGTGCGTTGCTGCTGTCGATCGAGCCGTAGGCGGGCACGGCCGGGAGGCCCGGGGCGTGCGAGCCCCCATTCAACCCTTCCCGAGGATCGGGCCCGCCTTCTACAGTGGGCGTGAGGGTAGTCGAGGGAGGGAAGGACCGAGCTCGTGAGACATCCGGCCCGCACCGGGCTTGCATTGCTTCTCTGCGCTATGGCCGGCCTCGCCGTGTGGGCGGGTGCCGCCGCGGCGTCCAGCGGCGGCTCGGCCGAAAAGGTGCAGACCCGCTACGCGAAGCTGCGCAAGCTGTGCCGCGCGCCGCGGCCGGGGCGGGCGAGCTGTCTGGCGGTGAAGCTGTCGGCGGCACGGGCGGGCGCACCGGGGGCACGCCCCTACGTGCTCGCCGCCGGTGCCCGCTCGAAGGGTCCCGAAGGGGGGCTCACGCCGGCCGACCTGGCCAGTGCCTACTCGTTCTCCGCGACCGCCGGGGGCACCGGCCAGACGGTGGGGATCGTGGACGCCTACGACGACCCGAAGATCGAAAAAGACCTCGCCACGTTCGACTCCAACTACGGGCTGCCGGCCTGCACCACCGCGAACGGGTGCTTTGAGAAGGTCAGCCAGACCGGCAGCACGACCGCGCTCCCGCCGGCCGACAACTCCGGCTGGTCGGTGGAGATGGCCCTCGACGTGGAGACCGTGCACGGCGCGTGCCCCAACTGCAAGATCGTGCTCGTGGAGGCCGACTCCGAAAGCGACGCGGACCTGGCGGTGGCGACCGACGAGGCGGTGGCGCTGGGTGCCGGTGAGGTCTCCAACTCCTACGGCTCCCCAGAGTCCGAAGAAGAAGAAGAACCCCAGGACCGCGCCGCCTACGACCACCCCGGGGTCGTGATCGTGGCCTCCTCGGGGGACGAGGGCTACCTCGGCTGGGAGGAAGCCGAGGAATTCGCGCCCGCCCCCCAGGCGCCCGACGCGCCGGCGAGCTATGCGTCGGTCGTTTCGGTCGGCGGTACCTCGCTGAAGCTCTCCGGCCGCGGCGTGCGCAAGAGCGAGACCGTGTGGAACGACAGCGGCCCGCCGAGCGCCAACGGGACCTTCAAACACGCCAAACAGTTCATCGCCACCGGGGGTGGCTGCAGCGTGCTGTTCACGGCTCCCGCCTGGCAGCAGCAGGCGGCGGGATGGGCGGCCACCGGATGCGGCACCCAGCGGGCCTCCGCCGACGTGTCCGCTGTGGCGGACCCGTACACCGGCTTTGACGTCTACAGCAGCTACAAATACGAAGCCTTCGCCGAAACCGGGTGGATGACGCTCGGCGGCACCTCGCTGTCGGCCCCGCTGATCAGCGCCATGTACGCGCTCGCGGGCGGCAGCCACGGCGTCAGCTACCCGGCCGAGACCCTCTACCAGCATCTCGGCGACTCGAGCACCCTGTTCGACGTGACCCAGGGCGGCAACGGCTACTGCGACGACGAGTCGCCGGCGCAGTGCGGGGAGCCGGAAGTCAACGAACGGATGGGAGACGTCGACTGCATGGGCACGGCCGCCTGCGACGCCGTTCCCGGCTATGACGGGCCCACCGGCGTGGGGGCGCCGATCGGGCTGGGGGCGCTCGGCGGCTCCGCCGTGACCGCGGCTCCGACCGTGGTGACCGGACGTGCCACCGAAGTCGAAGGCGGGGCCGCGGTCCTCAACGCGACGGTCGATCCGAACGGCGGCGAAGTCAGCTCCTGCGTGTTCGAATGGGGCCCCGGCACGACCCTCACCCAGAGCGTGCCGTGCTCGCCCTCGCCGGGCGCCGGCGACGAAGCGGTTGCCGTCTCGGCGCATCTGAACGGCTTGACGCCGCACGCCGCGTACCGCTTCCGGATCAGCGCTTCCAACGCGGCCGGGACGAGCACGGGCAAGACGAAGAAATTCAAGGCCCGCTAGGACGCAGCGCATGCGACTCCCACGTCTGAGCCGGCGTGCTGCACGGGAACCGCAGGTGGCGATCTCCGACCCGCGCTTCGAGGACTGGGAGACGGTGAGCACCTTCGAGGACCGCGACACGGCACTGGCGTGGCGCGATCAGCTGCGGAGCCTTGGGGTCGACGCCGCCTGCGTGGCCGACCACCCGCTGGATTCCCACGGGCGCGGCGACATCTACCTCGTCGTCGGCCCGGGCCAGTGGTCGCGCGCCAATGAGATCGTCGAACAGCTCGACTAGGAGGACCGTCCTGGCCGGCGGCTCAGGCCACGGTCTCGCCGCTCGCGAGCCTCGCCGCCGATCCGGGGTCGTGGGAGGGCAGGAAGATAGTTGGGTGCAGCCGGCAATGCTCGAGGATCAGCTCGAGCGTCGCCCGGTGGACGCGGGGGTCGGGACCGACGGCGTCGGCCCGGCGGGCGTGCAGCTGCTCGAGGGTGTCGGTGGCGTCACCGGCGAGCATCACGTGGCGTCCCTCGTCGTCCACGCAGACCACCGAGACGTGGCCGGGCGTATGCCCGGGCGTGGGCACCGCCACGATGCGCCCGTCGGCGCTCAGCCTGCGGCTGCTCGAGAATGCCCCGAAGGGACCGTCGCCGAGCACCAGGGGGGCCGGCGCGAAGCCCGGCGGCAGCGGCTGGCGAAGCACCCGCCGCATCAGCCGCCCGAACGGCTCGCGGATGAAGCTCAGCTCGGCCTCGCTGATCGACACCGGCGCGTGGATGTGTACCAGCCCATCCACGTGGTCGCAGTGGTGGTGTGTGAGCACGACCTCGGAGATCGCCTGTGGGTCGATTCCGGCTCCGGCGAGCGCGGCCGGCAGCTCCTGCCCGGCGGCCACCTCGAAGCGCGCGAAGGGGACGTTGCGCGCCGTCGCGGTCTCGCCTGCGTCGACGAGCAGCACGCGCCCCTCGTGCTCGACGGCCCAGCAGTGGATCGGCAGCGGATCCGACCACGGCCCCGGCAGGAACAGATCGAGCTGGCGGCGTACGCCGGTGCCCGGGAACAGGAACGCGTGCTTTACCCGGACGCTGCCGGTGCTCAGCGGGTGGATGATCACAGTGGCCGAAGGTACCGTTTGGTGGTTATGGTGAGATGGTCGGGTCGCTGATGGGAGCTCAGGGCGCAACACTGCAGGAGCTAGCCCCGCGGTATCTGCACGATCTCGCGGGCCGCTACGACGCGGCCACGTTCGAGCCGGAGGGCAGCCGCGCCCGGGTCCGCATGGCCGTCGAGGGGGTGGGAGAGTGGGACGCCGTGCTCGAGGATGGCGCGGCCCGGATCTCGCCGCCGAGGGGCGCCGCCGGCGCAGTGATCCGCGCCCGGCCCTCCACCTGGGAGCTGCTCGGCGACGACCCGCGGTCGGGCCTTGCCGAGTTCCGGGCCGGCCGTCTGTCGGTGCGCCGCAACATGCACCTGGGCATCGGCTTCCTCGCCGCCACCAGCGGCCGCACCGAGGCCTCACGGCTTCGCTTTGTGATGGTGCGCACGGGCGGAGCGCGTATCTCCACGATCGAGGCGGGCAGCGGCGAGCCGCTGATCGCGATCCACGGGCTGGGCGGCACGAAGGGCTCGTTCCTGCCGACGGTGGCCGAACTGGCCACCCACTTCCGGGTCATCGCCGCCGACCTTCCCGGGTTCGGGGACTCGGCCAAGCCGCTCGGCGCGCCGTATGACCCGGCGTACTTCGCCCGCGCGATCATCGAGTTGATGGACGCGCTGGCGATCGAGCGCGCGCACCTCGTCGGCAACAGCCTCGGGGGTCGCGTGGCGATCGAGCTGGGGATGAGCCACCCCGAGCGGGTGGGTCGCCTCGTGCTGCTGTGCCCGGCGCTGGCGTGGCGGCGGGAGCGGCCGCTGGTGCCCCTGCTGAGGCTTACCCGGCCGGAGCTGGGGCTCGTGCAGATCGCCCCCCGGCCGCTCGTGGAAGCGATCGTGCGGCGGATCATCCCGGGCGCCGAGGAAGGCTGGACGGCGGCCGGCGTCGACGAGTTCCTGCGCGCCTACCTGACGCCGGCGGGTCGGGCGGCCTTCTACGCCGCGGCGCGCCACATCTATCTCGACGAGCCCCACGGGCCACGGGGCTTCTGGCCGCGGCTGGCCGAGATGCAAGCCGAGTCGCTGTTCGTGTGGGGGCAGCGCGACCGGCTCGTGCCGATCGCCTTCGCCCGGCACGTCGAGCAGGCGCTCCCGCGCGCAGACCATCTCGAGCTCGACTGCGGTCACGTCCCCCAGATCGAGCGCCCGCGCCGGACCCACCGCGCGATCCGCGAGTTCCTGCAGGCGCCCGGAGGCGAGCAGGTCGACGAGTGAGGGCAGCGGCGCGCCGGCGCGCCGCTGCTGATCCCCGCTAGTGGTAGGCGTAGCTCGCGGCCGGTTCTTTGCCGGTGCTCTTGCTGGTGCCGACCGCCGCCTTCACCTTCACGGTCTGGACTTTCGAATCGCTCGGCGTGAGCATCGTGCATTCGCCCGTGGAGGCGCATTCGACCGCCGTGGCGAGACCTTTTCCGAACCGGAAGCTCGTGGCGGCTTCCCCAGGGGCGAAGCCGGTGCCGGTGATCGTCACCAGCGCGCCCCCCGCCTTCGGGCCCCCGGACGGGCTGATCGAGCCGATCGTCGGCTTTTCGTATTTGAAGCGGTCGCCGCTCACCGGGGCGCTCGGTCCGAACTGGTTGGTGACGGTCACTTCGGCGGTGCCGCTGGTGCCCGGGGGCGAGTACACCGAGAGCGACTGATCGGACAGGACTTCGAATTCGGTCGCGGGCGTCTGGCCGAATAGCACGCCCGTGGCGCCGGTGATGTGAGAGCCCGTGATCGTGATCAGGGTGCCGCCGCCGGCGGGTCCCTTTTTCGCCGACAGCTTTTTCACGACCGGCACCGCGCCGTTGTGGACGTACGTGAACTGCTCGTGTGCCCCGGCGGTCGTCGTGCCGTAGGGAGTGGTCACCGTCACGCCCACGGTCCCCGCGCCGGCGGGGGAGACGGCCGTCACCGACGTCGAGGACTGCACTCCGAAGCTCTGCGCGGAAGCCGCGCCGAACCTGACCTCGGTCGCTTCGCCGAGGTTCGATCCGGTGATCGTGACGGCGGTGCCGCCGGCTTCGATGCCTTCTTTCGGGTCGATGTGGGTGGCCTGGGGTGGCGGCCCGTAGGTGAACTGGGTGTGGGAGTTGACCGCACTCGTCCCTTCGGGGGTGGTAACGGTCACGTCCACCGAGCCCACGCTGCCGGCCGGCGCAGTGGCCGTGATGGTGGTGGGGGAGACGATCGTGAACTGGGTGGCGGCGGCGAAACCAAACGCCACCGACGTCGCTCCGGCGAAGTTGCCGCCGCTGATCGTCACGACGGTGCCGCCTTCGGTCGGGCCGGTGTCGGGTTCGAGGGCGGTTATGAACGCCACCGGGGGTCCCCCGACCGGATCCTGTTCGGAGACCGCCGCGCCGAAGCCCCCGGCGTTTTTCGCGGTTTCCCTGAGCGCGACCGAGAAGCTGACGTCATCCGAGGTGAGCGTGTAGTCGGATTTGGTCGCCCCCGGGATCGGTACGCATTCGCCGGGTTCGCAGCGCAGCCACTGCAACGAGTGGCCGGTGGGGGAGTTGCTCCACGTGCCCGCGTGCGCCGTCAGCGTCTGTCCCTGCTGCGAGGCGCCCGTGATCGTGGGCGCCGAGATCACGACCGGCGCTTCCGGCAGGACCTGGCTGGTGGCGGCGGAGCTGGCGGGTGACCCGGCCCCGGTTGCGTTGCGGGCGATCTCTTCCACGCGCAGCCGGTGGCCCACGTCGGAGGGGCTGGGGACGTAGTTCTTGCTCGTCGCCCCGCCGATCGCTACGCAGCCTTCGCCCCCGCCGTCACACCGTGTCCAGCGGTATTCGTAGCCGGTGGGTTCCTCGCTCCAGCTGCCACGGAAGGCACGCAGCGTCTGGCCGGGCTGGGCGTTGCCTTTGACAGTCGGCGGGGACTGCGACGCCGGCACCACACCCGTGACCAGGCCGGTGGCGGCGGAGTTGGAGATGCCCGAGCCGGCCGCGTTGGTGGCGGTTTCCTTCAGCACGATGCGGTGGCCGACGTCCACCCCGCGCAGCGTGTAGGTGCCTTCGGTGGCCCCGGCGATCGGACCGCAGCTCTGCCCGTTGTTGTCGCAGCGCTTCCACTGCTCGGTGGAGTGCTTGACTTCGCCGGACCAGGTCGCGGGATGGCCGGTCAGGGTCGCACCCTGTTCGGGGATGCCCGTCACCGTCGGCGGTGCCTGGGCTTCCGGCGGGCCCGGCGGTGGCGTGGGCACGCGTTCGGTGGCGGTCGAGTTGGCGGACTGGCCCGCGCCGACGTCGTTGGAGGCCGTTTCGCTGACCTCGAGGCGGTGTCCCACGTCTTCGGGCATGAGCGTGTAGCTGCGACTTTCGGCGCCCGCGATCGGGTTGCAGTTCTGTCCGGCGCCGTCGCAGCGCAGCCACTGCCAGCTGCGTCTGTTGGCGGCGTTCGTCCACGTGCCTTCCACCGCGGTGAGCGTCTGGCCCTGTTCGACGATGCCCGTGATCGACGGCGGCGTGCTGTTCGACGGCGGCGCAGGCGGTGCGATCTGGACGGCGTGGGAAATGGAGACTTCCCACCCGCCCGGGTTTTCGCCGCGCTCCTGGACCTCGACCCACATCCCCACGTCTGCTTCCTGGGGGACGTAGGTTTCACCGATCACGACTTCACTTCCGACTTTGATCGCGGAACAGGTCGCGCCGGTCCCTTCTTTCGTGGTCCCGTGGCAGCGGAACCACTTGTCTCCCTGGTTGGTCGGCGAGTTTTCCCACGAGCCGTGGTGTGCGGTGAGCGTTTCACCCTCGACGGCCGAGCCGCTCAGCGTGGGCGGCGATATCGGAGTGGGAAACGGTGGTTCGGATTCTTCTTCGGAGGCGAGGATCAGTTCCGGCCCGGACACCGCCACGGTCGCCCCAGCGGCGTTCTTGGCTTCGACTTTCACCACGACCGTGCGCGATACGTCCTGCGGCTGCACTTCATAGGTTTCGCCCGTCGCCGGACCTTTGCCGGTGGTGATCGGTTCACATTCGCTTCCGAGTTCTTCGCTGCTGCCGGCTTCGCCGTTGCCTTCACAGCGCAGCCACTGGTAGGCGAACTGGGTGGGGCTCCCCGACCAGCTGCCGGGCGAGGCGGTGAGCGTCTGGCCAAGGCGTAGTTTGGCCGTTTCGGTCGCCGGGCTGCCGGTGATCGTGGGCGCGGAGAGGTTGACGGGCCACGATTTCGGCGGCAGCGGCGTGCCGACGATCCTGCGGATCTTTTCCCGCCCTTCGCGTCCTTCCCCGGGGTTTCTCAGGATCACCTCGTAGGGCTGGGGTCTCAGCCCCGTGAACTGCAGGCTGCATGTACCTTTGCAGCTGCCTTCCTGGCTTTTGCTGTAGTCGTGCGTGCCCACGGGGCGGTAGCGCACCCGATACTGTTCGGTCGGCACCCTCCAGCTGAAGGTGAGCGTTTCCTCGGAGGCGCTCAGCGACAGGCGCGGGGGTTCCGGCCTGCCCGTCTGCAGCAGCGCGACAGCCGTGGTGCCGCTCGCCGCGACGCCTCGCACCGAGGGGATCCCTTCGATCGGGGTGGGCGTGGAGGTGTTGTTGAACGGCTGGTTGCCGAGACCGAGCAGTTCGTAGAAGCCGGCGGCCCCGAACGAGTAGATCACCTTGCGGGCGTCTTCTTCTTCTTTGAGCGCGAAGCTGACACCTTCGCCTCCGGCCGCGACGGCCACCACGTGGTCGAGTTCCCCGATGGGCTGTGGGGTCATGCTGCATTTCTGGTGCCCGCAGCTTTCGGTGGCTTCGCCCCCCGTTTCGAAGCCCAGCTGACCGAGCCCGTCGGTTCCCCAGCCATACACCTCGCCGTTGGCCAGCAGCACGAGCACGTGCTGTGAGCCACCCGCGATTTCGGTCACCGGCGAGGGCGCTTCGAAGGCCGCTTTCACGGGCGAGGCGCTGTCGTCGTCTTCGCCGTTGCCGAGCTGGCCTTTGCCGCCGGAGCCCCAGGCCAGCACTTCCCGCCCGCCGTCCCGCACCGCGTAGGCGGTTTCTTCGGCCGCCCCGATCCGTTCCACGCCGGTCAGCACGCCGAGCCCGGCGACCTTCACGGGGCGGGGCACGGTGCTGCACTGGATCGGCGTGATCGCGTGAGTTTCTCCGTAGCATTGTTCTTCTTCGGAGGGGCCCTCTTCGACTCCCAGCTGGCCTTTCTGGTCGCTGCCCCAGGCCATCACCTCGCCGTTTTCGAGCAGCGCGTAATCGCGCGTGCCGCCGGCGACGATCTGCCTGACGTTGTCGAGGCCGGGGACCTGGGTGGGCCTGTCGCGGGCCACGAACACCGACGGTTCGGTCTGGCGCGCGATGCGTTCCCAGCCCTTTTCTTTGGTGCCGCGCTCGCCGAATTCGGCTGCCCCCCACGTCGAGACGGTGCCGTCGTAACGCAGAGCCATCGCGTGGGCGTTGGCCACCGCGATTTCCTCGATGTCGCTGAGGCCCGTGACGGTCACCGGGTGGGTCTCGACCTGCTGCAGCCCGTTGCCGAGCTGGCCCTTGTTGCCCGTGCCCCACGAACGCAGGGTGCAGTCGCCCATCAGCGCCAGGCCGAACTTGAAGCCCGCCTTCACCTGGGTCGCCCCCGACAACCCGTTGACCGGCTGGGAGGAGTTCTCGTACCCGCTGTAGAAGCCGGCGGCGAGCTGTTCGGAGGCGTTCATGCCCCAGTCCAGCGCGGCCGGTCCACCGTGCGCGTGCGGGCAGCCTTCGCCGGCCGCCGTCGCGGGCGCCGGCAGCCACACTCCCACCACCGCCAACGCCGTCACGCAACCGGCTACGCCCCGCCTCAGCACAATGCCCCCGCTCCCTCCTGGATCTGCAGTTCCGTGTTCTACAGCATCAACGCCCTGCCGTCGAGAAGGTTGGCGGGATGCGCGAAAAGTTGGCCGGCGGGGCCGGCCGCCCAGCCGTCAGCGGCGGTAGAGACGCATCAGCGTTCCGCTCGTGATCGCGTGTGCGGCCACCTCGGCGCGGACGGCGGAGATCGACGCGCCGGCGGGCAGGGAGGGCTGCTCGTCCACTGCGTAGAGCGTCAGCAGGTAGTGGTGGGCCGGGTCTCCCTTCGGCGGGCACGGCCAGTCGGACGCGGCGCGGCTGTAGGAGTTCAGGCCCTGGAAGGTGCCCGCGGGTATGTGCCCGGGGCTGAGGCCCGCCGACCCGCGGGGCAGGCCATAGACCCGCGGGGCAGGCCATAGAGTGTCCTATGCACGAACGCTCCTCCCGGCGCGTCCACGTCCTGCATGATCAGCGCCAGCGAGCGCGCCCGCGCCGGGACCCGTGTCCAGCTCAGCGGAGGGGAGCTGTCCTCGCCGTCGCAGGGTGTAGCGCGCGGGGATGCTCGAGCCGTTCACGAACGCCGAGCTGTTGAGCAGCGGCGTGGTCCCCGTGGTCCGCGCGGAGCCGGTCGGCGAGCCGGTCCCCGGGCCGCTGCCGCCGCAGCCCGCCGCGAGCGCACAGACGAGCAGGGCGCCTGCCAGCGCGCGCCCCCCGGCAGGGCTCCGGCCAGGGCACCACCCCCCGGCAGGGCTCCGGCCGGCACCCGACCGCCCGGGGTTTCGTGCGGGGGGCATAGAATTGGCGGCGCGGACGGTAGGGACGCCGATCGCCTCCCAACCCGAGAAAGTGGGGCCACATGTCGATCGCCACCAGTTATCCGCTCCTCGAAGTGTTCTGGACGATCCTGATCTTCTTCGGCTTCGTCGTCTGGATCTGGATCCTGTTCACCGTGTTCGCGGACCTCTTCCGCCGCCAGGACATCGGCGGATGGGGCAAGGCGGGATGGATCATCTTCGTGGTCATCTTCCCGTTCCTGGGCGTGTTCGTGTACCTGATCGCCGAGCACAAGGGGTTGAGCGAGCGGTCGCTGCGCCAGCAGGAATCGGCCAAGGCCGAAATGGACCAGTACGTCCGTTCGGTGGCCGGGAAGAGCGACCCCACGCAGCAGATCGCCAAGGGCGAGGAGCTGCTCAGATCGGGCGCCATCACGCAGGCCGAGTTCGACCAGATCAAGAAACGGGCGCTGGCGACCTAGCGCCCCTCACGGGGTCCGGCGTCTGAGGGTCAGCGCGCCGAGGCCCAGCGCGGCGACGGTGAAGCCGGCGACGGCGAGTACCTCCGCCGCCATCGCCGCCCCGAGCGGCGCCGGCGCGGTGGCGCGGGCGAGCGCTTCATAGGCGTACGTCAGCGGCATCAGCCACGAGACCACGTGCAGCCACGAGGCCATCTGGTCGCGGGGCACGAACAGGCCGCAGAGCAGCAGCTGGGGAAAGATCAGCGCGGGCATGAACTGGACGGCTTGGAACTCCGTCCGTGCGAAGGCGCTGGCGAACAGCCCGAGGGCCATGCCCAGCAGGGCGTTGGCGATGGCCAGCAGTCCCACCAGCCACGCGCCGTGGGCGGCGTGCAGGCCGAGGATCGCAAAGCCGACCGTGCACACGATCAGCGCCTGGAGGGCGGCGAGCAGGCCGAACGCGATGCCGTACCCCAGCAGGATGTCCACCTTGGCCAGCGGCAGCGTCATGAGGCGTTCGAGCGTCCCGGTGGTGCGCTCGCGCAGCATCGCGATCGAGGTCACCAGGAACATCACGATGAACGGGAACAGGCCGCAGAGGGGGGCCCCGATCCGCTGGAACGTGTGGGGTTGGCCTTCGAAGAGGAAGTACAGGAGCGTCAGCAGCGCCGTCGGCACGACGAGCAGCAGGGCGACCGTGCGTGGGTCGTGGCGTATCTGCCAGAGCACCCGCCGGGCGGTGGCGAGCGTTGCTCGGACGCTCATGCTTCGCTCGGGTCCCGCTCGCCCGCGGCGTGGCTTTGCCGTATGACCGAAAGGAACGCCCGCGCGAGGTCGCTCTCGCCGGTGCTCCTGCGTAGCTCATCGGGCGTGCTTCGCGCCAGGAGCTCCCCGTCGCGCATCAGCAGCAGCCGGTCGCATTGGCTCGCCTCGTCCATCACGTGACTCGAGACCAGCAGCGTGGCCCCGCCGCGGGCGAGTTCGTGGAAGGTGTCCCACAGTTCGCTGCGCAGCAGTGGGTCAAGACCTACCGTCGGCTCGTCGAGCACCAGCAGCTCGGGCCTGTTCAGCAGCACCGTCGCCAGCGACACGCGGGAGCGCTCGCCACCCGAGAGGGAGCCCACCAGCTGGTGCTCGCGACCGGCGAGCCCCACCGTGGCGGTGGCCTGCGCGATGCGGTCGCGGTCGGCCCCGACGATCGCGGCGAAGTAGCGCAGGTTCTCACCGACGGTGATGTCGGCGTACACGGAGGGTGCCTGTGTCGTGTACCCGACGCGGCGGCGCAGCTGGGCGGCGCCCGCCGGGCTGCCGAGGACGGTCACGGCGCCGGAAGCCACGATCTGGACGCCGACGATCGACCGCATCAGCGTCGTCTTGCCGCAGCCGCTCGGGCCGAGCAGTCCCGTCACCGACCCGCGTTCGACCTCGAGGGAGAGCCCGTGGAGGACCTCGCGGCCTCCGCGCCTGACACGCAGTTTCTCGACTGTGAGCGCCGCGGCCTCGGCCACCGCGCGGACCCTATCCCAGGCCCGCTCGGGGCAGGCGGGAGGCAGCTCGCGGGCGGGGTCGGCGGGAGGGGTGGCGCCCGGACCGGCGGGAGCTCAGCCTTCCAGCCGGGCGGCGTCCTGTTGGAGTGCCTCGAGCGAGGCTGGCTGCGCGAGCACCTCGGCCGCCGAGGGGAGTTCGCTGCGGGAGCGGTCGATGAACACCGGCGCCCCCGGGCCGCCGCCGAGCGCCCCGGGCTCGGGAGAGGCTCCCGACATCGCGCTGTTGAGGACTTCCACGAACTCCCGCGGCTGGTCGTTCTGGAGGTAGTGGTTGGCGCTCGGCAGGAGCCAGAACTCGTTCACCCCGGGCTTTTCCGAGAGGAACGCGCTCCACACGTGGGCGGCCACGCGCAGGGGGGAGACGGTGTCGTAGAGGCCCCACACCAGTGTGGTGGGCACCGAGGAGGCGGCCAGCGCATCGAGCCACCCCCGCTCGTTGCGGGATCGCTCGACGAGGTACTGGATCGTCTCGTGGAGCACCGCGATGCCGTCGTTGTGGGCGAAGGTTGCCGCGAGGGCGACGATCTCGGGGTCCTGGGGCGAGCGTGCGGGAGTGAAGGTGCTCAGCCCCATGCCCGCCGCGAGCATCTCCGGCGTCAGCGCCTCGAGCACAGCGGGCGCCGAGGCGGGGTCGAGGATCAGGCGCTGGAAGCCCGTGAGGTTGGAGAGGGGCAGGAACATGTTGCCGTTGCTCAGCACCAGGTGGCGCAGCTCGAAGCCGGCGTCCGGCGAGCTGCACCGCTCGGCGAAGGCGAGCGCCACGCTGTCCCCGCGGTCGTGGGCGATCACCGCGACCGACTCCGCTCCGAGGATCTCTCGGGCGTAGTGCTCGACCAGCCCGCGGTCGCGCTGGAGGGAGTAGCCGCCGTCGCGTGGCTTGTCCGAGAAGCCGAAGCCGGGGAAGTCGAGCATGCCCACCCGGTGCTCCGCGGCGAGCAGGCCCGCGACGTCGTACCAGTCGATGCTGCTGGTGGGAAACCCGTGCAGCAGGAGCGCTGCCGGCGCCTCCGGGTCGCCGAGCTCGGCGTGGAAGATCCGCAGGGGCGCCCGCTGTCCGTCCGGGGGCGTCCACTCGAAGAACGAGCCCGCCTGCAGCCACTCCGCGGCCCTTCCCCCGGTCACGGGCAGCGATGCTAGCCGCCCGGGTAGTCTGCCGCGGTGGCGCCCGCCCCCTTCATCCATCCCCTGAGGGTCCGCTACGGCGAGTGCGACCCGCAGCAGATCGTCTTCAACGCCAACTACTTCGCGTACTTCGACATCGCGATGACCGAGCTGTGGCGGGCCGCTGTGGGCAGCTACGGGGCGATGCTCGAGCGGGGGATCGACATGGTGGTGGCCGAAGCCTCCGCGCGCTTCCTCGGTGCCGCTCGCTTCGACGACGAGCTCGCGCTCGAGGTGGCGATCACGCGGTTGGGGACCACCGCCTGCACGACGCGCCACCGCGTGCTCCGTGGCGGCGAGCCCCTCGTGGAGGGCGAGATGCGCCACGTGTTCGTGGATCGACAGCTCTTCGAGAAGATGCCGATCCCCGGGTGGATGCGGGAGGCGCTCGCACCGTGGGTGCTCGAGGCCTGACGAGCCGCTGAGGGCCGTCACCCGGCCCACCCCCGGGCCGCCCCGAGAGCGGGGCCTTCGGGAGCTTCGGGGACCCGTGACCGCGAGCCGGCGAGCCGCCTCTAAGCTGGCGTCGGTGACGGTCCTGGACGTCAGCGAACTGGACTTCGAGCGCGAGGTGATCGAACGCTCGCGCAGCGTTCCCGTGGTGGTGGACTTCTGGGCGGAGTGGTGTGGGCCGTGCCGCCAGCTGGGCCCGCTGCTCGAGCGGGCCGCCGCCGAACGCGAGGGGAAGGTTGTGCTGGCCAAGCTCGACACCGACGCCAACCAGGCGCTCGCTCAGGCCTTCGCGATCCAGGGTATCCCGGCGGTGAAGGCGTTCAAGGACGCACGGGTGGTCGATGAATTCGTCGGCGCGCAGGGTCGCGAGGTCGTCCAGCGGTTCTTCGACGCCCTGCTTCCGTCCGAGGCCGACCTGCTCGTGGAGGGCGGCAGCGAGGAGGATCTCCGGCGCGCCCTGGAGCTGCAGCCCGGGCGTGTGGACGCGGCGCTCGCGCTGGCCCGGATCCTGATCGAGCGCGGCGAGAGCGAGATCGCGCTCGAGCTGCTGGAGCAGGTCGAGGCGAGCCTGCGCGCCGACGGCCTCGCTGCAAGGCTGCGCCTGCAGGCCGAGGGGATGTTCCCGGAGGCCCTCGCGGCCCTCGACCGGGGCGATCTCGAGGGCGGTGTCGAGCGGCTGCTCGACGGGTTGCCGTCGGCGCGGGATCGCGCCGACGAGATCCGCCGGGTGATCCTCGGGGAGCTCGACGCGCTCGATCCGCAGAGTCCGTTCGCGAGCGCCACACGCCGGCGCCTCGCCGCAGCCCTCTACTGACGGATACCGCGGAGGCGCTTAGAGCGCCTTGCCGGCGCCACGGATCTGGAAGGCGCGGACGATCAGCGTCACGCCCTCCATCAGCGCCCAGATCCCGGCGAACACCAGCAGCGTGTACGCCCTCTGCAGGAAGAACTGGCCGGAGGTCCAGAATCCCAGCACCACCATCAGGATCCCGGCGACCAGACCCAGCCACCAGGTCGGGTCCAGCTCCTTGAGCAGGAACGCCCTGATCATCCACCAGATGCCGACGCACACGAACAGAAAGCCGAGCACGTTCGCGAGACCCGTGAACGTTCCCGCGGGTTCGACGAAGCAGATGACCGCGCAGGCCGCGAATAGGACCCCGAACGCCACCCACAGCCAGCGCAGCGTGTCGGCGAGGGCCGACAGCGCGAACTGCTCGAGCGCCGCGACGGCGAACATGAGCCCGAGGATCACGCTCACGGTCGTGATCGAGGCGTGGTTGAACTGCAGGATCACCAGGGCCGCGATCACCCATGCGATGCCCATCACCAGCCACAGCCACCAGTAGCGGGTGAATTCGCGGAGAGCACCGGATAGGCCGCCCGTCCGACCCGGCGACCGGTACGTCGCGTCTGAGCTCGTCACTGGGATCTCCATGTGCTCACCCTCCCTCTTGCGCTTGTCGGTCCATCGGACCCTCGGCCCTGGTCGAGTGTATCCCTTGTGACGACTGCCACATCCGCACCTGGCCGCTTGTCTCGGGGCGGTTCCCCCCCAAGGCCCGCCTCCGTTGCAACGGGAGGTGCGCCTGTGGTGCTCGCGCTCCGGATTCTGGACGTCCGGGGGTGTTTCGCAGACATGGGGTAAAGGCCGCGAGGACACGTGCCGAGCACGATCGAGCGGGCGCACGCTCCGCAGTGGGGAGCGCCGTCCGTGGTTGTGTCCGCCCAACAGGTGTCGGGCAGGGGTTTAGTGACTGTCCGGCTTGGGAATCGCATTCCACCGAGTTGGCAAAGCGCATTCCAAGGAGGTTTGAAGATGCTGATCCGACCCAGAGTGATGGTCCTCTCCGCGGCCTTCTGTGTGTTCGCGGCAATCGGCGCCCCGAGCGCGGCGCTCGCGCATCATCGAGGCCGGGAGCAGTTCGGCCGCCTCGTGCACCACGGCAAGCAGGTCCAGCGTGTCTGCGCCGAAGCGGGTGTGTCATTGAACGGACGTCCGCGCTGGAAGTGGGACGGGCACGGCCTGAGCAGCCTCAACGAAACGCAGGTCAACGAACTGAAGGCAGCATGCGAAAAGCTCGCGGCGGCATACGCCGTCAAGCGGCAGGCTGAGGAAGCCGCCGGCAAGACCCTCTGGGAAGCGCTGAAGCCCGCGCGGGCGAAGCTCGACGAAGCCTGCCCCGCAGTGACCGAACACCCCGGTTTCTGGTGGAGCCACACCGAACTCAGCCCGGCCTGCGAGGAAGCGCTCAAGAGCTACTGGACTTCGGCTCGGGAAGCGAAGATGAGCTTCCGCGCGGCGATCGAAGCGGCGTGCAAGCCGTTCCGGGCCGCTCTCACCGAATTCGAATCCACCACCGCACCGATCCTGAGCGCGCTCGAAGCGGCCGAGACCGCACACTTCTTCGCCCACGGACACGGCGGCCCCGGATCCGTCCAGGGCTACGGCGATCCCGGATCCGGCAAGGGTGACAGCGGCCCCGGATCCGGCGAGCGCTACGGCCGTCGTGGATCCGCCCAGGGCGACGGCGATCCCGGATCGCAGGGCTCCTGCCGGCACTGAGCACGGCCGCCGGCCGGCTGGGAGGGTTCAGCTGAGCGCCGGCCTGGCGTCGGCGCTCACAGCCGCCCCATCCGCCACCGCGGCACGTCGGCGAGCTTCAGCAGCTGGGCGACCGCCCCGAGTTGAAGGGCGATCGCTTCGAGCGAGACCATCAGCTCTGCATCCGGTGCCGTGTCCGTCCGAGACAGCAGCTCGAGCATCGCGATCGTCTCGGCGCCGTCGCTGATAGGGACCAGTAGCGCGGAGCCCATGCCCTCCTCGGCGGCGGCTCTCAGCAGCGGGTCCTCTGCCGAGCGCAGCTCCAGCACACAGGTGGTCGCCATCCGGTTGCGGGCGCGGCCGAACTCTGCACTCGACGCATCCCTGCGGTGGTGCCAGGTGCGGCTCTCGAAGGCGGCCAGGGCCCCACGGTCGCGCATCCAGATCGCGTTGCACCTCATCGACCCACGCGGATCGTCGCGGCACCAGGCGACGGTGGCGTCCCATCCTCCCTCGCAGCCGAGCGTCTCGACCGCGTGCTCGAGCACCGACCGCCACTCCGTGGGCCTCCCGAGCGCAGCCGAGAAGGCGCGTTGCGCGGACGTGCTCCACGTGAGCCCGTCGTCCTCCGTCGCGCTCTTCGACCCAGACGCGGCGGCCTCGAGCGCTTTCTCGTGCTCGACGTGCTCCTCGAGCTCGCCCCGGACGGCCGTCAGCTCGGCTTCCAGCTCGCCCACGCGCGTCTCGCTGCGAGCGAGCGACTGCTCGAGCTCGTCGGAGCGCGCGTGCTCGGCGGCCACGGCGTCATCGAGCTCCTCGGCCCGCCGAGCGGCGCGCTGTGACTCGGCGCGCAGGCTGTCCCGCTGCTCGCGCTCCGTCGCCAGCTGCTCCTCCAGGCGGGCGGCCGTGGCGAGCGCCTCGTCTCGCTCGACGAGGACGGCGGCGACGCGGTCGTCACGGTCGAGGGGCGGCCCGGAGCTCCCGTCGGCGAGGGTCAGCCCCCAGTCGTCGAGCAGCTCTTGGCGGATCGCGAACGCGTCGATCCGTCGCCAGCGATCGATCCTCATCAGCCGCTCGCACTCCGAACGGGCCAGCGAGGCCTCCGCGAGCGGTGCCGCCACACCGCAGATCGCAGCCGGCTGCCCGTCGGCGTCGCGCAGCGCAAACCGCAGGGCGGCGAAGGCGGGGCGCTCTTCGAAGGCGCCGATCATGTACTCGAGCTCCAGCGGCTCCAGCCCCGCGGTGTCTTTCTCCTCCAGGCGCAGACCTTCGATCGACGCCGCGGCGGTGAGCTCGGCGTCGGTGCGACCGCACACGCGCTCGGCATCGATCCCGAGCTGCTCGGCGTAGCGGCGGTTCACGTACAGGTAGCGCCCGTCGAGGTCCTTCAGCCACACGATCGCGGGGCTCTCGTCCAGCGGCTCCTGGAGCAGTCCTGCAACGGGCTCGATGTCCGCCGCGTCGCGCTCGGCGGGGATCGTGAGGACGGTTGTGCGCCGGCCGTGGCTGTCGACCACCGCGACGAGGTCCCCCTCGAGACCGTCGAGCATCACCGTCGCGTGGTCGGCTTCACCTGCCCCGATCTGCTCGATCTCCTCTGGACACGACGTCAGGGAGCCCTCGCGGACATCGAGCCGCTCGAGGAACTCACTCGTGGCGCGCTCGAGGGACCCGTCTCCGCTCAAGACGGCGACCGCCGCAGGCACCCCTTCGCAGACTGCGACATCACCTGTTGCGCGGGTCCGGGCGGGGACACCCACGCTCGACAGATCGGCGCCCCGAAGCGGAAACCTGGGGTCGCCGAGCGGAAGTGGACGAACGGTTCAGACGGCCCGGGAACCGCGGGTCGCAGGGCCCCGGCACTTGCCCGGGGCCCTGGCTCGCCTTTGATCTTCCGATCGAGCGCCCTAGAACTTCAGGGTGTCGAAATCGTTCCAGAAGATCTCGACCTGGTTGGTGAGGCCTTCCCAATCTGGAACGTTCAGGGTGCGCAGGCCTCCGCCTCCGCGTGAGTTCAGCTGGTATGCGACGGTCGCGGTCGGAGGTTCACTGCCGGGTATGTAGACCTGTGCCGCCTGTATGAACGGAAGCTTGCTCAGCACCGGTTCTTCGTTGAGCGTGCTTTCGTCCTTGCCTTCCCAGTTGAACGCGAAGAACGCGTTCACCTCCTTTTCCCAGGGACACAGCGTGGCGGTGCAGAGGTTCAGCCCGTTGACGAGCAGTTCGTCGTTTTCGCCCGGCTGGTTGCCCCAGTACTCCTTGTACCGGATCATGGTCGCCCCCGAGTTCGCCGGGTACTTCCCGGCCTCGGTCTCGATCGGTACCGACGAGAGCAGGCGGACGTCGTAGTCGCTGCGGACGAACGGCTCGTAGTAGGCATGGATCGTGTGGCCGGGTGTGATCAGCGCGAACTCGTAGCGCTGACCGGACTTCGCTGCCACGGGGCCCCATTCGCCGCCCCCGGTCGACGCGCTGGTGATGCTGTATTCCGCAAGTGGCGACGAACCGATGCGCTGCCCCTGGGAGTTCACCGGCCACACCTGAACGGTGGACCCGGCGTCTCCGGTGTTCTGTGGGAATTCGAGCGCCTTGCCCGCGAGCTGGATCGTTCGCCTCTGCCGCACGATGTCGCGGTGGGGGCGCTTGCCGGTGAAGAACCTGTACATGTACTGGAACGATTCCGCCGATGTCGAGGTCTGCACGTGGGTCGCGTCCGGGATGGTGACGTTTTCGGCGCCTTCCATGTGGCGTTCCGGTTTTTCACACGTAACGTCTCCGCAGCGCCCGGCCCACAGGGCCAGCGTCGGCACCCCGGGGTTGGTTTCCTGGCCGTCCATGTTGGCGTAGGCAGCAACGCTGGCCCTCCGCTCGGCGGCTTTTTCGCCTTCCGTGAGGTAGTCGTAGACCACCGTCGTTCCCTCGGAATGCGCGATCACGTCGACCTTGGGCTTACCGCTCGCCTTCTTGAGGGCTTCGATCGCTTCTTCGATCTGTTTGTCGACTTCGCCGGAGTTGCCCGCCGCCGCAGGCGAGTCGTAGTCGATCGCGTCCAGCCAGGTGTGCGGATAGCCGTTGCTTTCAAAGCGCATCTCCTGCGAGGCGAAGTTGGATCCGGCGCTCTCGAACCCGTGGACGAACAGGACCGGAAGGCGTTCGAGCTTCTTTGCGTCAGCGCCGGTCGCGTTCGCCAGTCCGAGCGCGCAGGTGGCGGCCCCGACGCCCAAGATCCTCACTGCCACGCGGTTGCGTAGAAGGTCGCGCACGCGCAACGCACTGCTGGTACCCATCGGTCTCCTTCCGGTAGCTCTCGTCTCGCAGGGGTGAGCCGGGAGTGACGCGCACGCGCACTTCGAGCGCTCGCGTGCCCGGACGCCTACACCACGTCTGCTGAGCCACGTCTCCCCGGCTTGATGCCTGCCGATGGTTACCCGCGCGAGCGAAAACGAAACTCTGGGCGCCTTGACGCCGGATAGGGGCTCCGGATAGGTTTCTGTGGCCATCGATTGGCCTGGATGGCAAATCGACCTTTACTCAGCATCACCCGAGGAGGCTGCAGATGCCGCGGCACGTCTGATGTCACCCAGATTTCACCTTTGATCCAGGATCATTCGAGGAGGATGCAGATGCCGCGCCACGTCTAATCTCACCCAGTGACGAGATGTGAAAACCGGGCCGGTGCGAGGGCGCCTGTGGGCGCCTCGCACTTTGCCCGTCGTGCGTGTGCGCTGACGGTCACTCGGGGTGCCTCGCCCACCACAGCGCCCCCCCAGCGGCCGTCACGAGGAGTCCCGCACCGGCGATCGCGAACGTCGCGCGTGCGCCGAGCAGCGAGCTGACGATGCCGCCGATCACGAACGCCACCATGATCGCGGCCGGTTCGCTCGCGTTGAACAGGCCCGTGATCCGCCCGAGCAGGCCCTTTGCGACGGTCAGCTGCACCAACTGCCGAGCGCGTGTGAGCTCGAGGCCGTCCCCGATTCCGCCGACGAGGCTGCCGAGCAGAGCGACGAGCAGAGACGGGGCAAGCGCGACGATCGCAAAGCCGCACGCGCCGATCGCCTGGGCGCGCGAGTAACCGAATCGCAGCGACACCACCGAGCGCTCGCGGGGGCCCGAGAACGCACTGCCGAGGACAAGGCCGATCCCGAACGCCGCGACCAGTGCCGTGAAGCCGGTGTTCCCCGCGTGCAGCACGTTCTTCGCGATCAATGGCTCGGCGACGTTGATCATCCCGGCCGTCAGCGCTGCGCATGAGGCAGTGAGCAGCAGCGCCAGCACGCCCGGCGTCCCGCGCGCGGCGCGCCCCCCTTCGAGCACCATCGACACGATTCCCTGCCCGCCCCCGGCATGCGGCGCACCAGCACCCCGCCTTATGCGCGTGGTTGCAATCAGCGCGATCGAGATCGCGAAGGTGAGCGCGTCGACGTACAGCACCTGGACCGGCCGGGCGACCAGGAACAGCAGCCCGGCCGTGATCCAACCCAGCAGCTGGCCCAGCGTGATCAGCGTGTAGCGAGTCGTCACGGCTCGCGCCGCCAGCTCGGGGTCCTCGGTCAGCATCGGCATGGACGCTTCCGCGGCCGGGCGGTAGAGCGCCGTGCCCGAGCCGAGCACCCCCGCAAGCAGCACCGTCGCAAAGAACGAGGGAATCGCCACGAGGCCCACGAGCGCGGCCGCGCGCAGCGCGTCCGCGGTGATCATCAGCGTTCTCGGCTGGAAGCGATCCGCCAGCGCGCCCGCCGGGGGAGCCACGAGCAGGCGCGGAGCCACATCGGCCAGCAGCACCGCCGCGAGCGCCCAGGGCGAGTGCAGGCGCTGGTACGCCACGACGAGCAGCGCCACGTAAGCCGCCGCGTCGCCAAACGCAGACTGGCCTTCGGCGAGCAGGACGCGCCGCAGCGGTCCCGGCCGGGCGAGCGCGCCGAAGGTGCTCCGCAGGTCATCGCGCGCGGCCGCCCGTGCGCGCGCGAGAGGGCCTCCGAGGCGCCGCCCGGCAAGGAGGATCCCCACCCTCTGTCGGCGGCGCACGGCGGCATGCTAACCCGCGATATCTCTGCGAGAGCGGTCAGATCACGGTTCGCCGCGGTTGCCCGACAACCCGGGCACGAGAGGCTCTACGTCGCCTCCACCCGATCAGCGGGTAGCGCGACGGTAGAGGCTTTCAGCGGCGGCGACCAGCTGCGCGCGTGCGGTCGTGGCCGGGGTGCCGGATGGGACCTGGTCGCCGACGAGGTAGTAGTAGGGGCCGATCGAAAATGTGACGTTCGCGTTTCCTGCGCTCGAGCCGAAGCCATGACCACCGGGGACGCCCGGCGCGGCGAACGTGGTTTCGCCGCGGCCGGTGGCCTGCTTGAGCGTCGACGCGGCTTCGGCGCTGGCGCCGTGCGACGAATGAAACAACTCCACGATCGAGATCGCTTCTCCGGTGCCGCCGTGGGTGGATGCGAGCCGCTGCTCGAGGCCGGCGACGAAGCCGAGCGCCCGCAGCTTGGCCGTTTCCGCGGCCCTCTTTTCGGGCGGCACCTGCTCGTCCGCGACCCAGCTTTCCGCACTCGTGCCAAGCGTGGGCGTGCCGCGCGGGACGAAACCCGCCAGTTCCCCGGTGCCAAGCAGGCTCCCGTGCGCGCCGCGCAGCGCGGCGGGTGTCCCGGCGGGAAGTGTTGCGCTCGTCGTGCTCGTCGTGCTCGTCGTGCTCGTCGTGTTGTGGCTACCGCCGCATCCAGAGAACGCGAATGCCACCACAACAGCTCCCCCTACCACGACCGTCAACCTCATCGGCGACAGGCTACACCCCAGCACCGTCCGCCAACGACGCGGACATCACCTCCGCTCTTCCCCACAAGTGGTTCTCCCCTCACAGCGCGCCTCCAGGACGCCCCCAGGAAGATCGCGTCCGCAGCCTGGCTACGCGAGAAACCGCTCTACCGAGCCAAGCCCAGCATCGGACTCGAACCGATGACCCCTTCCTTACCATGGAAGTGCTCTACCAACTGAGCTAGCTGGGCAGGTAGCGACCGATCGTAGCGCGCGCTCGCGCCCCGGTTGGCCGCCAGCTCCCGCCAGGGGCACCGGCGCCCGCCGGGGGTGCTCGGCATCGGGCCTCCCGGGCCCGTGCCCTCTACTCGTCGGCCGGGGTCACCGTCTGCACGGGCAGCCCCATCCCGGCGACCTTGCTGGGTAGATCCAGCTTCAGCCAGCGGGAGACCCGGTGGGGGAGGGTGGAGATGATGATCTCGTCGAATCCCCTCAGGTTGATCGCGTCCTGGACCGCTGCCACGGGGTCCGGATCGCCGATGATCCCCTCCACCTGGCTGCCGGCGGCCTCGCTCAGCTTGGGCAGCGCCTCGTCCAGGACCCCCCGGGCCTCGTCCGGGCCCTGATCCTGTGCGTCCACGACCTTGTGCAACCCGTGTGCAGGGTTCGGGACGAGCAGCGTGAAGGCGCTCGGTCCCTGCTGGGCACGCTGGTGGACCGCGTCCAGCAGCGGTCGGGTGGCCGCCGTCTGGTGGGCGACGACGAGCACCCTCGCGGGCTGTGAAGACTCCATGATCGCTCCCTTCTGGCTGCGTGGTTGCCCATGGGGCGCCGTTGACTGCGGTGCCCGGGCCGTGGGCCCGAGTTCTACCCCTAACCCGGTTTCGACGCAGTCAGGGTGGATGGGTGCGCCGCGGGGGGCTCGCTCGCGCCGCCCCGGAGGGGGGGTACGGGACGGTGCGAGCTCACTCCTCAGCGGCGGGGCACGACTTTCGCTTTCTTCACGCTCCTGGTGTCGGTCTCAGCCAGCGAGCCGTTGAGCACCGCCTTGCTGGCTCCGGCTTTGGCGGGCAGGCCCACCTGGAGGTCCACTGCGGTGTCGAGCAGCGGGCTCAGCAGCCCGCCGCCACACCCACTCACTCCAGGGGCCGGGAAGGTGTTGTCGACAAGCGACGCTCCGCTGATCGTTGTGATCGTCAGCGACGGGTTGAGGCTCACGGTCCCGAGTTTTCCGGTGATCGGTTCGGCCGGGGGCGGCGGTTTGGTGGTCCCCGTCGTGAGATGCAGGACGATCGGTTCGGTGTCCGAGCCGACGTAGCATTCTTCGCCGAGGACGGGGTTTTCGAGCTTCACCTTGACCGGCAGCTTCACGGCTGTGCCCCGTCCGGTGAGGTTTTCCTCGAACACTTCGACCGGTCCTGCGAGTTCGGTGGTCGAGGTCACTTCCCCCAGAGGCAGGGCTTCGATCCCCGTGAGGCCTCCCGGGACGGTGAGGGTGGTACGCGACAGCGTGTTGCCATCGGCCGCCGGCACCAGCACGTGGGAGCCTTCGATGATCCCGCCCTGGAGCACGATCGGCTTGTTGATCGGGACCGTCTTGTTGGCCAGTTGGAATTCACCGCTCGTGGTCGTCGCCGCCAGGCAGTGGGCTACGTGCTTGACATACACCGGGCAGTCGGCGAAGGGCTCGTATTCCGATTGGGTGTGGCCTTCGCCTGGGCCCCCGGGGCCGCGGGGACAAGTAGCGAGAGCACGGCCGCGGTGCTCGCGAGCGCCGCACGCACCCCCGAGGACGAGCGCATCAGTCGGTTGTTCCTGTTCACGTTCCTCTCCCTCTACGCAGAACTTCCCTACAGGGCCACCACGTCCGCGGAAAGACCGGTGTGGCGCGCACCAACCGGTTTTTCCCCTACCCGGGGCCGGTGTGCCTAAGCATCGCCACCCACCGGGCGTCCCGGGGAGGCGTAGCGAGGGATGCCCGCGCCGCGGCCAGAGGGAGCAGCCGCGGCGCGGGTGGATCGACGCCTGCGGGCGGGGCTCTACCGCCGCGGGTCAAGCGCCTCCTACCCATCACCGCCGCCCGCAAACGCGAAATCGCTCGGCGGTCGTCGCTATCGCATCGGCCAATGGCGGGGGCAGGATTCGAACCTGCGAAGGCAGAGCCAACGCGTTTACAGCGCGTCCCCTTTGACCGCTCGGGAACCCCGCCGGGGCCCGTCAGTTTAGGCGTCCGGCTAGGAAGCCTCGCGCAGTTGTTGCGCGTCCGGCAGCGACTGCAGCTTTTTCAGCGTGCGGTTCTCGATCTGGCGAACGCGCTCGCGGGTGATGTTGAACGCCCTTCCGACCTCCTCGAGCGTCCGCGGGCGTCCTCCCACGATGCCGTAGCGCAGCTCGATCACCTCCCGCTCGCGCGTGGGCAGGGAGGCCAGCACGCGGCTCACGTTCTCCCTGCGCAGGGCCTCGGAGGCGATCTCGAACGGAGACTCGGCGGTGTCGTCCTCGATGAAGTCGGCGAGCGCCGAGTCGTCTTCCTCGCCGACGGGCTTCTCCAGCGACACCGGTTGCTGGGTGATGCGCATCACCTCTCTCACCTCGGGCACGCTGCACCCCAGCTCGGCGGCCAGCTCGGCTGAGCTCGGGTCGCGTCCCAGCTGCTGCACCAGGCGCCGTTCGGCGTGGATCAGCTTGTTCAGCCGCTCCACCATGTGCACGGGGATGCGGATCGTCCGTGCCTTGTCGGCGAGCGAGCGGGTCACCGCCTGGCGGATCCACCAGGTCGCGTACGTCGAGAACTTGTACCCGCGCCGATAGTCGAACTTCTCGACCGCCCTGATCAGTCCGAGCGATCCCTCCTGGATCAGGTCGAGCAGCGTCAGGCCCCGCCCCACGTATCCCTTGGCGATCGACACGACCAGACGCAGGTTGGCCTCCACCATGTGCTGCTTGGCGGCCATGTCCCCCCGCTCGATCCGCTTGGCCAGCGCGACCTCCTCGTCGGCGCTCAGCAGCGGAACCCGGCCAATCGCCCGCAGGTACAGGCGCAGCGAATCGAGGCTCGGCTCGATCGTGAGGTCGACGTCTCGCCGGCGCAGCTCCTCGAGGCGCATCTGCACGGCGGCGGAGCGCTCCCGGTGCTCCTGTTCGTCCTGCGACTCGCCGATCTCCTGCTCGCCGTCGGCCGGCAGGTGCTCCCCGCCGGGCGCCCCGTCCTCGTCGGCGGCGTCGAGGTCGCCGGGTGCCTCGCCCGCGCTGACCACCTCGATGCCGTGCTCCTCGAGGTAGCTCATCAGCTCGCCCGTCTGCTGCAGGGACAGCTCGGCCTCGTCCACCGCCGCGCTCAGCGCCCCCGCCCCCACGACCCCCCGTTCGTGGGCGTCGGCGATCAGGCTCTGCAGCTCCTCGATCTCCACCGTCGCCCCCACCGGCGGGCTCATCACGACATCACCCTTGTCGGCCATCGCACCGAACGACCATCCTCTCCCCTCGCGCCGGCCAGTCCCCGCGCGTGTGCGGCCGCCTACGGTAGCTGACGGCTCAGATTCCCGCTGTGCGCCCTCGCGGACGCACGGGACGGGGTCGCGAGCGCGCTCGCTACGCTGGGCCGGTATGCAGGCCGGCGTAACGCATACCGCGCCGTTCCCCACGCTCGCAACGGGCGGAGATGTGCAGGCTCGCACTCCGTCGATCGCGGTAGGCCTGTCGCGCGTCGGCGTCACCGGCGTGGAGAAGGTGGTGCGCATCCGCGAAGAGCTGTACCTCGCGCGCTTCGACTGCTTCGTGGACCTCAGCGCGGTGCAGAAGGGCGCCCACATGTCCCGCTTCGAAGAGGTCGTCAACCAGGCCATCGGCGAGGTCGTCCTCAGCGAGGCCCCGTTCCGTGCGGAGACCCTCGCCCAGCACATCGCCGAGCTCGTTCGCGCCCGCCAGGGCGCCGTGCGCGCGGAAGTGACGGTCGCCGCGCGTTACCCCGAGAACAAGCCGGCGCCCGTCTCCGGGGTGCACACACAGGAGATCTACACGCTCCACGGGCGTGCGGTCGCGTTCGCCCACGGCACCCGCCGCCTGGTGGGGGTGTCGGCCACCGGCATGACCGCGTGCCCGTGCGCCCAGGAGCTGATCGCCGCCCGCGCACGCGAGCGTCTGCTCGACCGGGGGCTCACGCCCGAGCAGATCGACGTCGTGCTCGAGAGCGTGCCGGTGGCCACCCACAACCAGCGGGGGCTCGCCACGCTCCACATCGGCTGCCTGGAGGACTGCTCGGCGGAGATCGAGGCGACGACCCTGCTGGAGATCGCCGAGGCGAGCATGTCCTCGGAGATCTACGAGCTGATGAAGCGCTCCGACGAGGTCGAGGTGGTGGAAAAGGCCCACCGCCGACCCCGCTTCGTGGAGGACTGCGTGCGCGAGATGGTCGCGGGCGTCGTCGGCCGCTTCGGCGAGCTCGACGGCGCCAGCTTCGTCGCCGCCCGCCAGGAGAACCTCGAGACGATCCACCAGCACAGCGTCGTGGCCGAACGCAGCGGGCTGCTCAGCGAGCTGCGCGAGGAGATCGCCACCGGCTCACCGGTGCCCCGCCAGACGAGCCTCGAGGAGTGGCTCGACGGGCACGCGTCGGCTCAGCCGTCCGCCTGAGCCTGCGCCTGCTGCATCCGCCGGCGCAGCCCGAAGAAGTAGTCCAGCCCCGAGAGGACGGTGACCAGCACCGTCACGTACAGCAGCGCCGACACCCACAGCGGTTTGCCGGCAACCGCGATGATCA
>DATJBO010000188.1:0-2567 GCA_035515315.1 Solirubrobacteraceae bacterium
CATCCGCTGGGCCTTGGTGCGCAGGTACTCCTGGTTGTGCTCGTTGGGGGCGTGCTCGATCGGGAGCTGGCCGCTGACCGACAGCCCGTAGCCCTCGAGCCCGCGGATCTTCTTCGGGTTGTTGGTGAGGATCCGGATCGAGCCGAGGCCGAGGTCCACGAGGATCTGGGCGCCGATCCCGTAGTCGCGCAGGTCCGCGGGCAATCCGAGGCGCTCGTTGGCCTCGACGGTGTCGAGCCCGTCCTCCTGCAGACGGTAGGCGCGCAGCTTGTTCAGCAGCCCGATCCCGCGCCCCTCCTGGGACAGATAGAGGAGCACCCCTTTGCCCTCGCGGTCGATCATCGACAGGGCGGATTCGAGCTGCTCGCCGCAGTCGCAGCGCAGCGAGTGGAACACGTCGCCGGTGAGGCACTCCGAGTGCACCCGCACGAGCACATCCGGTTCTCCCGCGACCTCGCCCTTGACCAGCGCGACGTGGTGCTTGTCGTCGACGAGCGAGCGGTAGCCGATCGCCTGGAAGTCACCGAAGGTGGTCGGCAGCCGCGTCGAGACGACGCGTTCGACGAGCTTGTCGTGGCGGCGCCGGTAGGCGATCAGGTCGGCGACGGTGATCATGCTGAGACCGTGGCGCGAGCAGTACCCGACGAGGTCGGGCACCCGCGCCATCGTCCCGTCGTCGTTCATCACCTCGCAGATCACGCCTGCCGGGTTGAGCCCCGCCAGCCGTGCGAGGTCGACGGCGGCCTCGGTCTGGCCGGCGCGCTCGAGCACCCCTCCCGGACGGCTCTTGAGCGGGAACACGTGGCCCGGCTGGACGAGGTCGTAGGGGCGGCTCGCCGGGTCGATCGCGACCTGGATCGTGTGCGCACGGTCGTGGGCGGAGATGCCGGTGGTCACCCCCTCGCGGGCCTCGATCGAGACGGTGAACGGGGTTTCGAACGGCGACTCGTTCTTCGCAGCCATCAGGTCGAGCCCGAGCTCGTCGCAGCGCTCGGGGGTCAGCGACAGGCAGATCAGCCCGCGCCCCTCCTTGGCCATGAAGTTGATCGCCTCGGGCGTGGCGAACTGGGCGGCGAGCGTGAGGTCGCCCTCGTTCTCGCGGTCCTCGTCGTCGCACACGACCACCATCCGCCCGCGGCGGATGTCCTCGATCGCCTGCTCGATCGTCGCGAACGGGGTGGCCGTGCCCGTGGTGCTCATGCCCGTACCTGCCCGTACCTCATGCCCGTACCGCCACCAGGCGCTCGAGGTGCTTGGCGAGCACGTCCACCTCGACGTTCACGCGGTCCCCCCCGCGCAGCGCGCCGAGCGTGGTGCGGGCCAGCGTCTCGGGTATCAGCGAGACGGAGAAGCCGTCGTCCTCGAGCGCGCTCACGGTGAGGCTGACGCCGTCCAGCGCCACCGAGCCCTTCAGCACCACGTAGCGCAGCAGCGCCGGCGCGCACTCGAGCTCGACCACGCGCGAGAAGCCCTCCCCGCGGACGACGCGGACCGTGGCGGTGCCGTCCACGTGTCCCTGGACCACGTGCCCTCCGAGCCGGTCGCCGGCGCGCAGCGGCAGCTCGAGGTTCACGCGCGAGCCCACCTCCAGCGAGGCCAGCGCGCTGCGCTGCAGGGTCTCGTGCATGGCCTGCGCGGCGAAGCCCTCCGGCGAGGTGTCGGTGGCGGTCAGGCACACGCCGTTGACGGCCACCGATTCCCCGTCGCGGAGTTCGCCGGACAGCGCGGCCGAGACACGCAGGGTGGCGCCCTGTGCGTCGCGCTCGATGCCCGACACCACGCCCAGCCCGCTCACCAGCCCCGTGAACATCGCTCCTCGGCGCCCGTGCGCCTCACCACTCGCGCAGCCGCGCGGAGATCAGGAGGTCCCCGCCGACGTTCTCCCAGTCGAAGGCGAGCGGCCGCGCCGCCTCGGAGATCCGCTCGACCCCCTCGCCCTCCAGCGGGTCGCGTGCCGAGCTGCCTCCCAGCAGCAGCGGCGCCAGGAACAGGCGGATTTCGTCGATCTCGCCGGCGTCGAGGAACGCTCCCGCGAGGTGCGGGCCTCCCTCGAGCAGCGCTGAGCTGATCCCCTGAGCCCCGAGCTGGTCGAGCGCGGCCCGGACACGGGCGGGCTCGTTTTCACCGGCCGCCACCAGCACCTGCACGCCGGCCGCTTCCAGCGCATCGGTGTCAGCGCGGGCGGCGGCGCGCGAGACCACGACGGTGAGCGGCACCGAGTCGGCGGCGGCCACCAGCTGCGAGGTGGGCGACAGGCGGGCCAGCGAGTCGAACACGACCCGGCGCGGCTGCAGTGCAGCGTCCGCTTCCAGCCCGTCGGGGCGTGCGGTGAGCTGGGGGTCGTCGGCGAGGGCGGTGCCGATGCCGACGATCACCGCGTCCACCGAAGCGCGCCAGCGGTGGGCCAGCAGGCGGCTCTGTTCGCCGGAGATCCACTTCGAGTCGCCGCTGCTGGTGGCGACCTTGCCGTCGAGCGTCATCGCCGACTTGAACAGCACCCACGGTCGCCCGACGCGCGCGTGCTTGCGGAACGCCTGGTTGAGCAGCCGCGCGCTCGCGGCCAGCTC